>DAOOPL010000063.1:0-1533 GCA_035388245.1 Bacilli bacterium | reverse complement strand
GTTTGATGTTTATCTATATGATTAAATTCCATAATTCTCTCTGGCAGTTTAATCATATAGATAAACATCAAACTACCATAGAAATCAGATAGCAACCTATTTTTGTATAATAATTTATAAATACTTGTATTCTCAACCAAATAATTTTTTATAGAAGAAAAATTTAATATATATTCTTTTTCAAAATAGTAGCAATAATCATATTCTAAATAATAGGATACATTTCTAATTTTATAAAGATTAATATCTATATAAACTACTTTCTCTTTATATGTTATAAGATTATAAGATGAAGAAAACTACTAATGTACTGTATTAAAAAATACTGTAGAATATTCAAGATAATTTTCTTTTATTGTTTCCAATACTAAATTATAAGTTGGGTAAACCAAGTTTATAATTTCATTTATAGAATAATAATTTAATGGATACATATCGAGATATGATTTTGTTGAAATATTATAATATAAATTACTTTCAATTATTTTATCTTCCAGCAATATATTGTAGTTTAAAGTGTAAGTATCAAATACTTTTTCTTTTATTAAATTATATATATTTAAAAAATCTTTCATATACTAATTATAAAATACTGTTGAAAACATCAACTAATAGTTATGCTATATTTCTTTTAATATATTATACTATGCCATATATATTAAACTTGTATTTGTATACTTAATATAGTAACTATTTAAATATTCAGGAATTTGTTCTTTTATGATATTATAATTTAGCTAATAATCAAGTACAGAATTTTTTAATGACAAATTGTATACTGTATTATAGTTATTTTCTTTATTAATAATTAGATAAGATATAGAACTAAACTAAAAATTGTTAATGGTTTTAATTATTGAAAAGATCAACTAATAATCATTGTTTCTAACAAATGTTATGTCATAAGATAAATTATAATTTTTTTCTATATATTTGAAAACATAAAACATTAAAGATGTATCAGTTTTTTCAATTGGTAAATATAAATAATATTTTGATAGTATTTCAGTTGGATTATATTTTAGTGCAAATGAACTATATTTATTCTAATAAATCTAATCATATTCAAAAGAATCTATTTTAGCTGGTAGTATTTTGCAATTTGTAAACCCAACTTGCCCATAATTATGATATTCACCATCATCATTTCCACACTATCCCCAACTGTAAATATTATTATTAATATCAATAGCTAAGGAATGAGCATAACCCTAAGCAACAGTTTTCCAAATTGAAGAACCAACTTGTGTTGGTGTGGTTCTATCAATTTTATCTGAAAATCCTAATTGATAATAACCATTGTAACCCCAACTATATAAATTACCAGATTCATCTATTGCTAATGTATGAGTATCTTTAATCTATACTTGATTCCATTTCAAACTCCCAATTTGTGTTGGTATTAACTTGTTCTATGTATCAACTAATCCAAGTTGATTTTTATTATTTCTTCCCCAACCATATAAATTATTATTTTCATCTATTGCTAATACACAACCTGATCCCTACTATATAGATTTCCATTTTAATACA
>DAOOPL010000062.1:0-1551 GCA_035388245.1 Bacilli bacterium | reverse complement strand
CAATTTAATAACTATGTTTGAATTTGATGTTGACAATAGTATTCTATTTTTACTAAAAGAATCAGTTAATACATTTGTTGAAAGAGATTTTAATTTTGATAGTTCTATAAGTTTCATAAAATTCTAAAAAGTAATATTTAAATTCTATATAACTTTAGTATAATCATTCATTTCAAATATTTCTTGATTTAATTTATTAAATACAATTGGAAATACTGTATTTTTTTCAGTTTTTAATATTGCATCATACTGTATATCTGTGAGGTATGAAAATCCAACAAGCATTCTATAATAAGTTAATAAGTTTATATCTTCAAGTTCTTGTAATGTTTTATTGTTTATTTCATTTAATATATATTTATTCAAAATAAATCTTGTGGTTTTTTGCTGCAATGTTAAATACAAATTATAAACATCATATTCTTGCAATAAGCAATTTAAGATATAATGTACTTCCATTTTTGGATCATAAAAATTATATGTAGAATATAATATATCTGTATATTCAAGTTCTTTTGCTTCTAATAGATTTGTTTCAACATCATCTAAAGAAACATCTAATGAATCTAATTCAATATATTTTATAAGATTTCTATCAATTCTTAATTCGTTTTTATCATAATCTATATAACCCTAAATATTCTACGATACAGATAATAAATTATCATCTATTATCTTTGTAACCCATTCCTCATCTCGTACTGGAGAATTTACTGTACTTTCGTCTAATAATATACTATTCATTGTTTGTTCAATAAGGTAATCTCTAATTTTATCAAATATTTCCCATTGATACACTGTTGTTGTATATAACAATTCCTGTAAGTATGTATTTAAATTAGTAATCTGATTATAGATTTTCTAATAAATATATTCTAAATTATCAGTTTCTTCTGGATTTTTATCATATTTTTCTATCATTTTTCCAAGTTTTTCATACTACTATGTAATAAATTCTATATATTTATTTGGTTCTGGGTAAACAAATACAAGTTCACCGTGGTGGTTATCATATAATATTATTTCATCATCATCTGTATAACTAATATATATTTTTAATGTTCCTTTTCTTATTTTATAATTTTTTAATATTCTTAATTGAAATATAAGTTCATCATCTGTTGAACGAATAAATTCATATTCATTATATTCCTCTTTGCTTATAATTCTATCATAGTCAATATCATATTTGATATATTGCAAATATGTAATACTACTAAATATGGAATCTAAAAATATTTTTCTAATAAATAATTTGAATTTATCAATGGATGGGTCAACAAATCCTATTTCAGTTTCTCCATAATAAAGTTTATTTTCCTAAAAATAAATATTATATTCAGCCTGTTGATTTCCAATATAAAGATAACCAATATTCCTAAATACTAAACTTGTATCTGATTCTACTATTTTTATAGAATAATAACCTATATCATTAATAGTAACAATATCAACATCTGTATTATCTATTAATACTTTTTTATAATAAATTTTACTTTCAAATTGATATAATTTATTTAATATATCTAATTTATCATTATATAATGAATA
>DAOOPL010000061.1:0-1700 GCA_035388245.1 Bacilli bacterium | reverse complement strand
TATTGAAAAATATATTGGTAATAATATTAATAGTATTAAAAATGATATGTATAATGAGTCTTTAGTACTAAATAATAAGTATAATAGTCAATATATTATTAAAAGTATAATAAATTTGTGTTTTTCAATACTATTTATAATATTATCTATTAAACTAATAAGTTTAAATATTATGAAACTAAGTAGTCTTTTAATAATAAATACTTTTGTTAATTTATTTTTAGATTTATTAGTAAATATTCTTGATTTAGAGCAAGACTATCAAGAAGCATATTCATCATATAAAAGATTAAAGGAAATATATACGGAAGAAAAGGAAGATGATGATGGTATTAGTATTGAATGTATAAATAATATTAAGTTTGTTAATACATCATATTCATATAATGGCAAAAATAAAGTTGTTAATAATATTAATTTAAATATTAATAAAGGAGATAAAATATTAGTAACTGGGCACTCTGGTTCTGGAAAGAGCACACTATTTAAACTATTAAATAAGCAGTTGAGCAATTCAAAGATATATATTAATGATATTAAAATAGATAAGATTTCATCAAGTTGCATTAGAAAATTAATAACATACATTGATCAAAATGAAAGGTTATTTACTGAAAGCATAAATAACAACTTAGTATTAAATAATAAATTAGATCAAAATGTTGTTGATATATTGGATATTAATAATATTATTAATAAAAGTAACGTGTTTCAGGATGCATCTAATTTATCAGGTGGAGAAAAAAGTAAAATAATAATTGGCAGAGCAATTATGTGTAATAATGATATGGTTATTTTTGATGAAACAACAAGTCAGATTGATGCAAATGGAGAAAAAGAGATATTAAAAAGTATTTTTAACTATTATCCCAATAAAATATTTATAATAATATCTCATAGATTAGTAAATAAAGATATTTTTGATAAAGTAGTATATTTTGAAAACGGGAGAATAAAGGAGGTAATAAACAGTGCATAAATTAAAAAAACATGAACTAATATCAATTAATGGAGGAGCAGTAGCAGCAGGATGGATTGTTGCTGGTATTGTTGCTGGTGTTAGTTTCATTATTGGTGTAATTGATGGTTATGTTAGACCATTTAAATGTAGAAAATAAATAAGGAGGTAAAATGAATAAGTTAAATAAAAACGAATTAACTGAGATAAAAGCTGGTGCTTCTATTTCTGGGACATTATTTAATGCAATAGCAAGAGGTGTTACTGTATTTACTGATCTAGGTAGATACCTAGGTAGTGCAATTAGAAGAATATCATCAAAAAACTATTGTAAATTATAGTAAATAAAGCATATTTTTAATATGCTTTTATAAATAAAAAATATTTGTATATTTTTAAAAAAAGTGATATAATTTTTTTAGTTAAAAAATGAAAGGAGGGATATAATGACAAGTGTAACCGTAAGAAATGGAAATGTTGACGGAGCTATTAAGAAGTTTAAACAAAGAGTAGCAAAAAGTGGTCTCCCTTCTGAAATGAAAAAAAGAGTAGCATATGATAAACCAGGAATTAGAAGAAGAAATGCTAAAAAAGAAGGAATCAAAAATAGTCGTAAAAGTCAAAAAAGAGATTACGAATAAAACTAGTATTACTAGTTTTTTTAAAATATTGAAAAAGTACTTTTTTTATTTTAAAAAAGAGTGTAAAATGGTAATAGAATAGGAGACATATATATGTACAT
>DAOOPL010000060.1:0-1993 GCA_035388245.1 Bacilli bacterium | reverse complement strand
ATGTTATAAAAGAAAAGATTGTAATTAATAGTATGTTATACTTCTCTGATTTTATTATTTTACTTAGTACTTTATTATCCTTTGATTTAGGTTTATTTATTACTTTTTTATATTCAAATACTAGAATAATACCAGTCCAAATATTTAAAAAATCAGTAATACTTAACTTAATAAGTCCATTAGATGGATCAGCAATTGTAATAATGTTATTAGTCTTATCAATGTTATATATCACAATAAAGTGTTGTAAATCATTTTTAATAGTATGCACTATTAAAGGCATTTTTTGATTATATAGATTATTAATATCTACTTTATATCCTTCTGCTTTTAATCCATAGTATTTACTTGCCATAATAATATTATATGCACTTGTTCCATCTTTATTTGTCTTTAATCTTTTCTTTAAATCATTTTCATTATATTTAATACCATAATATTTTAATATCATTGCTAAGGATGCATAACCACAGTCAGTAACTCTATCTTGAAATACAATCCTATATTTCATATACTATTTCCTTCCCAATACTATTATTAGTTAGAAAATAACATATCACTTTAAAAAAAATTAGAACTTCTTCTAATTTATTTTATAATGTCATATACTCTTTTATTACCAGTATATCTATCATTTACTACTACTGTTGTTAATAATCTAAATCCTAAATCTTCAAAGTATTTATTTAGTTTTTCATTATTGCTTACACAATCTAATTTTAACTTTTTTGCTCCTAAATTTTTTGCTTCATTTTTTGCAAACTCAATCATTGTTTTACCAATTTCATTTCCATGCATACTCAACTTTACACCAATATTACATATAAAATATGATACGCCATCATCTTCCCAAGCAAGATCATAATTTCTAAATGTATATGTGCCACATACAGCGCCATCTAATTTTGCAACATATAATTCACTATTTTCTACTGCTCTTTTATAATAGTCTTCATTAAATTTAACTAAGTAATAATCTGGTTCCCATTGCTTTATACCAAGGCTTGCTAACCATTCACTATTCTCCTTTAGTATTTGAAGTACATCTGGAATATTTTCTAGTGTTCCTTTTTCAATAACTAATCTATCTTTCATATTTCCTCCTATAATACTTTTATTATACATTTATATATATTTAAAATCAATAATACTATTTAACTAATTTTTCAAATTCTAATAGCCTCTTATCATATGCTTTTAATAAATCTTTTTCGTATAACAATGTTTCATTAAACCCAAGCTTATTTAATAAAAATTTAGTAAATTTTGGATTTAATATTAATATTGGTCCAATTATATATGTACCAAAGAAATTATTAATATTTATTCCTTCAATATTTGTATTTCTATTTCTTCCTTTACCTAATATCATCTTTTGGAAATAATTATCATCTTCAATATCTGTATAAATATGACTCATTTGATTTTTAAATCCAACTATTTTAATATCATCTTTTGTTATTCCTATACATAATTCATTATATCTATAATTTGCTTCCCTTTTTGAATAAAAATCAAATATTTCTAATCCTTTTATTTTTTTATTATTTATATCTAATATATACTGACCAAATATTTCTTGAGCATTTCCTATAGCAAGTATTATTTTATCTTTATCGATCATCTTTTTAATATGTTTTTTATATGGTAATAATTTTTTTATGATCTCTTCTTGCTGTTTTTCTGTAGAAGGACCAAAATATAATATATCAATATCTTTTTTAATAAATTTTGGTTCATCATTTAAATTCGTAAAATGTACTTTTGCTTTCTTATTTAAACATTTTTCCAAAAATTTTATATTACCAGTATCTCCATATAAATTCATGTATTCTGGATACATTACTTCTATATTAATCATCTTTTACCTACTTTCAAAAAAATATTTTTCTTAAGTTTCTTTACAATATCATATGCATATAACTCATATAATACATATATTTTTTCAAAATTATTATAAAAAATATTATTTAACACTTTATTATAATCTTCT
>DAOOPL010000059.1:0-2079 GCA_035388245.1 Bacilli bacterium | reverse complement strand
ATTTATCTATTCAATAGATATTAATAAGTTTATTAGTACAGTAACAGCATCAATTAAGAAAGTATTACCAATAGCTATTACAATAATATTAATTAATGTAGTACTAATGGTAGCATATAGTTCTGGAATTGTAGTTACAGCAGTAGACTCTATATTAGAAATTACTGGTAAATCATTTAATGTAATTACTGCAGTACTAGCAAGTGTTGTAAGTACAACATTCTTAGCAGATATATTATATTCAAGTAGTATATTTGGTTCAACAGTAATTGCAAAAGGTATTACTGGTGAAACACTAGAACTAATGGCAATGGTTTTAAGAGCAGTAAGTGGAGTAGTTGCAATTATGGCACCAACAAGTGCAGGATTGATATTAGGTTTATACTACTTTGATATACCTTATACAGAGTGGTTAAAATATATTTGGAAATTATTCGTAGTATTATTACTATTAGTAGTAGCAGTTACTGCAATATTTGTATTAATATAAATAAAAGCTAAACATTATGTTTAGTTTTTTTATTGTCTAATTATGTATATTTAAAAAAATAATGTGACATTTTATCATCAATTTGTTAAAATGTAAGTAGAATATAAAGGGGTAGAGTCATGAGTAAGATAAATATCGAATTTAGAGATGGTATTTATGAAGTAGATAAAGATATATCTATGATTAGTTTTTATGATTCAATAAAAAATAATATTAATGAAAATCCACTAGTGGGATCAATAAATAATAAAGTAGTAAGTTTAAATGAAAAAGTATCAAAAGATTGCAGAATAGATTTTTATGATATTAATACCCCAATAGGTAATAAGGCATATGAAAGAGGAATATCTTTTATATTTATAAAAGCAGTAAGAGATGTACTAAATTGTGATGTTAAAATAGAGCACTCACTTGATAAAGGAATATATTGTGAGATATTACATAATTTTGAAGTGGATGAAATAATAGTAGAAAAAATAAAAATAAGAATGAGAGAAATAGTTGCACTGTCATTATCAATAGACAAGATATTAGTATCAAGAATAGATGCAATTGATTATTATAATAAATCAAAACAATATGAAAAAGCAAAATCATTAAAATATATTAGTAATACGAGTGTGTCATTATATAAATTAGATAATATTCTAGATTATTTCTATGGAGAAGTCCCAATAAATACTAAGTATATGACTGAATTTGATATTAAATTAATTAAAGATAATTGTGTTATACTACTTTATCCAAGATTATATAAAGCAGATGAGAATCTAAAATATGAACATCATATGAAATTATTTGAAGAGTTTAGGAGTTATAGTAAGTGGGCAAGAATTTTAAATATTACAACAATATCTGATTTAAATGAACTATCTTCAAAAAGTAAATATAATGACATTATTAGAATATCTGAAGTAACACAAAATAATAAGCTTTTTAATTTAGTAAATGAAATTAGTGAAGATATTAAAGTAATATTAATAACCGGCCCTTCATCTTCTGGTAAAACTACTATATCTAAGAAACTAGCTATGTTCTTAGAAAGTAAAGGAATGGAACCATTCTATATATCAATTGATGATTATTTTATAAATAGAAAAGATACACCAGTTGGTGAAGATGGTAAACCAGATTATGAATCTATTAATGCAATAGATAAGGAATTATTTAGTAAACAAATAAATAGTTTATTAAATAATGAAGAAGTATGTTTACCAACATATAATTTTATAAAAGGAGAAAAAGAGTTTAGTAAAACATGTATTAAATTATCTGAAAAGAGTATATTAATCATTGAAGGATTACATGCTTTTAATGAAGAATTGACTAGAGGAGTATCTAAAAAAGTTAAATATAATATATATTTAAGTCCATTAACAGTATTAAATATTGATAATCACAATAGGATAACTACAACAGATAATAGGTTAATTAGAAGAATGGTAAGAGATAATATGACTAGGGGTTATAATGTTTCTAAAACGTTAAGTAATTGGCAAAAAGTAAGAGCAGGTGAGGAAAAATACGTATTTCCATATCAAGATATGGCGGATGTAGTATTTAATACATCATTATTATATGAACTTTCA
>DAOOPL010000058.1:0-2126 GCA_035388245.1 Bacilli bacterium | reverse complement strand
TATTATTATTTACATTTTTAATAAAAATAATATTATTATAATAATTATTATATTCTAAATATGTTAGTTTTGAAAATATACCAAGCAATCCCTTTTTTATCTTTTTATTAATTTTCCAAAAAAATATATTTTCAATTCTATATGTTATATGCAAAATTGCAATTTGTTTAATAATATTATCATAAACATTATCATATTTAGTTACTTTTAAATTACTAAAAAGATGTTCAATTGTTTTAAATATATCTAGAAATTTTATATTTGGTTTTAAAAAATCAGATACAGTTGTATTTGCTATTGTAGCTCTATAATAATAAGTTTTATCTTTTAATAAATACATTTTTTTTGCTTTGATTAATAATGGTACAATTATTGCCAAATCTTCCCATTTTAATCTAGTAGAAAATGATAAGTTATTTAGTAAATCTTTTCTAATTAACTTATTACATACAATATTACCTTCTCTTATTAATAAATCATTATTTTTTCTAAAATCAATTATTTCATTAATCTTATTAGAATATAGTTTATTTGTTTTTTTAAAACATTTAATGACATCCACTATAGATCCTTTTACAATGCCAATATTATGTGTCTCTGCTATATCATACATCTTCTTTAAAGCATTTTTTTCTAAATAATCATCACTATCAAGAAAAAATATATATTTACCTCTTGCTTTACTTACTCCTATATTTCTAGCCACTCCAGATCCTTCATTTTTTTTATTAATAATTGTAATATTATCATTTTCATATTTTTCAATAATACTTTTACTATTATCAGTTGAGCCATCATTAATAATTATTATTTCTATATTATCAAGTGTTTGATTTAATACACTTTCTATTGCAAAAGAAATATATTTTTCTGTATTATATACTGGAATTATTACACTTACATTATATTTATTACTCATATATATTCCTTTCAATAACTTAATTACTTATATTATATAATATTATTTACGTTTTTTGTTGATTTTTTAGTTTTATTTTGTTAAAATTGTCAGTAGCAAGTACCTGGGAGGTGAAAAAATGCCAAATATTAAAAGTGCTAAAAAGAGAGTAAAAATTAATCAAGTTAAAAGAGAAACAAATAATGCTGTTAAACAAAGTATGAAAACCGCTATCAAGAAGGCATTAAAAGAAGTTAATACAGAAAATGTAAATGATGCTCTTAAGAAAATTGACAAAGCATATAATAAAAATGTTATAAAATCTAATAAAGCAGCAAGAGAAAAATCAAGATTAATGAAAAAAAGTAATGAAGATAAGCAGTAATGCTTTTTTTTTATTTATAAATTTGTTATAATCACTATGGTGATCATAAATGAAAAAACTTACTAACATATTATCAATATTATTAATCATGGGTGTTGTGCTTCTTGGTTTTTATATTGCTGATAATTTTTATAAAGTAAATAATATATCAAGTGATTTATTAAATAGAATATTTTATAATGATGCTAATGGTGATTTAAAGGCAAATGATTATTCTCTTGATAAGAATTATTTATATTTTAAAATTTATGAGAAAGATTATGTTAAAAGTAGACGCGATATATTAAATATATTTTATACATTTTTAGATAAAGGATATAAAAAATATACATTTAAGTGTGATTCATCTTATTTAAGTTGTGTTAGTGATGCTAAGATTATTATTGAAGATAATACACTACTTTCTAATATTGCTAATTTTGTACATCCATTTAATAACTTTGATCAAATTAATACTTCATTTGCTGCAAGTGGTAAGATAACTCTAACTAAAACCGATAGATACGATACTACTGATATTACTCAATTAAATGCATATGTTGATGAAGTATTTGAAACATTATATAATCCAAAATTAAGTACTAGAGAAAATATTAGAACATTTCATAATTATATTATTAATAAGTCTGTCTATGATACTTCTAATAAAAATGGTGTATCAATTTATAAATCTAGTTATGCCATGGGGCCATTATTTGAAGGTTATGGAGTTTGTAGCGGTTATTCAGATGCTCTTTCTTTATTCTTATATAAATTAAACGTGCCAAATATAAGAGTTTCTTCAAGAACTCATACTTGGAATTTGGTTTATCTTGATAATAAGTGGTTACATATTGATTCTAC
>DAOOPL010000057.1:0-2152 GCA_035388245.1 Bacilli bacterium | reverse complement strand
ATAAAAGTAATACCAACAGGCAACTTAGTATTTGGTAAAGCAATTAGTAGAATAACTACTAGTGTTAATACAGTTACAGTATATGGTAAACAAACAATACTTGATGGTATATTATCAATACCAGTTACAATTGATGTAACAGGACTAAAAGATGATAAAGATTATAATATGAATATTACAAAACCAGTAGGAGTTAGTAGTATATCTGATAAGAGAATAAATATTAGTGTTACTTTGGGAGAAGAAGCATCTAAAGAAATAAAAGATTTACCTCTTGAATATATTAATCTTGCAGAAGGTTATAGTGTACAAGCAGTAGGTGTATCAAATACTAAGGTATCAATTATTGCAAAAGGTGTAGGAGAAGTTATTAATGCATTAAATACTGCAGATATTAGAGCGTTTGTAGACTTAAAAGATCTTAAAGTAGGAGTACAAGATATACAAGTTCAAGTAACAGGAGAAGACTTAAGGGTAAAATATATACCAGAGTTAACAAAAGTGACTTTAAGAATATATAAAAAATAGTAGTTTTTAATTGACAAACATATACAAATCTAGTAAAATCAAATGCGGTACATTCATTTAGCCCCACATGAGTTTATTCTGGGAAAATAAACTTATTAAGGAAAGGAAAGAAACAATGAAAACATTTATGGCAAATAAGGAAAATGTTAATCATAAATGGTTTATTATTGATGCAGAAGGGAAACCACTTGGTAGACTTGCTACAAAAGCAGCAACAATACTAAAGGGTAAGCATAAAGCGACTTTTACACCAAATGTAGACTGTGGAGATAACGTAATAATTATTAATGCAAAAAAGGTAGAATTAACTGGTAATAAATTAGATGATAAAATATATTATAATCATAGTAGATTTACTGGTGGTTTAAGAGAAAGAACAGCAAGAGTTATGAGAGATAATTATTCTGTTGAAATGGTAGAAAGAGCTGTTAAAGACATGTTACCAAATGGAAAATTAGGAAGACAAATGTATAAGAAATTATTTGTCTATGCAGATGAAAATCATAAGCAAGAAGCACAAAAACCAGAGAAAGTAGAGATTAAGTAATGGATAAGATATATATAGGAACTGGTCATCGTAAAGCTTCAGTAGCAAGAGTTACAATGAAATCAGGAAAAGGAAAAATTACAGTTAATGGACAAGATGTTAATGAATATCTACCATTTAAAACATTAGTTATGGATTTAATGCAACCACTAGAAGCAGTAGGTATGCAAGAGAAATTTGATGTTGATGTTAAAGTATCTGGTGGTGGTTTTTCTGGTCAAACTGGAGCAATAAGACTAGGTATTACAAAAGCATTATTAGAGTTTGATAGTAAAACAGATCCTAAATCTGATAGCTCATACAGAAAGATTCTTAAAGCAAAAGGTTTTATTACTAGAGATGCAAGAGTTAAAGAACGTAAGAAATATGGTCTTAAGAAAGCAAGAAAAGCACCTCAATTCTCAAAACGTTAATGTTTTTAGGGGGTATTAAATTGGGTAAAGAACTTACTAATGAACAGTTAGTAGAAATAATCATGAAGTTACCTGTAGGTTCATATGAAAAGAATAAAAGGACTGAATTATTAGCAAAAGCAGCTATAGTAAATCATATTGCATATGTTTATCTTGGTCAAAATGATTTCGAGAGAATAATTTTTGAAATTATTGGCTACGAAAAGCAAGATAAACATTACACAAGATATGAAGCATGTGAGATATTAGGTGTTGATCCTAACTATCTTGATGATAGTAATGCAAAAGGTTTAGTTCAAGCAGAAAGTATCGTTAATGATTATTTTATCACTAGTGGTATACTCGAAGAATTATATAAGCGTTTTTTAAAAACACAAGGTAAAATAAAAACTAAATAATTATTATTTAGTTTTTTATTTAAAAAAATTATGATATAATTTATACTAGGTGAAAATATGAATAAAAAGGTGTTTAAGACAATAGAGGAACAAGTAGATATTTTTAGAAGAAAAGGGTTAATTATTAGTGATGAAGATTATACAAAAGATATATTATATAGAGAAAACTTTTTCTTTATAAATGGTTATAGATATATATTGTTAAAATCATTAAAAGATAAAACCTTTATTGAAGGCACTAAATTTGAAGAATTATATGCTATTTT
>DAOOPL010000056.1:0-2161 GCA_035388245.1 Bacilli bacterium | reverse complement strand
AGTATTTAGTGAAAAAGGTAATGACTTATTTAAGAAAATAAATAAAGATATTTTAAATAAGAATACTGAAGTAAATAAACAAGTTAATGATATATTTAGTAAGAAGAAAGTAATTATTACTTATATATTAATTGGTATAAATATGCTAATATTTATACTTATGTATTTATATGGTAGAGGATCTACTGATATTGCCACATTATATTATTTTGGTGGTTTAATAAAAGGTGGTAGTTTAACTAGAACATTAACTAGTATATTCTTACATGTTGGAATATTACATTTATTACTTAATTGTTATTCACTATATATAATAGGTAATGAGATAGAGAATTTTTATGGTAAAACAAAATTAATATATATATATTTATTTAGTGGAATAGTAGGAAATTTAGTATCTATAATATTTATGAGTGATAGTACAATATCTGCTGGTGCATCTGGTGCTATATTTGGCTTAATAGGAGCGCTACTTTATTTTGCTCTTAATTATAGAGTATATTTTGGAGAAGCAATTAAATCACAAATAATACCAGTTATATTAATTAATTTAATGTTAGGTATGCTTATTTCAAATGTTAATAGTTTTGCTCATATAGGTGGTTTAATTGGTGGAATACTTGCTGCTATTACAGTTGGTATTAAAAATAAAACTAGTAGATTTGAAAAAATAAATGGATTAATAACATCAATAATACTTGTAGGAATGTTACTATATTTTATATATAAATAAAAAAGAGCTTAAAGCTCTTTTATTTTATTAGTATTTTTAAAATGATACTTAGCTACTTCTTTTAATTTGTCTTCCCCATATTTATCTAATATTTCTTTACCAACTTTATCTACTATTTCTCCAGCACCTTTTGGTAAAGTAATATTAATACTTTTAGATAACTTATCCATTTCTTTTAAAAATACATATCTACTTATTAATGATGCACATGCAACAGATAAACATTTATCTTCAGCTTTAGTAGTAAATGTTAATTTTTTATAAACATTTTCTTCATCTTTTAAATATATAAAATAAATCCTAGGATTAACAAACTGATCTACTACTACTTTATCATATACTAAATCATTATTCTTTAATAACTTAAGTATTACTTTATTATGTAATATAGCTTTAGTTTTATTCATATTATTAATATCATAATTATTATTATAAGTTATATTATTATAAATAATAGTTTCATGAGGAATAATATCAATAAATTTAGGTACTATTTCAAGTATCTTATCATCAGTTAATTTCTTAGAATCTTTTACTTTTAATTCTTCAAGCATAAATATATCTTTTTTATTTACATATGCTGCAGTAACTACTATTGGGCCAAAATAATCTCCAGTTCCAACTTCATCAGAACCAACTGAATCAATAAAGTAATAATCAGTTTTATCCTTTTCTTTTTCCTTCTTATCTTTCTTTTTATTTTCTTCTGGTAACTTACCATTATTCAAATGAGCTTCCATATCTTTCCACATATTAGCATCAACATCAGCACTTACTCCTTGAAATACAACTTTATTTGAATTATATAAAGTAATAATAGTTTCTCCTTCTTCAGCTTGAAATATTGCATAATCTGGAGTTTTATCTCTTTTTAAATCTTTATAATAATCGATCATCTTTTCTTTAGTGTTATCACTAATTTTATATACTATAATCATTTTTTCACATCCTATTAACATTTTATCATATTTTCTTTTAATTTATATAAAAATATTATATAATTAACATAGTAGGTGATAATATGATAATAGTTGATATCCTAGTAATAATATTTCTAATATTTGGATTCTTAGTAGGGGCCTCTAGAGGAGCAATTAAACAAGCCATACTTTCGGTAGGATCTATTTTAATATTATATATATCATTCAAATTAAAAGGATTACTAGCAATGTTTTTATACTCAAATATACCTTTACATATTGGAGCATTATCCAAAATAAAAACATTAAACTATTTAGTATATGAAGTAATCGCATTTATAATAATTTTCTTAATTTTATTATCAATATTTAAGTTGATATTATCTCTTGCTAATGTACTAGATAAAGTTGTAAAACTGACAATAATTCTAGAAATACCATCTAAGATAATTGGAGGTATACTTGGTTTTATTGAAACATATATAATATTATTTATAATAATTACACT
>DAOOPL010000055.1:0-2612 GCA_035388245.1 Bacilli bacterium | reverse complement strand
TGCCATTTCGCAGGTGGGTATCCCATATTAGCTTTAGGTTTCTTATTACATAAGACTCACACCACTAATAATTCTGATCCCCTTATATTATATTTAGCGGGTTAAACGAGTCAAATACGATTCTTATAGATCCATTTATATTATAACATAAAATTAAAAAAATAGTAAGTGTATTACCCTACTATTTTAAAAATTTACATATTATTATAGATAGTTTACATAACTAATAAATTCTTCTAAAAATTTAACTAATCTTTCAAACTTAATTGGATTATCAATAGGGTCAAGATATAGTTCATTAATTTCTAATTCTATACAAGGTATATTACATTCCTTAGCCACTTTATTAGAAATCATTTGTTCTTTATCTGCCTTAAATATAACATCTATTACCACTTTAATACTATATTTATAACCAAGATTAACCAATTTTTCTGTTAAATTATTATTACTTTGAATATTAATTCCACCATTAATAGCAACATCAATATCATAAGGTCTAGTTTGTAAACTAGAATGAATATCTAAAAGTAATTTAATATCATTTTGTTTAACTAAATTAACAACAGCATCTTTATAATAATGACTAGCATCATAATCTGGATCAGCATGAGTAAACATTTCAAATATAGCATATGATGAAGTAGAATTACTTAGGTATCTAACAAGCCCTCCAGTAAACTTCTCAGCATCTCTTACTTCTTCATTTCTAATTTGATTAACTGAGTGAGGTGCTGAAAGAAGAATATTAACATCACCACTAAGTACTCTAAATTTTTCTTCTGTCCAAAGATTAGTACCAAAATAATTATTATTAGCAAAATCTTCTTCAAGTCCTATAATTATTTCTTTCATATTATCACCTATTATTTTAATTATATATAATATTCTATAAAATTACAATAAAAAAAGCATTATTATGCTTTTATTCTGGCATTGGTGCTGGATCAAACCCAATATCTGTCCAATCATAATTAAATCTTGTAACTGGGTCACCTTGAATTGTTACTGAAGTAAAATCATTATCTTTAAAAGCGTCTCCATCAATTGATTCTATATTAGCTGGAATTGTTACATTGGCCAATTCATTATTATAAAATGCCATTGCTGGGATTACTGATAAACCAGTTCCTATTGTTACACTTGTTAAATCATTTGCTGCAAAAGTACTTATTCCCATTGTGGTAACACTATTTGGAATAACTATACTAGTTAATCTATTACAACCAAATGCAATAGCTCCTATTGTTATTACACTATTTGGTATTGTTACACTTGTTAATCTATTTATCTCAAATGCACCACCACCTATTGATGTTACACTACTTGGTATTGTTACACTTGTCAATTGATTATTAGCAAATGCAGCATTTCCAATTGTTGTCACACCTGTACCTATTGTTAAACTTGTTAATAAATTTTCAGAAAACGCAGTATTTCCTATTTTTGTAACACTATTTGGAATATCAACCGTAGTAATATTCTTAGACCTGAAAGCATCAGTACCTATTATTGTAACTGGTACTCCTCCTATTGAAGAAGGTATACTTAAACTTGTTTTACATGTAGATGATACAGTATAATCAGTTATAGTAATTTCATTATCTGTTGTAGTATAAGTAAAACAATCATCTGGAACTGTTGGATATATAGTTGAATCTGCAACAGCTACTACATCATCATCAGTAACGTTATTTAAAGTGGTACCTCCATTTAAACACCAATTAGAAGACCCCTCACAAACTATACCATTAATAATAATATTATTTATATTTATAACTATAATGACATCTGTATTGTAACCAATTATCTTTCCATTATACTTTATTTGAGTATATGAGTCATCTTTTTCTTTACGCCATAGTTTTCCATCAGTATCTAATTTATATTCATCTGTACCATTTAAATTTGAATCTGCAAGTGTAGTTTTAGCAATAAGTTTTGCACTAGAAACAAGTGTATCTTTTTTAGCTTCAGTGACAATTTTTGTCACACTAGGTATTGCTATTAATAATATAATACCAAGTATTACTATTACTGCTAAAAGTTCAACTAATGTAAATGCTTTCTTATTCATTTTTACACTCTCCTATAATAAAATTATATTATTAATTTAATTATTAGTCAACAAATATATTTATCCATGATCTTAGTCTTGTTGTTCATCTATATATAATACAACTTCTTTAATATTATTTATATTTATCCTATGGTTGTGGTATCATCCTATCACAATTTGTTGGGGTGTCTGAATCAACGTACTCATAACTAAGACCTCCTGAATTTGTGATTCTTATATAATTACCTGTCATATCATGATTATTTGTTGGATTTATTAAATTATCACTTTCTAATAGAGACTCATCAATTAATGTAGAGAGCCAAATACATGCAGTTGTATCAGTACTTTCAGTAAACCCATCTGCTTCTGTAACATGTTTATCTATATAATCTTTACCAGCACTTTCAATTATATCAACTAACTTTTCATATAAATCTTGTTTTCTATTTTCACTAATCTTATTAATATTAATAAAACCAAGTAATAATATTAAAGCAATAATAATAATAATTGCAATCAAATTTCTAATATTCATATATCTCCTTTTACT
>DAOOPL010000054.1:0-2620 GCA_035388245.1 Bacilli bacterium | reverse complement strand
CCTAATTCTGTGTTCCACAACCAGCGTTATACCTTCTTCCAACTAATTGATTACTTACTTGCTGCCAAACTGAGATACTAAATTTTTCTGTTGCATTTGAATTTGTATTTCCTGCTGCAACCTAAGAACCTCCAAATGATAATCCCTACTAAACTATTCCACAACCTGCTAAAATACTTCTTGGTACAATCATATTTCCTGTTACAGACCAAGCCATATCTATTTCACCTCATTGCCACAGATAATTAACAAGACAATGTATTAAATACATTAGCTTTAATTAAATTATTTTCTACAATTTTTTCTTCAAATAATGAATCATTATAGTCCTATGTATAATTTAGAATTAAACATTGTGATGAATCACTTTTTAAAAAATCAGATTTAATTGTTTTTATTTTAGATACAGTTGTATCAATTATTTGTGGAACTGGAAGAACTGTATCTTTTACTGTATATAAAGGTAATATAGTATAATCATACTATACTATTTCTTCTTTTAATTTTATATTTATTGGATTCTACATAATGAAGTTTTCAAATTCTAATGTCGGATTAAATATTTCATTTATACCATTTTTAACTATCTCACCAATTTGGTTTTCAAATAAAAATACATTTAAAGAATTAGACATAAAGTATTCTTCTTTTGAATTTGCAGATATTGGCAATAAATACTATGTTTTAATTTTCTTAGGTTTATTTTCTATTATCTGGTATTGCAATGGCAATATATTATTAGATTCTAATGTATTTTCTATAATAACATCAAAAGATTCTAAGAATTTTTCCATATTAACATTTATAACACCATTAACTTCTGATATTACTGTAAGTATATCTATTAAATTTATATTATCATAAATATTAAATCTATTATTTTTTATATTCTAATATTGGTCTAATTTATCTTTTAAATTATAGAATATTGAATTTATAGATATTTTAGAATCCTAAAATATTTCTATTGGAAATTTACTATATATATAATACGTTTTATTATTCTAAAACTAAACATCCATTGTCTATACAATATTATTTTTTAATTCTTGCTGTATATTATATTTTTCCTTTGTATAATTATATTCAGATAGAACAATTGGGTCTTTGATTAATTCAGAAGATAATATTTTACTTCCTTTTGGTAAATAGAAATTTCTTAAATTGTCATCTTTAAATAACTAAGGACAGATATACAAACGATTTTCTAAACCATTAACATATGATTTATTCTGTATATATTTATATGTTGAAGTCTAATTAAGAGAATAAGAAAATCCTTTAAGAAAATAATTTATATAATTATCTATATCTTGTATAGTAACAACTTTATTTTTCTATTTAATATAAGAATTAAAATTATGTTTTATCTGTTCTATTTTTTCCTAATTTCTACCAACTACAACATTTTCCTCTTGTATTATAATAATATTTAATGGGTTATATCCATAAAAACGCATAGACTCATTTATTGTTGAAATATTTAATAGATCATATAAAAATATTTCAGTTTTTTGATTCTGTAATTCTTCTTGTGTAAGAGATTTTTTAGTATTTAAATTATATTTTATTTTAATTTTTTGAGGTATAAATAATCCTTTTATGTTATAATCCGTATAATTATTATAATCTGTATAGTTTAAATATATATTATCATTTATCAATATTTGTGATTCAACACCCATATAGCGATTAACTTGTCCCAATAACTAATTCTAATTTTCACCTTTTGTTTGATAATACTATAAAAATAAAGGCAAATCTTCTTTTTTAATGGTATACCCATTATTAATACTATCCCCATTGATAATTTCAAAAGTATTCTATACTTCATTATAACTTAAAGTAACATATCTATTATTTATATATGTATCATAATTCTATACATGAAATTTACTATTCTAAATAGAATCTATTTTATCAAACTATTTATAAACATATTCTATAATGTTTACATTGTTATACATATATTCTATTTTTTCTCTACTCATTAATTTTAAATCTAAATTAAATCTTTTAAAATCATCTATATAATGATCTTTAATTATATATCCCTCTGTTTCTGATAATATATTATTTCTCGAAAACTAATTAAGATTCATATTTAGATTTTTTAATATGAGCATCATTTGGATAAACTAAAATACATTACTTCCATTGGTTGATGACATTCTATATTTATAATATTCATTATTTTTACCAAATTTTTCCATTGTTCTTGTAACTAATATAGAATTTTTATTTAACCAACTATTATTATTTGTATCTACTACTTTTAATATTAATGGTGGAATTATAAAATTTTCTATTTCTAATAAATTTAATTGAATCATTGATTTTTCATCAAATTTTAAACTCAAATTTACTTGAGAAGGTATTCCAAAATTTTTCTTATATCCATATTGACTTAATAATAATTCAACTCTATCATTACTCTATGTTGTAATATAAAAATCTGATACCTATTGTTCAAATTGATTTGATATTAACACAGTTACATAACTCTATATATCAGTAATTAAAGACTATGAATCCTATTGATTAAAATCTATTTCTTTATAAGTTTCATAATTAGATTTTAAATATTCAATAATCTATTCTTTAAGAAAATATGGATTTA
>DAOOPL010000053.1:0-2644 GCA_035388245.1 Bacilli bacterium | reverse complement strand
TCTAGTAGAACTATATCAAGATATATTAAGAACTTAAAAGAAAGTAATATTATTAGAAGAATAGGTTCAGATAAAAATGGTTATTGGGAAATACTATAATAATATATTTATGCTATAATTATATTGAGGTGTTACTATGAATAATAATTATGATGAAATATTAGATATAATACTTACATTTGTAGAAGATGAAGATATTAGTAATAAATTAATATATTCAGGAGATATTATACCTTTTTTAATAAAAGATATAGAATCTAATAAATATCATAATGATATAGAAATACTAGTAGAATTTGATGATATGAGATTAGTAAGAAAAACTATATATAATCTATCAAAAGAATTTGATTTTGAAATACTACTAGATACTAATAAAGTAACTACTCATGACTATGGATTTAGAATAAAATATGATAATACAGTAATATCTATTCATCCATACTCAATTAAAAAGAACAACTTATATATTAGATCATTTACTATATCTCAAGATATGAAAAAAGTTATTCAAAAACTAAGAAAAATACCAAACTTTAATGAAACAGATGCATTTAGAACTCTAGAAATAAAAGATAATAAAATAATAAAAATCATAACACCAGAATTCCTATTATCAGATCTAGAATCAAAAGATAATACAGATAAAAAAATAATAGAAATGCTATACAAAATATCAGATAAAAAACTACTAAAAATAACTAAAAAAGCAATACAAAAAACAGAAACAACTTTAACAGAAGAAGAAATAAAACCTAAAATAATAGACCAAAACATAATCATAATAGCTCTTATAATAATAGTTATAACAATACTTATACTTATGGTGGTGTTTTAAAGACAGACTCTTAATCAGTGGGTGACAATATACGACAAAAAACAATAAATTAAAAAAAAGTAATAGGTAAGTTATACATTTTTTATTTAGTTAATATAGTATGGATATGCTATAATTTATATGGGTGATTTAAATGAAAGATTTTAATATAGTATTAACTGCCAATGGATTTAATGATATTAATATTTACGATAGTGTTTTATAAAAATAAGTATTTAACAGAAAATGCACAAAAAAATAATTGTTTGTGCATTTTTTGTTAAATTGTGGTATAATCTGATTAATAAATGAGGTGATAATATGAATCAAAAGGATAATCTTATTAATATTATTAAAAGTAATGGTGGTTATATTACTGCTAAAGAAATTGAAAAGGAAAATATTAATAGATACTATTTAATGCTTTTGATTAAAGAAGGAAATGTTATTAGAATTTCTAGAGGTTATTACTCTTTGAAAAATAGTTTTGCTGATAATTTTTATATTATTCTTTCAAAAAGTAAAAAATCTGTTTTTTCAGATGCTACAGCACTTTATTTTCATAATCTATCTGATAGGAATCCAACTGTATATGATATTACTATCCCATATGGATATGGAAATAGTTATAAGAATGAAAATAATGTCAATCTTCATTATGTAAAAAAGGAGCTATTAGATTTAGGATTAATTGAAATAAAATCTCCATTTGGAATGAAGATAAGGGTTTATGATATTGAAAGAACAATTTGTGATATTATTAGAAATAAAAATAAAATGGATTCAGAAATTTTTGTTAATGCATTAAAAGGGTATTCTAAATTAGTGTCAAAAGATATTAATAGACTGATGAGATACGCTAAGCTGTTAAAAGTAGAAAAAAAGGTCAGAGAATACATGGAGGTTTTAATATAATAAATGCAGACAAATTAAAAACAATAATTTCTAAAAAATCTTTAGGTGATAGTAAAAGTTCTCAAAAACTGTTTCAAATGTTTTATTTTGAAAGAATACTTGAAAGAATATCAATTAGTAAATATAAAGGACAAATAATATTAAAAGGTGGAGTATTATTAAGTTCAATTATTGGTATAGATGAGAGAACTACAAGGGATATGGATGCTACTTTAAAGGGAATCTTTGTCTCTAGAGAAAAAGTAATTGAAATATTTAGTGAGATATTAAATATTAAATTAGATGATTGTGTAAAATTTAAAATAATTAATATTAAAAATATTAGATTAGATGAAGATTACAATGGTTTTAGATTAAATATTTTAGCTACGTTAGACAATAATAAAACTAATATAACAATTGATTTAACAACAGGAGATGTTATTACTCCAAGGGAGATTAAATATAGCTATAATTTAATGTTTGAAGGTAAAAAGATTAGTATTATGGCTTATACAATAGAAACAGTATTAGCAGAGAAATTTCAAACAATTATTAGTAGAGGTATATTAAATACTAGAATGAAAGATTTTGCAGATATATACTCTCTAATTAATGGTAAAGATAAAATAAATACTGATAATTTAATACTGGCTATTAAAAACACATTTGCTAAAAGAAAAACAAAAATAGATATTAATGAATTTAAAGTAATTGTATCAGAGTTGAAAGAAAGTCATGAAATGAATAAAAGGTGGATAAAATTTCAAAATAATGTTAACTATGTAACAAATATAGAATATTTAAATACAATAAAATCAATTAATAAAATAATAGAAATATTAGAACTTATTTAATAGAGTCTAATATTTTTTAATATGTTATAATATTATTAGAATATGAGGTATATATATGAAGTTAATATTTAAACGC
>DAOOPL010000052.1:0-2691 GCA_035388245.1 Bacilli bacterium | reverse complement strand
ATTATAAAAAATATAGTGATGATAAAGAACCTTTTAATATAGGTAAAACATTACTTGATATATTAGAAAAAAATAATATTAATAATACTCTATGTATAGTAATTAGATATTATGGTGGTGTAAAATTAGGAAGTAGTCTTAAAAAAGCTTATACAAGTGGTTTATTAGAGTTAATAAATAATAACTTAGAACAAATAAAAAATTATATTAACATAAATATAACTTTTAATTATAATAATGAATCATTGGTAAATAATATATTAAAAAATGCAAATATAATTAATAAAATATATGATAATAATATTACATATACAATTGAAATTGAAGACACTAAATATAATGACATTTATAATGAATTAAAAAGCTATTTAATTAATAAATAAATATATTATGGTGAATATGGAAATTCATATGTTAAATCATCACCATTAACACATATATTTATAACCCCATCAATCGTAGAATTATCTATCGGACTAGTCAAGTTGTCTTCTAGTAATTTTTCTGTCTGAAGGGTATCAATAGTTACAGTATTAATACACTCAGTATCATTTACACCATTTAATACTTGCGGATTATTTGATATATATATTTTTGCAGCAGATTTAATACTATCTACTAAAGCATTATATTCTTTGGTATTAATAGCTGTTTTTCTACTATTAATAATTGGTATAGTAATTATAGTTAATAAAGATAATAACGCTAAAACTGCTAATAATTCTATTAAAGTAAATCCTTTTTTATTCATATTATCTATCTCCTTGTTATTGTGGTCTAACTATAGGCCATATATCTTCATCACCATTTATACCATTTGATAAAAATACTTGAAGGGCATGTAAATAGTACTCATTTATATCTCCTGTTGGTGTATCATGAATCACTACTGCATTACCAGCTAGTATTCTATTTTCTATAAATGCACACATACCAATCCAAACAATACTACTTGGAATTGTAACACTTGTTAAACTATTTTTTTCAAAAGCTTGCTGATCTATTGATTCTATTCCTTGATTGAATGTTAAACTATTTAATTTGTTTTTTGCAAAGGTGTATTTCCCAATTGTTGCTACATTTCTAGGAATTATTAGACTTTCTATATTATTAAATTGAAATGCATGATCTTCAATTGTATTTAATCCCGCCCCTAATGTTAATGTTTCAATACCACATCCACTAAATGCACCATTACCTATTGCTGTTACACTATCTGGTATATCTAAATTATCTATATTGTTATTAAAATTATTAGACTCTTGTTCAATGCTAGCAGAAGAATTACTAAATGCATATGCCCCTATTGTTTGAACTGTATTTGATAAATATAATTCATCTATTTTTATTGTATATATCCCTTGTTCCCAATCTTGTAGAGACTCCTCACCAGGATAAAATGCATAACCTGATATTGATTTGACACCATTATTTATTATTACTCTATTAATTTGCGGGATAGTAATATTTAATGTGTCATATGCACTTAAAAAGGCATTTAAGTTGTCAGTAAAATTCTCATTACTTTTAAAAATTACCCCCAAAATATCAGAAACTTCATAATCCCAATCACTATAATCATTAATTTTTGTATACCCATTCATATAATATGTAAATATTGTTTTATCATCAGTATTAAAGTCACTACTCAATATACCTGTTTTTTGTGATACTTGATTTATAAAATATTCTGACAACATATTATAAAAAAGATACATTTCACTCTTCATTAAACCATCACCAGTACCATCAATAACAACTGCTCCATTACTACAATATTTATAAGTTACTGAGCCACTTGTGCCTTCTTTTGTAATATCACCTTCGTCTAATACATCATCATAATTTCCCGCTGAATATTCATTTATATTACTTAATGTTAGTGATTCCATAGAAATTGAAGATATATTACAAATTGATCCACTACCAATACAATATTTTTTTGAAGCATCGCAAATTTCACCTGATACTAATGTAATAGCATTATCATCTCCAACGCTTATTACTGCTTCATCCTTAGAATATAATTTACCCTTATAATCTATCTGTACTTCTTCATCGCCATTTATTCTTTTTAAAATACCATTTGAATCTAAGGTATAATTACTTGATTTAAATATAAGTGAATCAGTTTTTATATCCTTTTGGATCATATTTATGCTTGACAAAAAAGTTTTTTTCTTAGAAGTATTAATCATATCTGATATTTTTGGTACTGCTATTAATAAAATTATTACTAGTATTGCTATTACTGCTAAAAGTTCTATTAATGTAAAACCTTTTTTATTCATATTAACTCCTATTTATTTGAATTAATCCATTTTTTTAATGCTTCATATGTTTGAAATCCTTGTGTTTGAGATACTAATTTACCATCCTTATATAGTAATAATGTTGGCACTGCCATTATGTTTTGTTCTTCTGCAACATTAACATTTGTATCTATATCCAGTCTATAGAATTTTACATCTGTTTCTTCTTTCTCTAATTTTTCAAGAACAGGTCCTATCATCTTACAAGGACCACACCATGTTGCAAAAAAGTCTATTACAACTATCCCTTCTTTTATTAACTCATTATATTTTTCTATACTATTTTTAACCATTATTTAGCCCACCTTTCTATTAATGCATCAGCATTATCTATTTCTATTTTATCATCATCTATTAATTCTTTTGCTTTATCTTTATT
>DAOOPL010000051.1:0-2862 GCA_035388245.1 Bacilli bacterium | reverse complement strand
ATTAATTATAAAAATCCAAATACATATCTAGAAGGATTAATAAATATAAAAGATGTCAAAAAAACAAGTGATATAACTATAGCTAAGAATAAATATAAACTATATGATGTTACTATTAATAAAAAATATATTAATAAAGTTATTAATGAAACAAGTTTAAAGTTTACTGGTGAAAAAGATTGCACAGCAGAGATATATATTGATTCAAATAAAAGAGTATATAAAGTTATATATACTATAGAAGGAATAAAAATAGCAGCTACATATTATGATATAAATAATATAAAGGGTGTAAAACATGAATAAAAAAGGATTTACATTAATAGAGTTAATAGCAGTAATAGTAATACTTTCAATAATATTACTTATTGCAATACCAAAAATAACAGAAGTAGTAAATACCTCAAAAAAAGAATCACTAGTATCAAGTACAAAGATATTAGCAAAAGCAATACAAAGTGATTTTCTTTCTAGTGGAAAAACAAGATATATGCTAGATGATGAAGGAATATTATATAGATGTTCAGATGATTTATGTAGTGAAGAAAATCGTGAAATAGTAAAATATAGTGGGAAATTAAAGTCAAAAGAAGGAGCTGTTATACTTGTTGCATTAGGAAATGGGGAAGTAATACTTCAAGCTGGTGGTACAATATGCGATAAAAGTGAAAAATATTGTATTCAAACAGATAATAATAAAGCATTAAAGTCATTAGTTATAAATGATGTTAGATCAGATGGTCAGATAACATCTGCGCCATCTACATCAGCAGGTACTACATCTGTAACAACAACATCATCAGGAACAGAACTATTAGTAACTGGTAGCATAAAAAAGGCAGATACATCAGGAGATGTAATATATAATTTCTATAGTAATGGTCATTTAGATTTAATTGGTACTGGTGATGGTATAATGAAAGATTTTGAATCAAGCAATGGTCTTTCATTTATTTGTTCAAGTCAGTCACTATTATCTGCAATAAATAATGAACTTGAACAGGGTGTAGTACTTGATGAAGATACAAATATGATGTTTATATATGCATATATATTTTATGAAGTACATGATTTTGATTCTTTTTATGATTTTCTAATTGCAATGGAAGTTGAAATTACAGAAGAAGATTTTCAAGCAATGGCAGTATCTTTTTTTGGAGAAGACTATATTCAGGTAATGGAAGATCTTGGTGAAACACCTACAATTAGTTCAGTAACAATAACAGGAGTAACAGAAATAGGACAAGCCGCATTTCAATATACTAATATATCAGAAATAAATATACCAAATAGTGTTACAAAAATAGGAATAGGAGCCTTTGGTGGTAATAATAGCAACAGTGTAACGTTAACTTTAGGAAATAGTGTAAATGATATTGATAGTTGGGCTTTTTCGAATATAACAAATTTAGCAACAGTTCATTTACCAGATAGTGTAGATTATGTTCGTTCATATGCCTTTGCATATAATTCAATTTCAAATGTAACATTTAATAATGGTTTATTACATATAGGAGATTTTGCATTTTATGATAACCACATAACAAGTGTAACACTTCCAGATAGTGTAACAGAACTAGGACAAGCATCATTTTGCCAAAACCAAATAACAAGTTTAACAATTGGAGATGGTTTAACAACAATAGGAGGCAATGCATTTCAGAGTAATCAATTAACAAGTGTAACAATTCCAAATAACATAACAGAGATAGGAACAGGAGCGTTCTATCAAAACCAATTAACAAGTGTAACAATAGGAAGCGGTGTAACAACAATAAGGGAAGCAGCCTTTGCATATAATCAATTATCAAATATAACTATTCCAAGTAATGTAGTAACAATAGAAAACTTTGCATTTCTATATAATAATTTTTCTTCTGTTACAATACAAGGAGAAACTCCAACTAGATTTAATGATAATTGGTCAAATATAGGCTTTAATCCAGCTCCAATGCCAGAATAAAAGTAGATTTATCTACTTTTTATTTTATAATTAAATAATATTTACCATGACATTTACTATGACATTTACCCTGACATTTATAATGACAATATTATATTTTTTTGATATAATGTATATGTATAAAAAGGAGGTAATATGAAAGAAAGTTATTCACCTATTTTTGAAATTGATGATGAGATAATAGAGTTAGTATCCACTGTTATTAAAAAGCTAGATACTTATAAAATACATTTGAGAAAAAAGAATATTCATTTAAGAAAAAAGAATCGTATAATGTCATTACAGTCTACATTAGCAATTGAAAATAATTCTTTATCTTTAAAACAAGTAACAGATATAATTAATGGTAAAAAAGTATTAGGAAAAGTAAATGAAATACAAGAAGTAAAGAATATATATAAAGCTTATGAAAATATTATTAAATATAATCCTTATGATATTAAAGATTTTTTAAAAGCTCATAGTTATATTACTTCATCTTTAGTATCTCAATCTGGAGTCTTTAGAAGAAATGATGTAGGTATTTATGATGGTCATGGTAATGTGGTACACATGGGAGCAAGGCCACAATATATTAATGATGAAGTTAATAGGTTATTTAAATGGCTAAAAGAGAGCAACACACATCCAATAATTAAATCATGTATATTTCACTTTGAAATTGAGTTTATTCATCCCTTTGAGGATGGAAATGGAAGAATAGGAAGACTATGGCAAACAGTAATACTTAATAGTTATAATAAAGTATTTGAGTATTTACCTATTGAAACAGTTATATATAATAATCAGAAGAAGTATTATGATGTTCTTAGTTATTGTAGTAAAAATAATAATTCAACTAAGTTTATTAAGTTTATGTTAATAAAAACCGAATTATAGATACCAGGGGGAATTATGAT
>DAOOPL010000050.1:0-2893 GCA_035388245.1 Bacilli bacterium | reverse complement strand
AAAAAAATTATAATTATTTTATCAATACTACTATTACTATTATTAGGAATAACAATATATTATTTTAGTTTCAACAGTAATAATAATAAAATAACAACAACAACTACAAAACCAAGTATTTTTATAACAAAAGGTTATTCAACTAAAGAAGTAAATGAAATACTGAAGTTAAGCAACACATCTCAAGACTTAATAGAATCAAAAGAGTATTTATCATATTTATATGATTTAATCACATATAAATATTATATTGATTCAAGATTAGAAAGATACTTAAATAATTATAAAGATGATATTAAAACAGTAGTAGAAAAAGTAAATACAAATAGGGATTATGAATATTTTACTAATAAGAAAGAAGCAGACTTAACTAAAGATGAATTAGTACTTGTAAATAAATATTATTATTTAACAAGTAATTATGCTCCAAATGATTTAATAAAAGTAAAAAGAGGTATTGGTTCAATTAGAAAAGAGGCATATGATGCATACATTATAATGTATAATGCAGCTAAGGAAGATAATATAAATTTATATGTACTCTCTAGTTATAGAAGTTATTATTCACAAAGATCAATATATAATAATTATGTAAAACAAAGAGGTGTAGAAAGAACGGATAGATCATCTGCTAGACCCGGTCATTCAGAGCATCAAGCGGGATTTACACTAGATTTTGTAGTATCAGGTCACTCCCTTGGAGAATTTATTAATTCAAAAGAGTATAGATGGTTAAATACTAATTCTTATAAATATGGATTTATATTAAGATATCCAAAAGATAAAGAAGGCATAACAGGGTATATGTACGAGCCATGGCATTATAGATACGTTGGATTAGATGTAGCAAAATATATTCATGAAAACAATATTACATTTGATGAATATTATGCTTACTTTATAGAAAACTAGCACTAACTATTGACAAGTGCTAAATATTGAGTATAATAATAATTGGAGGAGGGATAGAAGATGAATTTAATTCCAAGAAATTTCTTTTTGGATGATTTGTTTGATGATTTTCTTGCTTCAAAAGACACCAACAATTTAAAATGTGATATCTATGAAAAGGATGGTAAATATCATATAGAAATGGATGCTATTGGCTTTAATAAAGATGATATGAATATTTCTTATGATAATGGATATCTAACTGTAGAACTATCTACAAATGAAGAAAAAGAAGACAAAAAGAAAAACTATATCAGAAGAGAAAGATATCAAAAAGATTACAAAAGAACTTTTTATGTTGGTGAAACTAAATCAGAAGAAATCACAGCAAACTTTAAAGATGGTGTCTTAAAGGTAACTGTACCAAAACAAGAAAAAATAGAATCTAAAAAGAAAATAGAAATAGAGTAATTTTACTCTATTTTTTTATTATATATATGTTAAAATAATTATGAGGTGTAATATGAATATAATAAATACTTGGAAAGATTATGAAATACTTGATATGAGTGATGGTGAAAAGGTTGAAAGATGGGGTAAATATATTTTAAGAAGACCAGATCCTCAAGTTATATGGAATGATAAAATCAATATAAATATTTGGAATAAAGTTAATGCTATATATCACAGAAGTGATAAAGGTGGTGGCTACTGGGAGAATGTAAATAATATTCCAGAGTCTTGGCAAATTAAATATAAGGATTTAGTATTTAATTTAAAACAAATGGGATTTAAACATACAGGACTCTTTCCAGAACAAGCTTATAATTGGGACTATATGATTGATAAGATTAAGTCAAGTAATAGAGAAATCAAAGTATTAAATTTATTTGCATATACAGGAGGGGCAACGTGTGCGTGCCTTTTGGCAGGAGCATCAGTATGTCATGTTGATTCATCTCGTGGAATGATTGAATGGGCTAAAGAGAATGTTAAATCATCTAAACTTGAAGAAACAAAAGTAAGATATATTGAAGAGGATGTAATTAAGTTTGTAGAAAGAGAAATAAGACGTGGTAATAAATACGATGCAATTATTATGGATCCACCATCATTTGGAAGAGGATCTAATAAAGAAGTATGGAATATAGAAGATAGTTTATATAAACTAGTTAAATTATGTGAAGAATTATTAAGTGATAATCCAATATTTTTCTTAATTAATTCCTATACAACAGGTTTATCACCTAAAGTACTAGAAAACATATTATATTTAACTATTAATAAAAAATATAATGGTAATGTAGTATCTGATGAATTAGGATTACCTATGACAGATAGTAATTTAATCTTACCTTGTGGTATATATGGAAGATGGGAAAATAATGACTAATATAAATATAATATATGAAGATAATCATATTATAGTAGTAGAAAAACCAGTTAATATATTATCTCAAAGTGATATTACTGGTGATATTGATATGCTTAGTTTAGTAAAAGAATATGTTAAAAATAAATATAATAAACCAGGTAATGTATATGTGGGATTAGTTCATAGATTAGATCGACCAGTTGGAGGTCTAATGGTATTTGCTAAAACATCTAAAGCAGCCCAAAGATTAAACAAAGAGATATTAGATAAAAGATTTATTAAAACATATCTAGTACTCCTAAATGGTAATTTAAAAACATCTGGAAGACTAATTAATTGTTTATATAAAGATAGTAGTGGTGTATCAAAGGTAGTAGAAAAAGATACTAAAGATGCTAAAGAAGCAATACTAGAATATGAAATAGTAAAATATTTTGAAGAAGAAAATAAAACATTAGTTAAAGTAAATCTTATAACGGGCCGTCATCATCAAATAAGATTACAATTTAATAATATTGGGTATCCAATATATGGAGATCAAAGATATACCGAAACAGATAGAAAAACCCAAATATATTTATACGCATATAAATTAAGTTTTAAACACCCAGTTAAAGATGAAATATT
>DAOOPL010000049.1:0-2927 GCA_035388245.1 Bacilli bacterium | reverse complement strand
AAAGATGAGACTTTATTACCAATATATAAAATTAGTAATCAAAGATTATATTTAAAAGAATTATGTATTAAAGGTTTAAATAAAAGATTAAATAATGATATACCTAAAGAATATATGGATAGACTTGAATATGAATTAAATGTAATTAATGATATGGGATTTAATAATTATTTCTTAGTAGTGTGGGATTATGTTAAATATGCTAGGAAGAATAATATATTAATGGGAGCAAGAGGTTCTGCAGCATCAAGTATAGTGTCTTATTCTCTTGGTATTACAGATACAGACCCCTTAAAATATAATCTATTATTTGAAAGATTCTTAAATAAAGAAAGAATTACAATGCCTGATATAGATATTGATTTTGATAATGCTAAAAGAGAAGATGTAGTTAATTACTTAATTGATAAATATGGTAAGAAGTCATGTTTAAAAATAGTAACATTTTCTCATTTATCATCAAAACAAGTAATTAGAGATGTTGCAAAAGTAATGGATTATGAATCATATAAAATAGATTTAATTACTAAAGAGTTTGATGAAAAAAAAGATTTACTAGAAAACAAGGGAAAATTAAATATTAAAAAACTATTAGAACAAGATAACAAGTTAGATAATATATATAATATAGCAATTAGATTAGAGGGATTAAAAAGACATTATTCTATACATGCAGCAGGAATAGTAATATCTAATAAAGAATTAGATAATTATATACCACTAGTACTATATAGTGATGGTAGTTATATAACTGGATGTTCTATGAATTATTTAGAAGATTTAGGGTTATTAAAAATGGATATTTTAGGTTTAAAGACTTTAAGTATAATAGATAATATTTTAAATAAAGTAGGTAATATTAATTTTATTGATATAGATCTTAATGATAAAAAGACATTTGATATATTTAAAGAAGGATTATTAGAGGGAATATTCCAATTTGAGACTCCAGGATTAAAGAAAGTTATTATGGAGTTAAAACCAAATACTATTGATGATTTAATTGCAGTAGTAGCACTATTTAGACCAGGTCCTATGGATAATATACCAAGTTATATTAAAAGAAAAGAACATAAAGAAAAAATTGATTATATTAATGATACTTTAGAAGGAATATTAAAACCAACATATGGAACAATAGTATATCAAGAACAAATAATGCAGATAGCAAATAAAATGGCTTCATATTCAATGGGAGAAGCTGATATATTAAGAAGAGCAATGAGTAAGAAAAAACTTGATATATTAGAAGGTGAAGAAGAAAAATTTCTTACTAATAGTATTAATAATGGATATAAAAAAGAAGAAGCAAAGAAAGTATATGATTTAATATTAAAATTTGCTAATTATGGATTCCCCAAATCACACTCTGTACAATATGCAGTACTAGGATATAAAATGGCATATTTAAAAGCTAATTATCCATATGAATTTATGAGCATTCTTCTTACAAGTTCAATAGGTAATGTAAATAAAACTAAAGCTTTTGTAAATGAATGTAAAAAAATGAATATTACTATTGAACAACCAAATATTAACAAATCATCTTTAGAATATAATATACTAGATAATAAAATATATTATAGTCTTTCAATGATAAAAGGTATTGGTACTAATCTATGTAAAGAGATATTATGTGAAAGAGCAAAACCATTTAATGATTTTTTTGACTTTGTGTCTAGAATGTATGAAAAGATAGATAAAGATGCTCTTACTAATCTAATATATGCTAATTGCTTTAGAGATTTTGGATATAATAAGAAAACACTTGTAGAAAATATTGATTCAGCATATAATTATGCATATCTAATAAAAGATACTGATAAAAAACTAGTTATGATACCAGAAATAGAAGTACATGATGAATATACTAAAGAGGAATTAATTGAGTTTGAAAAAAATATATTTGGTTATTATTTAAACAATCATCCTGTTACAAAATATAATACTGAAAGAAATGGTATAAATACTAGTACATTAGAACAGTATTTTGATAAGAATATTGAAATAATATTAAATTTAGAATATAAAAAGAGTATTGATACTAAAAATAATGAGAAGATGATGTTTGTTGATGCTAGTGATGAGTATGGTGAGTGTGAACTTGTAGTATTTCCTAAACAATATATTACATATTTTGATATTAAAGTACCTGCTGTATATAAAGTTATTGGTAAAGTAGAAAAAAGATTATCAAAATATCAGATAATTGCATACCAAATAGTAAAAATGTAAATATAATAATAAAAAGAATAATTTATTCTTTTTTTTGATATAATGTATTATAGGTGATAATATGAATAAGACTAAAATATTAGCAACAGTGGGTCCTGCAACTACAAATAAAGAGACTTTAAGAAATATGATAAAGGCTGGTGTAGATTGTGTAAGACTTAATTTTTCTCATGCTACATTTGAGTTTTCAGATGATATTATATCAAAAGTAAGAGAGTTAAACGAAGAAATGGGTACTAACGTAGCCATACTTATTGATACAGCAGGTCCTGAAATTAGAGTTGGAGCTTTAAGAGAAAAAGAAATAAGTTTTAAACTTAATGATGATATTACTATATCAAAGGATGATATTATTGGTGATGAAAGATGCTTTTGTACAAATTATAAAGATTTTGTTAATGATATAGAAGTTGGAAAGAAAATAATATTAAATAATGGTGCAGTAGAACTTACTGTAAAGTATAGAGATAATTATAATATATATTGTAGTGTAACAAGAGAAGGTAAAATTAAACCTAGAAGTCATGTTAATGTACCAGGTACAAATATAAATATTCCTTTTTTATCAGATTATGATAAAGAAGTTATTAATTATGCATCAAAAATTAAAGCAGACTATTTAGCAGTATCATATATTAAAACTTTAGCAGATGTACTTGAAATAAATGATATGTTGATATCACTAAATGATG
>DAOOPL010000048.1:0-2983 GCA_035388245.1 Bacilli bacterium | reverse complement strand
CAATTACAAGTAGTGGAAAAAATATTATTAGCTATGATTACTTTCTAATAGCAAAAAATAAGTTAAAATCATCTGATTTAGAACATAAATTTGATGAGACAATATATTTAGAAGCATTATAAAACATCACTAAGTGATGTTTTAATTATCTTTTTAAGAATATTCTTTGTTTAATAGTTTTATTAGTATATTTAATATTTATTGTAATTACTCTTAACTTATTATTCTTTTCATTTATATTCCATAAATATGTTCCTTCATTATAAGAAGATTTATATGTATAATATGGACTTTTTACTAATGTTATTGATTTAATATTTTTATCTTTCTTAATAGCCTTCAAAGTAATATTATTATCTTTTATTGTATAACTTATATTTACTTTCTCTATTCCAACAATATTTCCAAATAAACTATCCATACTGCCATTATCCATTACTTTGACAACAGTAATACTGAGCAAAGTAAATAAAATAATCATACATACTATCATAAATATTGAAAACTCTCTCATTGCTTTTTTATCTACTTTTCTTGGCCTACCTCTTCTTTTTTTAGTATCAAATAAATATAATAAGTTATTCATATTGCCTCCATACTATAAATAAAGTATAGCAAATAAATGCTATTTTTGCAATCTATCTATTAGTTTGATTGACATATTTACAGTATTGCTAAAATTATTAAAATCTACATCAATCCATTTGATATCCATTTGATTATTAAACCATGTATATTGTCTTTTAGCGTAATTTCTGGATCTTTGTTTTATTAATTCTTTTGCTTTATCAAGTGTTATATTATTATTAATATATTCATATAACTCTTTGTATCCTATTGCTTTTATAACATATTTATTATTATATAAATTCTTTACTTCATCTAATAATCCATCTTCAAACATCTTATCTACTCTGCTATTTATTATCTCATATAATTTGTTTCTATCAGTTGTAAGACCAATAAAACAAGTGTCATATATTAACTTTAAATTGTCTTTTTCTTTACGTGTTAATTCTTTTCTTTCTTTATTATCTATATTAAATTTATAATCATATAGTAATGCCTTTAAATATAAACCAGTACCTCCTACTATTATTACATTAGTATTTTTTTTAATTAAATTATTTAGTATTTTTCTTGCTTCTTTCTGATAATCATATACGGAATATGTATCTTTTATACTACATATGTCTAACATATGATGTTTGATCCCTTCTTTATCAATTATTTTAGCAGTACCTATATTTAGTTCTTTATATATCTGCATACTATCACAGTTTAATATTTCTGCATTATAATGTTTAGCAAGTTCTAATGATAATTTTGTTTTACCAACTCCTGTTGGTCCTACAATTGCTATTATTTTCATATAAACCTCACATTACCCTTTTAAATAATTTTTCTAATTCGTAATTAGAATAAAATATTATAGTTGGTCTTCCATGAGCACAAGTATATGGATTATCACACTTTCTAAGATCATTTATTAAACTTTCCATTTCACTAATACTAATATTCTCATTAGCTTTTATAGCAAGTTTACAACTAAGTGTTTCTGCTACATTATCAATAAACTTTTCATAAGAAAAATTTTTATTTTCTTCTATAAATACTTCAAGTATTTTTTTTATACTTTCTTCTTCATAACCATTTAATAACCATGTTGGATGTTTTTTAATAATAAATGCATTATTACCATATTCTGATATATCTAAACCAAGTTTAATAAGTACATCTATGTTTTTATTAATAAGTATAAATTCATTCTTAGGGAACTCTAAAATAAGTGGTACAAGAAGTGATGTTACTGATTTAGTTACATTTGATAAGTTTTTAATATATTTTTCTAAATTAATTCTTTCTTTAGCAGCATGTTGATCAATTATATACATACCGCTCTCATTTTGACATATTATATATGTACCACTAACTAAACCAACTGAATATAATTCTGGTAAAACAACTTTTTCAAAAACATCTGCTTTTTCTTCTATACTAAATTCTCTTTCAATATCAAATGTTAGATTAGTATAAGTTTTATTATCACTGCTTTTTTCTTTACTTTCTATACTTGGTATTAGTAAATTACTATCTAAAGCTTCTTTTATCTTTTTACTAACTAAATCTTTTAAGTTATTAAACTGACTAAACTTAACATCCATTTTTGATGGATGAATATTAACATCAATAAAAGATGGATCACATATTATATTAAGTACTATTATTGGATATCTATTTTCTGGTATATATCTATTATATACTTCAAGCATAGTTCTATTTAACTCATTATTTCTTACTAATCTTTTATTAACAAATGTAATAATATTATTTCTATTTGATTTGGTTATCTCAGGCATAGATATATATCCATATATATCATAATCATCATTATAACCTTCTACATTTATCATTTTTCTAGCTATATCTGTTCCATATATTTCCTTAATATTTTTTAATATATTATCATTACCATCAGTATTTAATAGTACCTTATTATAATTTGTTATTTTAAACTTGATATTTGGATAAGATAAAGCCATTTTATTAATATATTCAACAATATTAGCTAGTTCTGAATATAAGCTATTCATAAACTTTAATCTAGCTGGTGTATTATAAAATATATCAGAAACTTCAATACTAGTACCTACTCTTGCATCACTTGCTTTTTGATAATTAAATATTCCTCCATTAATACTAATTTCTGTTCCAATATTACTATTACAAGTCTTTAATATTACTTTAGATATTGCCGCTATAGATGGAAGTGCTTCTCCTCTATATCCAAGAGAACTTATTCTAAACAAATCAAACTCTGATAATAATTTACTTGTTGCATGTCTTTCAAATGCTAATAAAGCATCTTCTTTAGACATTCCAATACCATTATCAGTAACTTTAATCATCTTAGTACCAGATTCTTTTAATTCAATTTTTATTTCACTAGCTTTTGCATCTATACTATTTTCTACTAATTCTT
>DAOOPL010000047.1:0-3037 GCA_035388245.1 Bacilli bacterium | reverse complement strand
TTTTCTTCTTTATACTTCTTATTTTTTTGTTTATCTATCATCTTTGATATTGAAGACTTACTTAATAAAAGTAAATATTCAATATCAAAGATGATAGATAAACAAAAAAATAAGAAGTATAAAGAAGAAAAAAATATTGGTTATTATTTAGGTAATAAAATAGATATAGTATTTTGTAATATAGTAAATGAACCCAAATTAGAAGAAAATAGACTGCTAGTAAGAAATAAAAAAGAGTTAGATAAATGGTATAAAAAAAGATGTGAAATAGATTTTAAAATATTATTAGATAATATATATAATATTATTGAAGAAAAAATACCATATCCTAAAATAAAATTAAGAAAAATGAAAAGTAGATGGGGAGTTTGTAATAGAAAAGACAATTCAATAACATTAAATATAGAATTAATAAAATATGAACAATATATAATAAATTATGTAATAGTACATGAACTTGTTCACTTTATTCATTTTAATCACAGTATAAAGTTTTGGAATACAGTGGGAAAATATTATCCAAATTATAAAGTAGCAAGAAAGAAATTAAAGGAGTAATTATGATAATAGAGTCAGTTGATAATAAATATATAAAAAGTATTATAAATAATAAAGACATATTTTTAGTAGAAGGAGAGCATCTAGTACAAGAGGCATATGAAACAAATTATTTGCTTGAAATATTATTGCTTGAAAATGAAGAAACTAATATAAATATTAAAACAACTTATATAAATCAAAAAGTAATGAATAAATTAAGTAAATTAGAATCAAAAACTAAAATAATAGGTATTTGTAGGAAAATAGATAATAATAAAATATTTTCAGACAAAATATTAATGTTAGATAATATTCAAGATCCTAGTAATTTGGGAATGTTAATTAGAAGTGCTGTTGCATTTTCTTATAATACAATAATACTTAGTAATACATCAGTCAAGTATACCAATGAAAAAGTAATAAGAGCATCACAAGGTATGATATTTAAAGTGAATATTATATACGATGATTTAGAAAATATAATACAAGAGTTAAAAAAAGAAAATTATGAAATATATGGTACAGATGTTAATGAGGGAAAAAATATAAAAGATTTTAAAAAAAATAATAAACATGTGATTATATTAGGTAATGAAGGTAAGGGTATAAATAGTAACTTATATAAATACTTTGATAAAACAATAAATATTAAAATTAATAAAAACTGTGAAAGTCTAAATGTTGCAGTAGCAGGGTCAATAATAATGTATAATTTAAATTGACTAATTTATAAACATCATATATAATGTAAAGTGAAATAATATATGATAGGAGATGATGAAATGAGTAATAAGATTAAAGGAATACTAATAATCTTAGGAGTAATAATAGTTTCATCATCTTTATTAATTGTATATAACTATTATTCAGAATCACCTACAAAAAATACATCTCATAATCAAGATGTAACACAAAGTGATGAGGATAAAGATAGTAATACAACAATCATAAGTACTACAACAAGTGATGTTAGCACGACTACTACAGCATATAATAATGAAACAACAACAGTAGGAAGAGTAGTAAGAAGAACAACAAGAAGAACTACAACCACAGTAACAACTACGCAGCCACAAGTACAAAGGACATTATTAGCATCAGGAGATATAACAAAAGAGGGAACAAATGGTTCTGTTACATATTATTATTATGATGATGGTACTTTTGAAGTAAAAGGTACTGGTGATGGCATTATGAAATCATTAGTATATAATGAAGAGATACAGGGATTTGATGCATTTCCAATTATTTTTGAAGCCCCAGCAAATCTCTTCTGGCAAGAAATAGATGAAATGGTAATAGATGGTGAAAAAGTATTAAAAGTGAGTTTAGAGAACTTACTTCCAGAAGTTAAATTAGGTCTTTTTCAAGTATATATGATATATGGTAATAATACTTCACAAAAACTAGTAGAATTTTTAATTCAATCAGGAGCAGAACAATGTAATAATCAAGAAACATGTGAAGTATATGCAACACAAATTACAGATATTCTTTTTGGAGAGGGTAAAGGAATAGAACTTTATAATAAATTAAATATAGATTTTAAATTACCTGATAGTATAGTTATTGATAATGGTGTAAAAGAAATAGGTGATGGTATGTTTGGATTGTCATTTATATTTGGAGAAGATGTACCAGAGACTGTATATATTAAAAATATACAAATAGGCAGTGGATTAGAAAATATAGGTGTTGGAGCTTTCTTAGGAGATAGAATACCAGAGTTAGTACTTCCAAATAGTATAATAACTATTAAAAATGCTGCATTTGCTTATAATAATTTAAAAGAATTAGTAATTCCTAATAATGTAACTTTAATTGGATCTCAAGCATTTGCAAATAATCAGTTAACGGAATTAACAATTGGAAGTTCTTTACAGGTAACTGGAATTGGTATTGGAATATTTAGTGGTAACCAATTTACAAAAATAACAGTACTTGGAGATAATGAAACCAGATTTAATGGTTCATGGGAAGCAATGGGCTTACCACTTGAATACATGCCAGATTAAAAGTAGATACTATCTACTTTTTTTAATGTATGATAAAATATAAATGGAGTGATTTTATGGAATATTTATGTATAGGAAAACTCGTTAATACTCATGGTATAAAAGGTGAAGTTAGAATATTATCTAATTTTAGATATAAAAAAGAAGTATTTAAAAAAGGTATAATCTTTTATATTGGTGATGAAAAAAAGGAATATAAGGTAAATACTTATAGAAAGCATAAAATATTTGATATGTTTACTTTTGATAGTATTACTGATATTAATGATGTATTGCATTTAAAAGGATTAGATGTATATATAAATAAAGAAAATTTAAAACTTGAAAATAATAAGTTATTAGCAATTGATTTAATTGGTTTTAGTGTTATAATAGATGGTACAAAAGTTGGTATTATTAATGAAATACTTGATACTCCTGCTAGTGAGGTATTAGTACTAGATAATAAAGTAATGATACCTTATGTAGAGGAGTTTATTATA
>DAOOPL010000046.1:0-3154 GCA_035388245.1 Bacilli bacterium | reverse complement strand
TAAGTTTGGAGCTTATGCTTATGGTAATATGGATGGAAAAAATGATGGTTTTGCTTATGGTTACCCACTCGGAGCAAACTATGCCGATTTTTGCGAAGATTCACTTTTTGTTGATGAAAGGATTTCTTTAAAAAGAGTGCAAGCCACTGCATACTCAATAGACAAAAACCCGGAATCAAACTGCGCCGGAATTCATAGCATCTGGACTTATCCTAATGATATGGAGAATTATAAATTTTAAATTTGCACTCAATCATAGATGTACCTCCATTTCTAGAGTATACCTCTTTCATTGGTTATTTATAATATCACGATTATATTAAAAGTCAAGTAGCTTAGCCTTTTTAAACATAGTTTCAAGTTCTGAAAACTCATGTTTATCATTTAAAGAATTAATATAGAAACAATCAACACCATTGAAGAATAAGAACTTAATATCATTAATAATAACTTTGTGAGGATCTACATAAGCAATATTAGTGGGTTCTAGCTTAATTAAAGCACCTTTCTCGAGAGTAATAGATGTGGAAGTGTATTTACTTGCCCAATTTATTTTCTTTCTTAAATCAGGACTTAATTCAAGTTTTTCTTTAACGACATTTAACATATCTATCACAACCTTTCCTACAACAAAAAAACTTGATTTTTCAATCAAGTTTTATCTCAACGTCGAAAAGGTTCGACGATTTTCTCAAATGGCAGGGGCAGTAGGAGTTGAACCCACATTAACGGTTTTGGAGACCGTCATTCTACCATTGAAATATGCCCCTTTGTGTAATAAATATAACACAATTATGATTGTTTTTCAATAAAAATAAGTATTACATATTAAAAAAGCACATTATTTTTTACTTATAAATAAATCTTTTTCTAACCGCACCTTTTTGTCTTTCTATTTTCCCTATATTTACATAACCTTTTGTTTCTAAAATATCTATTATTCCATCAATACAACAATCATAATATTTTTTTTCAGAAATTTTATAATAATTATATTTATTCCCTTTTTTCTTTACTAAATAAAAACTGATAAAACATGCAGATAGGCTTATTTCTTTTATTCTATAAGCTACAAATGCATTTTTCCCGTTTGCTTTAGCAAACATATTTATTAAAAAATATTGCTTCTTATTATTATTCATGTTCTTTCTCCCTTTGTTTACAGAATGATATAATAGCATGTAATTTCTTTTTAGTCAAGGAAAATATTGCTTTTTTGTTAAAAAAGAAATATATAATATATTTCTTTACAATATATAGTTTTATTATACAACTCTGTCTGTGTTTATTGTGACATTGATAGATTTATATCAACTGTTTTTTGAGTTGCCCCTCTAATATATGTTATTTTAACTGTATCTCCAACATTATATTTATATAAATAATATCTAAATTCTGATACTGTATCTGTACTTATATCATTTATCTTTGCTATTACGTCTCCTTTTCTAATACCTGCTTTATATGCTGGATAGTCATGCTGAGCAGACTCAACCACAACACCATTTTCAATACTTTGGTTAATGCTTATATTATTTTGTAATAAATAGTAGCTATCAGTTAAATCTAAGAGCTTAAGGCCTAAAAGTGGTCTTAGTATCTTCTCTTTATTCTCTAGTTTTGTTAAATATTTAGTAATATCCTCAATTGGTATTGCAAATCCCATACCTTCTATATTTGTATCAACTAACTTTAATGATGTAATACCTATTACTTCACCAGATAGATTAACTAATGGCCCTCCACTATTACCTGGATTTATTGCTGCATCAGTTTGTATTACTTTTACTATTGTTCCTGTTCCACTAGTTTCTACCATTCTATTTTTACCTGCAATTATACCCTTTGTTACAGTTCCTGCATATGCGCTTCCCATAGGAGATCCAACTGCAAATACTGTATTACCTAACTTCATGTTTTCACTATTACCAAGTGTAGCAACTTTTAATACATTAACTTTATCTATTTTTAATACCGCTATATCAAGTAGTTCATCTGATGAGGTAAGTGTTAAATCAACTAGGTTGTTATTGGATAATAATCCTTTTATTGTTACTCCGTCTTCAATAACATGATTATTAGTAATAATATAGCCATTCAGATTATCTTGTTTATATATAAAACCAGTACCAGTACTAATTAAATTATTTCTGCTATTATATACTTCTATGCATATTACTGAATCATATATCTTTGCTATAGCTTTAGTTATTTGATTTTCATCTTCATATTCTAATATACTTGTACTTGTAGTTGGAATAATATAATCTCTAATATTACTAATATATCTATTAGAAAAACTTATTATTAAAAATAGTATTATTAATATTATTAGTATTATAAATACTATTTTATTTTTTTTGGTTTTTTTATGTTTTTCTTGAGGTATATTAAATGTATCCATAATTATCTCCTAATTAATATTTTGTATTTCTTTCCAGTTGTCTGGGAATCCCATTTTATCCAATATCTTACTTTGAGAAATTGTTTCTATTTTACCATCTAAAGTATCTAGTTCATAACTTATTTCATTAACCATTTCTCTAAAATCTCCGCTTCTTAGCATATATTTCATCATTATTACTAATGCGAATAAATCATTCTTACCATATACATATTCATCATTTAATGTTTCTATATTTAACTCTCTATGATATTTTGTATCTGCTATTTCTCTTTGAGTTTTATGATCATATAGTATATCTTCATGAGCACATAAATTTCTATAATTAGCAAGTAATGATATATATAAGCCAAAAGTCTCTGAATCTAGATTATATATTGCTGCTAACTCTATTTGATCATTTGATTTTAATATATCATATAATTCATTAATCATACCAAAAGATAGTACCTTTACAAGCACCCATAGAGGTATAAAACCATAGTTACTAATATAATGAAGTGTAGCAGAATGTTGCTTACCATTGACTCTTATTTGCCTTTTAATCTTATTTAATACATCAGATACTTGTCTTATTTTAATACTATCACTAGTAAAATTATTAGGATTTAAATAATCCTTTTCTGTAATACCATATTTTTTTGATAATTCATAAGATATAATTGATTTTAAATTATTCTCTACAATTAATAGATTTTTAAATATAATATTTCTAAAAGCTCTATCAAATTGAAAAATAGCATATAATTC
>DAOOPL010000045.1:0-3284 GCA_035388245.1 Bacilli bacterium | reverse complement strand
CGTTATTTAATTCACTAACTAAAACATCTCCAAATTCATCTGTATTAACATCTAACCCCCCATAACTCATAACTAATAAATTAAATGAAAAACTATCTTCTGTATATTTTTTTAATAATGGAATATTAAAAGTGATCTATAATCTATCATATTTTAAGCACTATTGATCTAAATTGAATAAATTCATATATGTATAAAAATCATTTATTGGTGTATTTATTTTTTCAAGTAGAAATTTTCCTCTGTAGTTATTTTTTGAAAATTTAAATTTTTTTAATACATTACCATAATCAACCCAAGTATTTGTTTCTGTGTCATACTAATTAATTGAAATGTTTTCTCTTCTATTTATCTATATAGATTTTATTTTATATAAATAATTATAATTATTTATATTTGATAGGTTGTCTGCAGAAGATTGGTATAATTCCAAATATTTGATTCCATCTATTATTTCATTTTTAGATGAAAATAAAGACGAAAGGATTTTGTATTTACCATATACTAAAATATCATTTTTATTTTCAAATAGCAATTTACCATTTTTGTCTTTTATCTCTACATAACCATACATCTATGATTGTTCTCTCATATCAAATCCCCCAATTTAAATGCGACCATTAACAAAATTTTCTGAATTTATTAGAGTCTATATACTTGAATAAAGCTCAGTTAATGTATTGAAGTTAAATGTAATAACATCTTTTATATTATGTTGTTTATTTTCTACATCATTTAGTATCAAACTAAATTCACTCTATTTAATGAATATTATATCCATATTCTATGGTAAATATTGGTTTTTAATGAATTTAAAAAATGTAAAAATAGATTCTTCTATATTATAGCTTCTAACTAAAAAGTCATCATATACTATTATTAAACTTCTATATAAGGAACTCTACAATAAAGAATCTATTGAATTATTGATATGTATATCAATAGTGTTTTCTGATATAATTCCATTTGTATATTTGCTATTTTTATATATTCTTTTAACATAATCTGTTATATACTATATGTATTGTGCATATTGATTATTTTTCTATTTATAAAAAATATTATAAAATCCATCATTTGCTAAAAATTCTTTAAATTTTATTCTCTTTTTATTAGAAGTAAACTCATATATTTCAACATTTTTTAATTGTCTAAAAACAAATACATATAATTGTACAATGCTTGATATGTTTGCAAACTAATCATTTAATATTTTATCTATACAAGAATACAAGCCACTATATTCTGTATAATACATAATATGTTTATAAAAATTTATAGATAATAACATATATATTTGGCTATTAAATTCTATCCCACTTAAATATTCTTGAAGTATACCTATATCATTTATATAATAATAAAAAGCTCTTTTAATATATAATTCAGAATTATATGGATCAAAGACATTTCCAAATTCTTCTGATATATATTTTAATTTCTAAATTATATTCTATAATGAATGAACAAATATAGTATAGACAAAATTTTCATTCATATATGTTTCTTCTCTAATATAAAAAGGTGTATTTTGACGCCAAATATAATTTTCTATATTTACTATATCTTTCTCTTTCTAAAATAATTTATCTAAAATAGAAACCATCAGTGTATATTTTCTGAAATAATTCTTATACTATAAATCTAATAAAAATTCCTCACCCTATTCTTCAAAATTATATATATAAGGATATATATTCTATTTTTGAACTAATTTAATAGGTATATAACTTGATATTATTTTTTTTGTATTATGATAAGAAATATATGCATTAGCATTATTATTTAATTCTATTGATGGTATTTCATTTATTGTATAATCAAAATCTAATTTTTCGTTAAACTATTTTATAATTGAAATATAATCTATAGAAATATGAGATTTGTTAGAAAATGAATTTTGTTCACCAACTTGTAACTATATACTGTATATATAAAAATTTGAAATAGGAATTTGTGTAAATAAATTATTATTTATATATAATAACAAATTATTATCTGTTGTTTTAAATACAAATGTAAAATCAGATTTATTAATTAAAACACTATTAAAAATTGGGGTTATAATATTCTAACTCTATACATTTACTAAATATTCATTTTCTACTGATGATTTTGAAAAATTAAATTCTATATTATATAATTGAAATAAAGAAGTTAACACTATTTTAAAATTAGAAATCTATGAATCAACATTAGTAAATTTAATTTTAACCTATAAATTTTTTTGTGTAATATCATTATTTAATACATAATTTATTTTCTAAAATGAATTAGAATAATCATTTTTATATAAATGTAATCCATGATGTGTATCCTAATTAAATGTATAGAACTTCTAACTATCTAAAATTATCTTCTGCTTCATTAAAAAATCATCAAAATTCTAAAAAATACCAAACATATATTCTGCTGTTAAATTTAATCCTTTTCCCCACCCATAATTTGTATCTAATATTCCATATCTTATTGTACCATAAATTCCATTAAAATCAAAATCATTTTTATCTAAAAAGTACTCCCAATTATCATTTTTGAAATTTAATATGTTATTAAATCCACCAAGCTGTTTTCCATTAATATTATATCTGATTCCACCAAGAATAATAGGAAAATTATAATCATTAGTTAATAAATATTTTGCTTCTGTTTTATAAAGTATCATTGGGTTTATCTATATTTTTTCATTATATAAAATTTCAATTGGAAAACTTAGTTTTGATATATCTGGAATATCTTTATTTAATACTAAATTATTAAAATTATCTTGTGATATAATATATGTAGAATCTCTATTTAATATAGGATTATCAAAATAATAAATAAAATTAGTGTTGCCTTCTATTTCTTTTATTTCAGAATATAAATTATTTCCTTCTATCTTCTTATAGTATAAATCAGATGGATTATAAAAGTTGTATAATAAATTTATTTTATCTAAAAAAATATAAATTTTATTAACAATTTCTCTACTATATGAATATTTTACATTTAAATATATATAATATATATCATCAACTATTTTAACAATAAACTACAATTCTCTATTAAAATTATCTATTATTTTTTTAATATTTGATTTTGGGTAATCATAACTTAATTTATTCCAATAAGGACTATTAGACTAAATTTTTATGAGAATAGTACAATCTTCTACTATTAAATAATTTTGCTCTAATAATTTTATAATATCTAATTCAATTATAAACATAGCTAAGCCTTCTTTTTAAAAATTAACATTCTTGCTAAGTATAATGTAATTGAATATCTCTATTAATTGTAGT
>DAOOPL010000044.1:0-3459 GCA_035388245.1 Bacilli bacterium | reverse complement strand
CCCAATAAATCGCCTTTTTTACAATATTCTGTTGTTGTTTCTGCAATACCAGTCCAAAGTACACAATCAACAAAATCAGTTTCATACTCACCATTAGAATTCTTATAAGAACGAGGTATTGCAAGTGTAATATTTGTTACATTTTTACCATTTTCTGTTGTTCTTAATTCTGGATCTCTTACTAATCTTCCAACAATTACTATTTGATTTAGCATAATTATTCTCCTTTCACGAGAATAATAATTGATATTTATTATTAATACAAAGTAACAATATTTAATTTTATTATATAAATTATTAATAATATTTTAATTTTTACTAATGCTTTATATATATTAAATAACTAAAAAATACTAAAATATTTTTTTAGTATTATTAACAAGTTTTTGGTAAATCATTTCTAAGCAAATTGTTTAACTCAACAGCATATTCAAGTGGTAATTCATTTCTAAACTTTTCTAGGAATCCCATTACTAATAATTCTACTGCTTTTTCTTTATCAATTCCTCTACTCATTAAGTAAAATAATTGTTCATCATTTATCTTTGATACTGTTGCTTCATGTGTAATAGTACTTGTTTTGTTTTTAGATATATTTGTTGGATATGTATCACTTTTAGAAGTTTTATCTAAAAGCATAGTATCACACTTTACTTTTGATGAAGAATATTTTGAATTACTACTAATTGTTACTAAACCTCTATAGTTAGCTATACCACCATTTCTAGCAATAGATTTAGATAATATTGTACTTTTTGTATTATTACCAATATGTATCATTTTAGCTCCTGTATCTTGCACCTGATTCTTATCTGCCAGTGCTATTGTAATACATCTACCAGTTGAATTATTACCTTTTAAAATACATGCTGGATATTTCATAGTAATTTTAGATCCAATATTACCATCAATCCATTCCATAGTTCCAGAATCTTCTACTACTGCTCTTTTAGTTACTAAATTATATACATTATTAGACCAGTTTTGAATAGTAGTATATTTACATTTAGCATTCTTACCTACATATATTTCTACTACTGCTGCATGGAGTGAATTTTCTATGTGTTTTACTGCAGTACATCCTTCTATATATTCTAGTGATGCATTATCATCTACTATAATTATAGTTCTTTCAAACTGCCCCATTTTTTTATCATTAATCCAAAAATAGCTTTGAAGTGGTCTATCAAGTTTTACACCTTTTGGTACATAAATAAATGCTCCACCACTCCAAAAAGCTGTATTAAGTGCAGAAAATTTATTATCATCATACTTAACAATATTATTAAAATATTTTTTAAATAGTTTAGGATATTTTTTTAAAGCATCATCTGTACTTAAAAATACAACTTTCTTATCATTTATATAAGTTTTCATATTATGATATAAAGTTTCACTTTCATATTGAACACCAATACCACCTAAATAATCTTTTTCTGCTTTTTCAATACCAATATCTTTAAACTTATTTCTAATACCTTTATCAATATTATTCCAATCGTTATAAATAATATCACTTATTTTTTTATAATAAGTAATATCATTAAAATCAATATCTATTTTAGGACCAAAAGATGGCATTATTTGTTCGTTAAAAGACTTAATAGCTTTTAATCTAATATCTAACATCCACCTCGGTTCTTTTTTAATTTCAGATATATTTTTTACTATATCTTCTTTATTTATATTATTCATATAAACACATCCTTATTTTAATAGTTTTTTAATTCCCCAGAAAGGCAACAATGCACATTTTTTTCTATTTGGTTGTTTATATATTTCATCATAAACATTTAATTCATTTAATAAGTCTTTATTATATGGCTTTTCATCAATCATATTTTCATAATTAGTAATTATTTCAAGTGCTTCTTCTTTTGTTTTATTTATTAATGTTTTTATCATAATTGAAGATGCTGAAGTTGATATAGCACATGCTTGCCCATCAAATCTAATATCTTTTATTATATTATTTTCTAATTTAATAATAAAATCTAGATTATCTATACATGATTCATTATTCATATTTGTTTTTTTATAATTCTTATCATCTATTAATCCTTTATTAAATGGATTTTCATAATTATCAATTATAATATCTCTTCTTATATTGTTATCCATAATTACTCCTATAAAGATTCTTTTAATATATTTTTATTTTCAAGTGCTTTTATTAATATATCAATGTCTTTTTTTGTATTATAAATACCTATACTTACTCTACAAGTATTTTTATCTTTAATTATTTCATGTAGTATTTTAGCACAGTGAGATCCTGCTCTTATACATACGTTTTTCTTATCTAAATAAACTGCAACATCTTGACAAAATACTTTATCAATATTAAATGTTACTATACCTGTTTTTTCATTTGGATTATATATTTTTATATTATCTATTTTTTTTAATTTATCTACTAAATATGTTCTTAACTCTTTATCATGATTATATATTTGTTCTATACCAATTTTATTTATATATTTAATTGCTGCATTTAGACCTATTATACCTACTATATTTTGAGTACCTGCTTCTAATCTTGTTGGTATATTTTTATATTCAATATTCATATTACTATCATATGAAGCATTCATATCTCCACCATATTTATATGGTCCTAACTTTTCTAAAAGTTTTTCTTTACCAAAAAGAATTCCTATTCCTGTTGGTCCATACATTTTATGTGCCGAAAATGCCATAAAATCAATATTGGTGTCTTTAATATCAACTTTAATATGACCAATACTTTGTGCTGCATCAATTAATGTATAAATATTATGTTTACTTGCATAATTACCTATTTCTTTAACTGGTCTTATATCTCCTAGTACATTTGTAATATGTGCTAGTGCTATCAATTTTGTCTTACTTGTTATTTCTTTTTTTATATTATCAAGAGTTACATGATTATTCTTATCTATTGTTATATATTTTATTTTTAATTTGTTTTTCTTAGCAAGTTCAAAAAGTGGTAATAAGAGTGATGAGTGCTCTGCTTTAGTTGTTAATATTTCATCACCCTTTTTTAGTATATTAGAAAAGAAAGAGGAAACAACAATATTTATACTTTCTGTTGTGCCACTTGTAAATATTATTTCATTAGTATTTGAGTTAATAAATTTTGCTACTTCTTTTCTTGAATCATCAATTAGATCATTTACTATATGACTTATTTTATAGTCTCCTCGATGGGCATTTGCACAATACTTTGTATAATATTTATTCATTTCTTTTAATACTATATTTGGTTTGAAAGTAGTAGCAGCATTATCTAAATATATTAAATTGCTACTTAACATTTTAAACTCTTTTTTAATATTCATATTACACCTCATTAATCATATTTAATATTTTGTTTTTATTTTCAATATTTATATTAAACTTTGATATTAATAAACCTTTTATCATTAACTTATAACACTCTTCTTTAGGTATACCTCTTGATTCAAGATAAAATAT
>DAOOPL010000043.1:0-3513 GCA_035388245.1 Bacilli bacterium | reverse complement strand
AGACAGATAGTTGATATGCTAAATAGAGTATATCCTCTTAAAAAGTGTGAGAATATGCCTAAAAAAGAATGCTTATATTACCATATTAATGAGTGTCTGGGTTACTGTATAAAAAGTATTGATAAATCAGTAGTAGATAGTATGCTTAAGGAAATAATACTATTTTTAAAAGGTAATAGTGATATATTAAAAAGTAAAATAAATATAGAAATGAAAGAGGCAGCAAAAAATTTAAACTATGAAAAGGCTAAAGAATTAAGAGATATGATTACATATATAGATAAGACTTTAGAAAAGCAAAAGATAGATATTAAAGATAATATTGATAGAGATATAATTGGATATTATATAAAAGAAGATTATATATCTATTCAGATTTTTAGTATAAGAGATGGAAAAATAGTAAATAGAGTAGGTAATATTATTGATAAAATTGGTGATGAGTATGAAAATATTATGTACTATATTATGAATTATTATGAAAATAATTTTAAACCAAAAGAAGTTTTAAAATCTAGTGATATTGATATTAGCTTACTAAGTAAGGCACTTAATATTGACTTTTTAATTCCTATAAAGGGTATTAAAAAGCAATTAGTAAATATGGTAAATGAAAATGCTAAAATAGTATTAGAAGAGAAATTTGAGTTACTAAATAAAAAATCAAATAAAGAGATAAATTCTATTTTAGAATTACAAAAAAAATTAAATATTAATAAAATAACAAGAATAGAAGCATTTGATAATTCACATTTATTTGGTACATATACAGTATCTGGTATGGTAGTATTTATAGATGGCAAGAAAAGTTCTAAAGATTATAGAAAATATAAAATAAGTATGGATAGTAAAGATGATTATAGTTTATTTAAAGAAGTATTATATAGAAGATATTATAGACTTTTGGAAGAAAAACAAATTACTCCAAATTTAATAATAATTGATGGTGGTGAAAACCAAGTTAAAGTAGCTAAAACAATCTTAACTAATTTTAATTTAAATATACCGGTATATGGGTTAAAGAAAAATAGTAAACATAGAACATACTCACTTGTAGATGAAACAAATGAAATATATATTGATCAAAAAAGTGATGCTTTTAATTTATTAGAAAATATTCAAAATGAAGTTCATAGATTCACAATAAATTATCACAAACAAATAAGAAGTAAGGGAGCTTTAAAAAAATAAGAATTTTACAAAAGATATTAATTATGATAAAATTAATAAAGTATAATAAGAGGTGCTATATGAATAATAAAAGAGGTTTTACATTAATAGAATTAGTAGCAGTAATAGTTATATTAGTAATTATTCTTTTAATAGCAATACCTAAAATAAGTGATGTGGTTACTAATTCAAAAAAAAATTCCTTAGTATCAAGCGCTAAGATTCTTGCAAAAGCAATACAAAGTGATTCAATTTCAAGTGGAGAGGCAATATATAAACTTGATAGTGATGGTATATTATATAGATGTTTTGAAGAGACTTGTACTAATCCTGAACCAGTAATAATAAAGTATAATGGAAAATTAAAGTCTAAATATAATGATACAGTTATTCTTGTTGCATCAACAAATGGAGAAGTAACACTTAATAGTGGTACTATTTGTGATGAAAAAGAAAAATATTGTTTTGAGGCTCCTAATGAAGGGTTAGTTTTAAAATCAATAAGTAGTGATGATATTTCTCTAGGCAGTTCAATAACTACTGCAACAACAACTACATCTACTACAAGTACCACTAGTGTAACTACAACATCATCAGGAGTAGAACTTTTAGCAACAGGAGATGCCAAAAAGGATGGTACTAGTGGATCTGTAACATATAGTTTTTATAGTAATGGTAGTTTAATAGTAACAGGTACTGGAGATGGAATAATGGCTGATTATGCTCCGGGAGAAGGTTTTTATGCAATTTGTACAAATATATTTATAAGTAGAATTAATAGTGAACTTGAACCGGGTGCAGAAATGGATCAGGATACACTTAATTTCTTTGTTTATGCATATATAACTTATGGTGTAGATGATTTTGATTCGTTTCTATTATTTGCAGTTGAAGCAGGAGAAACAACAGAGGAAGTAATAAGGGAAATGGCAGAATATTTTTTTGGTTCAGATTATGAATATGTACTTGATAATATTGCTGTACCAACAATTAGTTCAGTAACCATTACTGGAGTTACAGACATTGGAAATACAGCTTTTGCATATTTAAACTTATCAGATATAACTATTCCTAACAGTGTAACTACAATAGGACAAGGTGCATTTGCTAATAATCCTAGTAATAGTGTTACAATAACTTTTGGTAATAGTATTACGGATATAGAAGGTTATGCATTTTATAATATTACAAATTTAGAAACAGTAAATTTACCTGATAGTTTAGATAATATTGGAATATGGGCATTTGATAGTTGTGCAATAAATAGTTTATCATTAAATAATGGTTTATTAAATATAAGTAATAATGCTTTTAGTCAAAATGATTTAACAAGTGTAACAATACCATCAAGTGTAAATACTATTGGAGCAAGTGCCTTTGCGGATAATTTACTCACATCAGTAACAATTGAAGGTGTTTCTACAAGATTTGATGCTGACTGGGAACTAATTGGTTTCCCACCTAAGTAATTGAAAGGAATATAGTTATGAAAAAAATATATATATTAGTAATATTTTTATTGCTATTAAGTGGATGCTCTAAGTCTGATTTAAAAAAATATTATGAAAATATGAGCATTAAATTTAATAAAATACAGGGATATAAATTAGATTTAAGAATAGTAGGTAATACTGATAAAATAATAGTAAATAAAACTATAAAAATTAGTAATTTTAGAAATACTGATTATGAAATATCAACGGCTAATATAATTAAAAACATGTTTGATGCATTTAAAAATGGTAAAACAGCTTTAAATGATAATTATGATAAGATTTATATCATTAATAATAAAGTATATGAAGAGGATGAAAACTTAAAATTAGTTAAATCAAGTAAGAAATTAAGTAGTATAAAATATAGAAATCCAAATACATATCTAGAAGGATTAATAAATGTTAAAAAAGTTAAAAAAATAATTGATCTAACTATACTAAAAGAAAAATATAAAGTTTATGATGTGATAGTAAATAAAAAATATATTAGTAAAATAGTTACTGATACTGGCATAAAATTTGAAGGTAAAAAAGATTGTAGTGCAAAAATATATATTGATAAATATAAACGCGTAAATAAAATAATTTATACAATAGAGGGTATAACAATAACAGCAACATATTATGATATTAATATAGCTACTGAAATAGCCATATCAAATAATTAGTAGGAAACTACTTTTTTTATTTTAAAGACATTTATTTCTAAATATTATATAATATAAGAGGTGATTAATATGAATACAATTAAAGTAATGGATAGACAACTTGCAGATAAAATATCTGCTGGAGAAGTTATAGAAAAGTGTGTATCTGTTGTAAAAGAATTAGTAGAAAATAGTATAGA
>DAOOPL010000042.1:0-3594 GCA_035388245.1 Bacilli bacterium | reverse complement strand
ATAATTAGTATCAATTTTTGGCCGAAGGAAATTCTTTTGATTTTCAATTATTTCATCAAAAGGTTTATCTTTTTTTGAAGGGGAATCATCAATAAAATCTAAAGTATCAGTAATAGTTTTACTAAGTAGTATATCACTATCATCAATAATATCGTCTTTATCTTTCATGTATATTCCTCCTATCATATATATAATATAATAAATATAGTTAAAATGCAAGCTAAAAAAGAGTAAGTTTACTCTTTATATTCGAATTCATACCCTAGAATTCTAACACTATCATTTTCTTTAGCACCAAGTTTTTTTAACTCTTCATCAATACCTAATTTTCTTAACTTGTTTGCAAACCTTTTAACTGCTTCATCGTTACTAAATTTAGTCATTTTAAATATTTTTTCTATTTCTTTTCCTTTTATATTATATGTATCATTATTAATTTTTTCTATAATAAATGGTTTTTCTTTTTCAAATTTATATAATATATGACTTTCAAATTTTGATTCATCAAATAATGGTTCTTCATTTTCTTTATCAAGCATATCTGCTAATTTTTCTAATACTAAATCTATATTATAACTATTTATTGCAGACATTTCATATATAGGAACATTAACTTTACTAATAAACTCTTTTAGTTTTTCTTTAGCTCCTTCTACATCAATTTTATTAGCAAGTACCACTTGTTTTTTATTTGCTAGTTTTTCACTAAAGTTTTTTAACTCATTATTAATCAATATATAATCACTATATGGATCTCTACCTTCTGAACCACTAATATCAATTATATGTGCTACTACTTTTGTTCTTTCAATATGTTTTAAAAACTTATCACCAAGTCCTTCTCCTTTTGATGCTCCTTCAATTAAACCAGGAAGATCTGCTACTACAAAGACTCTATTACTTTTAGTTTTTACAACACCAAGATTAGGAGATAATGTTGTAAAATGATATTCTGCTATCTTTGGCTTAGATGCTGATATTTTAGATAATAGTGTTGATTTACCAACACTAGGCATACCAACTAATCCAACGTCTGCTAACAGTCTTAATTCTACTAATAATTCTTTTACTTCTCCAGGCTCCCCATTTTCTGATAATGTTGGAGCAGTATTTCTATTTGTTGCAAATGCAGCATTACCACGACCACCAACACCACCTCTTGCTATTAATACCTCATCATCTTTATGTATTAAATCTGCAATAATTAAATTAGTATCTAAATCTTTAATAGTAGTACCTTGTGGTACTTTGATAATTACATCTTCACCATTCTTACCTGTTTTATTAGAACCAGATCCATTTACACCTTTTGGTGCTTTTATTTCTTTTTGATATCTTAAATCTAATAATGTTTTAAGTCCTAAATCTACTTTAAAGATTATATTACCACCATTACCACCGTTACCACCTGATGGTCCACCATCAGGTACACATTTTTCTCTTCTAAAAGCAGAACAACCATCTCCACCACTACCAGCTTTAACTAGTATTTTAACTTCATCTACAAACACTATTTCACCTTCTTTACTATATTATAAACAAAAAAAGAAAAAGAGTTTTCTTAATTTTCAGCATAAACTGATACTTGTTTTTTATCTTTTCCTAATTTTTCAAACTTAACATAACCAGTAATTTCTGTATATAATGTATGATCTTTCCCCATACCTACATTATTACCTGGAAATATTCTAGTACCTCTTTGTCTATATATTATTGAACCTGCAGTAATTAATTCTCCATCTGCAGCTTTAGCACCTAATCTTTTTGACTGAGAATCACGCCCATTTTGTGTAGAACTTTGACCCTTTTTATGTGCAAAAAGTTGTATATTTAATTTAAACATTATTACACCTCCTAAATAAATTTTATATATTTATCATATTCTTCTGATAACTCTTTTAACATATCAACTAAATTATATAATATTATATTTATTAATTCATCAGTTTTCAATACATTTATTGTAACAATACCTTTAATATTATCATAATTAATTGATTCATTATCTAATTTTATTAATAAATTAATTGTTAGAATTACCATAGAACTTACTGAAGAACAAACTATATCTTTACCATAATCGTCATAAAGTGCATGACCACTAATTTTTATTTGCTCAATATAATTATTTTCTTCTTTTACTTTTATTTTAATCATATTATCACCTTAAGCATAAATCTTTTTAATTACTACTTTTGTATATGGTTGTCTATGACCTTGTTTTTTATGAGAACTTTTCTTTGGTCTATACTTAAATATAATTATTTTTCTTTGTTTACCATGTTTTACTATTTCAGATTCTACTGTAGCATTAGGTAAATATGGTCTACCATAACTACCATTTACCATTAATACTTTGTCAAATACATATTTACTACCAGGCTCTTGTTCTAGTTTTTCAATGTATAACTCAGTACCTTCTTCAACATAGTATTGTTTTCCACCAGTTTCTATAACTGCTTTCATACTTTTCCTCCTTTTTTAACTTAGACTCACCCTTAAGGTAAACAAATGTTTTTATAACCTTTTTAGTGTGGTTGAAGACAAGAAGTCTTACGAACTAAAATTTTATCATAGTAAAGATAAATAGTCAATGTTTTAATATAAATTATTGTTTTCAAAAAAACTATAGTATGATTGATTACCAATAATAATATGATCAATAACATTAATATTTTGTAATTTCCCAATATCTATTAATACCTTAGTTATATTTATATCTTCCTGACTAGGTTTAATATTACCCGATGGATGATTATGAATGCATATTATGTTTGATGCCGATAGTAAATAAGCATGCTTAAATACTTCTCTTGGATGTACCAAACTCTTATTAATTGTACCTTTAAATAATAGCTTACTTTCTATTAATCTTTTATTATTATCTAGATATAAGCAATAGAAACATTCTTGTAATGTATTAATAAATATTTGCTTAAAATATTCATATATTTTGTTAGCATTATCAAAGATTATATTATTACTGTCTTTTTCATAATATACTCTTTTTCCTAGTTCTAATGCTGCTAAAAGATATGTTGCTTTTACTTTACCAATTCCTCTAATACTTATTAATTTATTCAAAGTAATATCTTGTAAATTAGTAATATTATTTATCTCTTTTAATATACTGTTTGCAATAATACTTACAGAGCAGTTTCTAGTACCAGTTTTAAGTACTATAGAAAGTAAATCATTGTTTGATAAACTATTAACACCATTTCTTATTAATCTTTCTCTAGGACGTTCAAATATAGGTATATCTTTTATTAAATAATTCATATAATCACCATATATATTATTATTTAAAAAAGAGTAATATACTCTATTACTCTTCTAAAATATCTTGTACTCTACTTATTACTTCAAATATTGATAATTCTTCAATAGTATCTTTGGTTCTTTCTTTTAACTCTAACATGCTATCTTCTATCTTCTTACCAATAGTTAATCTAATTGGTATTCCAATTAAATCACTATCATTAAATTTTACTCCTGCTCTTTCATTTCTATCATCAAGTATTACATCAATATTTTCTTTTTGTAATTCATTATATAGATGCTCTGCTGCTTCTTTTTGTTTTTCATCACTTG
>DAOOPL010000041.1:0-4158 GCA_035388245.1 Bacilli bacterium | reverse complement strand
TGGGTATAAAAGGTAGAGTACAAACAAGAGTATATGAAAAAGATGAAATAAAGAAAAATATTACAGAAGTAGTAGCAGAAAAAGTAACATTTTTATCTAGTAAGAAAAAAGAAGATGAATAATTCTTCTTTTTGTTTATGGAGGGAATTATGAATTATTATAATGAGATAAAACAAGAGTTAATAAATAACGAGATAAATAAAAAAGTAAAAGATTACAGTAAAAATAAAAGCGACTTAAATACTTATTACAATGTTGGTAAATTATTAAGTGAGGCAGGTAAACATTATGGAGAGGGAATCGTAAAAGATTATTCTATAAGATTAACTAGTGATTTAGGAATAAATTATTCAGTCACATCTTTAAAATATATTAGACAATTCTATTTATTTTCAAAAAGTCACTCACTGAGTGACCAATTGTCATTCACACATTATAAAAAACTATTATCAATTTCAAATAGCAACAAAATAAATTATTATATTAATATATCTATTAAGCAAAATTTGAGTGTTAGACAGTTAGAAACTAAAATCAAAAATGAAGAATATGAAAGATTAGATGATAAAAATAGAGATAAATTAATTAATAAAAAAGAAATAAAAATAAATGATTTTATAAAAAATCCAATACTAATTAAAAATAGTAATAATTATACTGAAATATCAGAAAAGCTATTAAAAAAGCTAATATTAGAAGATATTGATAATTTTTTAACTGAATTAGGTGATGGATTTTGCTATATAAAAAATGAATATAAAATAAAATTAGGAGATAGATATAATTATATTGATTTATTGCTATATAACATTAAATATAAATGCTATGTAGTATTAGAACTAAAAGTATCAGAATTAAAATCAGAACATATTGGTCAAATAACTAAATATATGAGTTACATTGATAAGAATATTAAATCATTAGAAGAAGATAAAACAATTGGAATAATTATAGTAAAAAAGGACAATGCATTTGTAATGGAATATTGCAGTGATGACAGAATATTTAGAGCAACTTATATAATTAATTAAATAATATAAAAGTTATTATAAAAACATTCTAAATAAATATCAAGATAATGTCTTGTTTTTAATAATAGTCATACTTTACATTTAATTTAATCTATTTTACATATTAATAATAACATTATAAATAAATGATATAATTTTATTATAGGGATTGATATTATGAATAAAATAGAAATTATTAATAAGAAGAAAAATAAAGAAAAATTGTCTTATGAAGAAATGAAATACTTTATAGATAATTATTGTAATGGAAAAATTAGTAATGAAGACATGATCTCATTATTAAAACAAATATATGATAATGGTATGGATGAGGAGGAAACATATTATTTAACTAAAGCATATATCGAAAGTGGAGAAGTAGTTGATTTAAGTGATATTGGTTTATGCGCTGATAAACATTCAACTGGTGGTGTAGGAGATAAAACTACATTTATTGTGTGTCCAATAGTAGCAGCATGTGGTGTTAATGTAGTAAAATTTAGTGGGAAGAGTTTAGGTAATACTGGTGGTACTATTGATAAGTTAGAATCAATACCAGGCTTTAATACAAAATTAAGTATTGAAGATATTAAAAAGCAAGTAAAAGAATTAAAGTTATCTTTAAGTGCTTTAACATTAGATATTGTACCTGCAGATAAATTAATTTATGATTTAAGGGATAAAAATAATTTGGTAGATTCAATACCACTTATTGCAGCAAGCATTATGAGTAAGAAAATAGCATCTGGAGCATCTACAATAACTCTTGATATAAAAGTAGGTAGAGGAGCTTTTATGAAGAATATTGAAGATGCAACAAAACTAGCAAGTTTAATGATAAATATTGGTAAAAGATTTAATAAAAAAGTAATAGCTATTTTAACAAATATGGATTATCCTCTTGGACAATCAATAGGTAATAGTATAGAGGTTTTAGAAGCATTAGAAGTTCTTAAAGGTAATGGAGATAAAGATTTTATAAAACTTTGTTTAACACTTGCAACTTATATGGTTAGTATTACAAAAGACATTAGTTTGGAAGATGCTCAAAAAGAAGTAAAGACAAATTTATATAATGGTAAAGCATTAGAAGTATTTAAAAAAGTAATAAAAGCTCAAGGTGGAGATGTTGAAAAGATTAAATTAACAACAAAAGCACATAAAATAAAGTCGAGAGAGGATGGATATATTGTAGATATAGATCCATATAAATTAAGTTGTAATATTAATAAATATATTAGAAAAAATAATACTATTAATTATGATATTGGTATTGTGTTAAATAAAAAAATAAATGATTATATAAAAAAAGATGAAACTTTAGCAATTATTTATGGTGACTGTAATATAGAAGATGATGAAATATTAAATTCATATATTTTTTCAAAAGAAAAAATAGAAAAAAAGAAAATAGTATATGGAGTAATTAGATAAAGTGTAAAGTAAAATATTATAAATTATATATAGTTGCAAAAAAGTGATATAATTAATTTATAAAATAATGAGAGATAGTGTGAAAATTGTTAAAAAAACTTAAAAAATTATTTACACCAAAAATGAAGACGAAGAAGGGCAGACCAAAACTAGCAAAAAAGGGATTACTAAAAGCGGCAAAGATTGAGTTATCACTTGCAATATTATTATGCTTAATAGTAGCATTATCAGGCACGAGTGTATTAATTGGCAGAAGCCCAATTGAATTACTATCATTTGGATTAGCTAGTAAGGCATCCGGTAATGCAATAGTTGGTGGAGGTTCCGTAAATCTTGTTTGTGGTAATTTAGGAACCATAGGGAGTTACAAAATTTCTAGTTCATCAACAGCTCAAACTGATGCTTATTCAACAAGCCATATAGGAATAAGTAATATACCAAAAGTATGGGTAAAAAGTACGAATTTTAATGTAAATGCAGCGACAGGTACTTTAACAAATAATTCATTCTATGTAAATATAATAAGATATGAATTAAAAAATAGTGCAGGCACAGTAATATGTAATGGTCAATTCTATAATGCTGGCAATAATTTGAAATATAAACAAATTAATGTAAATGTATCCATTAATAAAGGAACATTTTATGCGACAATTAGTGTAAGTGCAGAAGTAAAAAATAAAACCACTAAAAAAATTCATACAGCAGATACAAGCGCTGGAGGTCATTATTCTTCAGAAGGGCTAAGAATAGATAATAAAGGACCACAGATTAATGGTATAGACATATTTAAACAATCAGCATCAGGTTATGATTATCCATATTATACAAAAGCAAGTATACAAGATTGGGGTCAATTAAAAGGTACAATTAAATATAATGTTTATAGATATAATTATAATACAGGAAAAAGTGTTGGAGGTTCATTATATAGTACATCAAATAATTATGATTCAAATAATGGTGCATATTCTTATATTCGTTATAAACATCAGAAATCAACAACAGCTGGTCAATATATAACAAGTGGAGGAGAAACATATTATCCATTTATACTTTCAGCATCAGTAAATGATAGTCTTAGTAATAATGGTGTAGGATTAAATAAATGTTATTTAGTATCCAGTACCGGCACTTATTACAAAACATTTACATGTGGTACAAAAGTATCTATAAATTGGTTTAATATTACGGGCGATGAAACATTATATAAGACAAGTTCTGGAGAGAGATATATTTTAAGAAAAGTAAATTCTGGATTTACAATAACTGCAGCAACAACACCATCAAACGAACCTGTTACATGGTCAATAAATAAAAGTGGATATGTAAATATTACAAGAAATGATAATAAATCGATTACGTTAGTAACTAAAAAAGAGGGTTTTATTAAGATTACAGCAACAGCAAGAACTGGCGCACGATATTATATTTATTTGCTTATTAAAAATGAGTTGACTTCTGACAGTTCAACTAAAGCATCAACAGAAAGTGTAACAACAAAAACACCAACACAATCAAGAACAACACAAAAAACGACAGTGAGATCTACAGTAAAACAACAAACAAAGAATGAAATAGTTGGTGGGGTAGCAATTACTATTACTCCTGATAAAAATTTTGGATATACACCAATTAAATATGGAAATAAAGTATCAATAAATACGACATTTACTAGAACACCTAAGACATTACCAGCAAGATATAGGAAATG
>DAOOPL010000040.1:4413-4788 GCA_035388245.1 Bacilli bacterium | reverse complement strand
GTATCTCCTTTTTCTAAATAATTAGCTATATCTTTAAAAAAACTATGAGTTATATCTCCAGTTTTTTTATCAAGTATAATCATTCTTGATGATGATCTATTTTTTAAAGGAGTTTGTGCTATTAATTTTTCTGGTAAATAATAATTAAACTCTTCTGTATTCATTAGTACTCCTATTTATTATATTCAATATTTAAATGCTCATATGCTTTTTTAGTTACAACTCTACCCCTAGTAGTTCTTTTTAAGAATCCTATTTGTAATAAATATGGTTCATAAACATCTTCTATTGTTGTTTGTTCTTCTCCTATTGAAGATGCAAGTGCATCAATACCAACAGGACCACCATTAAATTTTTCAATAATTGATTTCAATA
>DAOOPL010000040.1:0-4403 GCA_035388245.1 Bacilli bacterium | reverse complement strand
AAATTATAATCAGTATCATCTAAACCAAGTCTATCAACTTTTAATTTTTCTAATGCTAAATTTGTTAATTTTAAATCAACTTTATTATTATTAATTACTTGGGCATAATCCCTAACTCTTTTTAATAATCTATTTGCTATTCTAGGTGTTCCCCTACTTCTTTTTGCAATCTCCATTGCTGCTTCTTTATCAATAACAAAACCCAATATATTACTAGTCCTATTAATAATATCTTTTAATTCATCATTAGTATAGTAATTTAATTTAAATACCATACCAAATCTATTTCTAAGTGGGCTTGTTAAATCTCCTGCTCTAGTTGTTGCTCCTACTAATGTAAAATGTGGTAATGATATTTTAATATTTTTAGCAGATGAATCAGATCCAACAACTATATCTAAATAAAAATCTTCCATTGCTGAATATAGTATTTCCTCAATGAATTTAGGTATTCTATGTATTTCATCAATAAATAATACGTCATTTTCTTCTAAACAAGAAAGAACTGCTGCTAAATCACCAGCCTTTTCAATAGAAGGTCCGCTTATTGATTTAATATTACTATTCATTTCATTAGCAATTATATATGCTAAAGTTGTTTTACCAAGACCAGATGGTCCATATAATAATATATGATCTAAAGTTTCTTTTCTTTGTGAGGCTGCTTTAATAAATATATTTAAATTTTCTTTTAATTCAATTTGACCTACATATTCATTTAATGTTTTTGGTCTAATTGTAATATCAAATTGTTCTAGTTTTTCTTTTGCCATATTATCTCCTATTTAAGTAATAATTTTAATGCTTGTTTTACTTGATCTTCTAATGATAATTTATTATCTACTTTAGATAATATATTACTAATATCAGATGATTTATAACCTAATGATTTTAATGTACATTTTAATTCAATATAATCATTATCTATACTTGATAACTTATTTAAATTACCTTTTAAATCAAGTATTATTTGCCTTGCTAATTTATCTCCAATTTTAGGAAACTTTTTAATAAATAAAATATCCTCTTTTTCAATAGCACTTTCTATATCATTAATTGTTGCAGATGCTAGTATAGGAAGTGTCATTTTAGGCCCTAATCCTTTAACTTCTATTAATTTCATAAATAATTTTTTTTCATCTTCTGTAGAAAAACCAAATAAAACATGTTCATCTTCTTTTACATGAAAATATAAATATATTTTTACTTCTGAATCTATTTTATACTTATATGGATTACATACAAAAATATTATATCCAATACTATTATTCTCTATTGTTATTGAATTATATTCTATATTTGTTACTTTACCTATTACATATGAATACATAAATAATCCTCCTTTTATAATTATAACATTATTAATTAAAATAAAAAAGAGCATTACTGCTCATATTATTTACAAGAACCCTCTCCAGGTTTATCACCTTTAACATATTGCTCACCAACTAATTCACATGATGTTTTAGTCATAGCATCTTTTAAATAACCACCAAATACATTAATTAAAGTAACAGCAACACCAGTAATAAGAGCTATTATTAATACATATTCAACTAATGCTTGACCTTTATTATTTAATAATTTCACAAAAACAACTCCTTTACTCTTATGCTTTAAATATCTTACTAGATATAGTTTATCTTTTTTTAAATAAATTGTCAATAATAATAATATGTGTTAAACTAACTATGGTGAGTATATATGGAATTTAATAAGGACATTGATATAATTGTTGCCAACACTTTTTTAAAAAGATTTATAGGATTTATGTTCAAAAAAAATGCAAATTTTGGGTTACTATTCAATAATTGCAATATATTACACACTTTTTTTATGAGATTTAATATTGATGTCATTGCTATTGATAAAAATAATAATATATTAATGAAATACTATAATATCAAACCATTTCATATTATTAAAGGCCCAAAAGGAACATATTCTATGTATGAGTTTCCTAATGGTTATATAAAATAATTATTTTTCATATGCCTTTACATAATATTTATATTTTGATTTTGGAACACATGTTACTAAAGTTAACTCTTTAGTATTTTTTTTGCTAGCTTTAAAATAACTTTCATCATTTTCTGTTGTTCTTCTACCATATTCAACTTTATAGTATATTGATATACCTGTTAAATCAGTTATTTTTATTATATCTCCTTTTCTTAATTTTCTAATCCCATAGAAATATTCTTTTCTCATATAATTATGGCCACCAATTACAACATTACCAACCATATTTAAATTTGGGCCAGCAATTTTAACTACAGAAACATTAAGTGACTTAAATGTATTTTCTTTAAGTATTGATTGATAAAAATTAATTCTTTTAATACTTATCTTACCAAGTACAGTATACTTAATATTATTTACTTTTACTTTTTTTTCTGTAACATTATCAGTATTATTTGCAATAATATCATCTATTTGATCTACTATTTTTTTATCAGTTTCCTGTCTTTTTCTTTCTCTAAAATTATCATAAATATATGAATATACAAAAAAATATAGAACTAGTACTAATAATATTATAATAATATTTATTATTTTCTTTTTCATATTACACACTTACAAAGCCTTTTAATAAATTATAACCAAAATAATATATTAAGGTACTAGATACAACTAAAATACTTATTGATATTATTAAAAACTTTTCAATAAAATCAAATCTTTTTTTCTTTAATTCAGAATCATCAATAATATCATAATTATTCATTATTACCACCTTTTGTATATATTAGCTTACCACTATAATTATATAATTTATTACCAATTTCTATATAACTTTTATGTGATGTATAATCAGTATCAAAACTATCTAAATCAATAAATTCTTCTTTACTAAATGTATATAAATAAGTACCAGCACTATTTTCTAATTTAATAATATCATATTTTTTATCAAACTCTACTCTGCTATACTTCCCATCAATTACTTTGTTATTTGATAAATCTACAATTGTATAACTATTATCTTTCTTAACAGCTAATATACTTTTTTTAGTATGTACATATGCATATCTTAATGGAGCATCATTAAAATCTAATATATCATCATATACACACTTAATTACTACATCACCATATTTATTAATTATTCCATATTTATTATTACTTTTAACAATTGCATATCCAGTTATAGTAAAATCACTAACTTCATCATATAATTTATTATTTACAAGTTTTCCACTTTTATTAATATAATTATATTTATTATCTGTTATTTCAACTTTTGCAAAATTATTTTTAAAACCATCTAGTACAGATTTTGCATATACACTAAATATTCTTTCACTATTTGATATACCATAATATATAGTTTTACCTTTTCTATAATCAAATGATTTATAAATAAATACATTCTCTCCATATTTAATATCTTCGCTTTTTAAATTATTACTTATTGGTCTTAGGTTCTTTACATTTAGATATTCTACTTTTAAATTTTGATAAACCACTTTAATAATACCCGTATTAATATCTGTTACTACAATAGAAACATAAATATCAGAATTAATAACTACTTTATCATTATAAATATATATATTTTTCTTGTTATTTTTACTAACTGTTTCAATAAAAATATTGTTTTCTTTTGATTCAATTTCATTTACTGTATTTTTATATATAACTAATCCTGTATTTAAATTAATAATATTTGATGATCCATTTACAGTTACTACTCCATATCTTTGACTATTATTATTACTTTTTGCAACATCAATATATATTTTTTTATCATCAATATCACTTAATTTAACTTGATATATTTCTTTACCACTTAAATTTAATACTCCGACTGTATTACTTCTTACAAATGAAAAACAATATTTATATCCAAAAATATAATCATACTTAAAATCTACTATTACATTCAGTGAATTATCTAATATTCCATACTTTAAACCATTTTTTGTTATTTTAGATGCTATTATGTAATTATTACTTCTATATAATGAAAAATAAACACCAACCGCTGCCTTTTCATTACCTAATCTATCAATTATTAGTGGTAAGTTATTTGAATTTTTAACAATAGCATAATTTTTTACAAATTCTTCTCCATATAAATATTTAGGATTAATAACTCTTTCACCATATATATCTATATAACCTACTCTTTTATTTTCTATTATTTTAATAGGTTCTTCATTAATTGCATATATAATTATTTTATCAAGAATATCACCTGTCTTTGATATAAAAAATTGAAATCCTAATAACATTATAATAATAATTACTGAAAATATTTTTGTAAGAACTACTTTAGTACTTTGTTTTTTAACATATAAATCTCTTAGTTTTGGTTTAAATTCTACTATTGGCTTTTTTTCAGTATCAATTTCTTTAATATCTTTTGTCTTTTGATTTTCAATTATTTCATCAAAAGG
>DAOOPL010000039.1:0-5071 GCA_035388245.1 Bacilli bacterium | reverse complement strand
TGCAGAGCCACTATTATTTTCTGTTGAAGAAATAGATGCAAATTATAATGAGGCACAAAGATTAATAAATATGTTTAGACCAATACTTGCAATACCTAGTGAATCTATACCTCAGGATTCAGTATTAAGAGAATTTATTGGAGGAAGTTGTTTTAAATAAATAAAAATGTTAATATTAATATATAAGGAGATGATATAATGGCAGTAAATGTAGCTATTAATGGTTTTGGAAGAATAGGAAGATTAGTTTTTAGGATTATGAAAGATGATCCATATTTTAATGTTGTTGCAATAAATGATTTAACTGATGCAGCACAGTTGGCATATCTATTAAAGTATGATAGTAGTCATAGAATGTATTTAAAAGATATTAGAAGTGATGAAAAAAATATTATTGTTGATGGTAAAAGTATAAAAGTATTTGCAGAAAAAGATCCAAATAATTTACCATGGAAACAAGAAAATATTGATATAGTATTTGAATGTACAGGATTCTTTACTGATAAAGATAAAGCATATGCTCACATAAATGCTGGTGCAAAGAAAGTAATAATTTCAGCTCCAGCCAAGGGTGATTTAAAAACAATAGTATATAATGTAAATGATAATATATTAGATGGTAGTGAAGAAGTAATTAGTGCTGCAAGCTGTACTACAAATTGTTTAGCACCAGTTATGAAAGTGTTATGTGATAATTTTGGTGTTGAAAAAGGATATATGACAACAGTTCATGCTTATACAAATGATCAAGCTACTCTTGATATAGCTCATCCTAAAGGGCATGAATCAAGAAGAGGAAGAGCAGCAGCATCAAATATAGTACCATCATCTACTGGAGCAGCTTCTGCAATTGGTCTTGTTATACCAGAATTAAAAGGTAGATTGGATGGATCAGCAATAAGAGTACCTGTAACTGATGGTTCAGTTATAGATTTAGTATTAGAGCTTAAGAAAAAAGTAACAATTGAAGAAATAAATGAAACATTCAAGAAGTCACAGAATGAAACGCTTAGTTACACAACAGACCCAATTGTTTCTAGTGATGTTATTGGTACAATGTATGGTGCACTTGTTGATAGTCTATTAACAAATGTAATTGAAGTTGATGGAAAACAACTAGTAAAAGTAGTTGCCTGGTATGATAATGAAATGGGTTACAGTGCCCAAATGGTAAGAACAGCAAAAAAATTAATAAAATAAGTCTTATATAAGACTTTTTTATTTTGAAAATTAAAAAATATGATATAATAATTACAGTATGAGGATATGTAAATATGGATGAGAAGAATAAATTTACTTTAACTAGAGGGAAATTAATATTATTGATAATACTAGTAATTATAACTATAGTATTTATTGTTTTAATAATACCTAAAAGTAGTAAAGAGGAATATCCAATTGAAAATTTTGAAAGATTAGAATCTAAAATGGCAGAAGAGGCAAAACAATATCTTGTTCAAAATAGTATTGTATTAAAAGAATCAGAAGAAAGAAGAATAACTTTAAAAGAATTGATTGATTCTCAAACTATATTAGATAAAGAAATAACGGATTTATGTGAAGGTTATGTTATTGTTAAAAAAGAAGGAACAATAAGTACAAAAGCATATCTTAGTTGTGGTAAACATTATATTACAGATGGATATAAAAAAATTACTACAACAACTACAACTAAGACAACAACAAGTCTAGTTGATAAAGAAAAGCCAGTTATTAAGTTAAATGGCTTGAGTACTGAGACAATTAATCAAAATACAAAGTTTGTTGATCCTGGTGTAATTGCATATGATAATGTGGATGGAGACATAACTTCAGAAGTAGTAATTAGTGGTAGTGTAAATACTACTAAATCAGGAAGTTACACATTAAATTATAGTGTAGAAGATAAAGCTGGTAATAAAACACAAATATCAAGAATTGTTATTGTTAAATCATTAGTAACTACTACAACAAGAAGTGGAGTAGTAAAAACAACTACAAGAATAACAACAACAAGTCATGTAGGAGCACCAACAATAATATTAGAAGGTAGCAAACAAATGACAGTATTTCAATATGGTAAATATGTTGAACCTGGATATACAGCAGCAGATTATTTTGGTAATAGTTTAACTAGTAAAGTAGTAGTAACAGGTACAGTAAATACTTCAATACCAGGAAGTTATTCTAAGACATATACAGTAAAAGATTCATATAATAATACTACTAGAGTAGTAAGAACAGTAATTGTTACTGCAGATACTACTATTAAACTAAAAGGTATTAGTGTTCAAAGAAACACAATAACATTAGCAAAAGGTCAACAATATCAAGTAATAATTTACTATACTCCAAGTAATGCTACAAATAAATTACTATCATGGTCAAGTAACAACAGCAGCGTTGCTACAGTAAGTTCTACAGGTTTAGTAAAAGCAATTGGTAAAGGTATAGCAGTAATTAAAACAACAGCAAATGATGGAAATTATACAGCATATACAAGTGTGACAGTAAATTAAGGAGATATCATGATAAAAACTATAAAAGAAATAGATTTAAAAAATAGAACTATTATTTTAAGATGTGATTTTAATGTTCCAATAAAAAACAATAAGATTATTGATGATAACAGAATTAAAGAAAGTCTTGATACAATAAAGTATATTTTGAGTCAAAACTCCAAATTAATAATACTTTCTCACTTGGGTAGAGTAGAAACCAAAGAAGATATGAAGGATAATACTTTATTTCCAGTAGCAAAAAGATTAGAAAAATATTTAAAGAAAAAAATAATTTTTTGTGAAAAAAATGAGGGAAAAGAAGTAGAAGAAACAGTAAATAGTGCTAAATATGGTGATGTTATTCTTTTAGAAAATACAAGATATCAAGATATAAATAATAAAAGAGAAAGTAGTAATGATACAGAGCTTGGTAAGTACTGGGCATCTTTAGGAGATATATTTGTTAATGATGCATTTGGTACAGCGCATAGAGCACATGCATCAAATGTTGGAATTGCTACATATATACCATCTGCTATTGGTTTTTTAGTTGAAAAAGAGCTAAAAATGTTAAAAGAGTATTTAAATAATCCCAAAAAACCATACACTATATTAATGGGTGGAGCTAAAATAAAAGATAAAATTGGTGTTATTGAGAATCTATCAATAAAAGCAGATAATATTATAGTTGGTGGAGGAATAGCATATACATTTTTGAAAGCAGAAGGTTACAATACAGGAACATCAATCGTAGATAATGATAACATAATGTTTTGTAAAAATATGTTATCTAAATATGGAAATAAAATATTTATTCCCAATTATTATAAATATAAATCAAATAATAAAATAAAAACTATTGATATAAGAAAAAATAATAATGATAAAATAAATTTTTTAGATATTAGTAATAAATCAATAAAAGAAATAGAAAAAATTATTTGTAAGTCTAAAACTATATTTTGGAATGGTCCTTTTGGGTATATAGAAGATAAAAACTTTATTAAAGGAACTAAAAAAATAATGAGTATTTTATCAAAACAAAAAGTAGTTGTAATACTTGGTGGTGGAGATATTACATCAGTAGCAGTTAGATATGGTTATAAAAACAAGTTTACTCATGTATCAACAGGTGGTGGAGCATCACTCGAATTACTTGAAGGGAAAATCTTACCAGGTATAGAAATTATTGGCAAGATAAATACAAACTATGAAAAATAAAAAAAACATATTAATATTATTAATTGTTACAACAATAGTATTATATTTATCATTAAAAGATGATTTTTTTGGTATAGTTAGAGAAATATCGAAAGTAAATATATTTGTAATATTTTGTGCAGTAATAGCTATTATTTTAGTAATTATGTTTAGAGCAAAAGGATTACATTTATTTATTGAAGATAAGAAAAGAGATTATAAATATAAAGAAGCATTTAAATTAACTATTATTACTCAATTTCTAAATGGTATAACTCCATTTTCAACAGGTGGTCAACCGTTTCAAGCATATTTATTAACTAAAAGGGACATAAAATTATTTGATACAGTATCAATATTAGTTGGAGATTTTGTATCATATCAATTTGCATTAATAGTACTAAGTATATTTGCAATATCATATAATGCATATTATGATTTATTTAATAGTAACATTGTCATTAATAAGCTTATAATACTTGGATTTATAGTAAATATTGTTATTATGATTATTTGTATATTCTTTATATATTCAAAGAAAATAATGAAAAAAATAGTATTTAAATTAATTAATTTTGCTCATTCAATTAAATTTTTAAAAATAAGTGATAATAAAAAAGAAAAATTAATAGAAGAAGTAAATATATTTTATAATAGTGCGAGAGATCTTAGAAATAAAAGTAAAATATTTTTTAAATCAGTGGCATATAATTTAATAGGTTTAGTAATATTATATCTTATACCATTTATAATAATTGGAAGTAGAGATATAACTGTAATAAAAAGTATAGTTACTTCATCACTTGTAATGCTATTTGGTAACTTTATACCAATTCCAGGAGCAACAGGTGGTTTAGAATATTGTTTTATACAATTTTTTGGAGAATTTATTAAAGGACCAGGGCTTACATCATCAATGTTATTATGGAGATTCTTTACATATTATCTTGGTATGATAGTAGGAGCAGTAACAATGTTTTTAAGTAATGAAAGGAGAAAGATAGTATGAGAATAGGTTTATTTTCAGATACATTTCCACCATTTACAGATGGAGTTTCAACAAGTGTACTTATGCTAAAAAGGGGTTTGGAAAAAATTGGACATGACGTATTTGTAGTTACTGTTAATCCAGAAAGCTTTAAATATAAGGAAGAGGATAATGTTCTTAGAATTCCAGGAATAAAAACAGGTATATATCAATATAGATTAACTGGTCTTTATCCAATTAAAGCACAAGCAATAATAAAAAGTTGGAAATTAGATGTGATACATACACATACAGAGTTTGGTATTGGTACATTTGCAAGAATAGTAGCTAGAAAATTAAATATACCAGTTGTACATACATATCATACGATGTATGAGGAGTATATGCATTATATTACAAAGGG
>DAOOPL010000038.1:0-5593 GCA_035388245.1 Bacilli bacterium | reverse complement strand
AGATATTTCATATCCACTTTTAGTACCCATAATAATATCACTATTTTCATATGCTAATTCATTTTGTGCATATACTACTGGTTTTACTGCACTAAGTGCTCTACTTGGACTATTACCTACTCTAATCAATAAGAATTGTTCTATACCAGTAGTAGCAATCAAATCATTTTTAATTGTTAAGAAATTTGATTTATATGTGTCCTTGTAGTCACTATATTGCATATCTGATTCACCTTGTAACCACACAAATAATTTTCTACCAACTGTAAAATATGAACTGTCTTGAATATAAGTAATTGCATTATTATATCTACTTTCTGCAGCATCTAATATGCCACCATCAGGCAACCATAACTCACTTGTAATACCACTTTTTGCAGAAGAACTGCCATTACTTTTCTATCAAATCTACTTACATATTCTTTTGCAAATGATGTAAGTAAACTACCAGATAATGCCGCATCAGAAGTTGCTGTTGTTTCACCAACATCACTAGTAAGTGTTTTAATTGAATTTGTTGATGCTCTATATTCCCATGCAGTACCTTCAGTTGGTAACTGAGTTGATGCTGCTGATGCTGCTCCTTGCATATTTGATTGCCCAGAAAATAATATTACATCTACTACTGCCTTATTTGCAGTAACACTTAATGTATCACTACCAACTCCATCAACATTTGCTGTTATAGTAGCACTACCAACACCTACAATATTAATTAATCCTGTAGTTGCTTCTACTGTTGCAACACTTGTATCACTACTAGTATATACAATATCTCCAGTTCTTGCTCTTGCAGTAATAGTGCTTTTATCACCATATTCCATAGTAACGGAATCTACACTATATCTTACTGGATCTGTTATTATTCTTACATTAAAACTTACACTAACTCCATCAATTGTATAAGATATTTCAATAAGATCATCTTGTGACCCACTTATTGCTGTAATTACTCCACCTGATACACTAACTTTTGATGGATTAGAACTTAACCAATTACCTGATTGTATAGTAGCATTACTTGGACTAATTTCTGCTGTTATTGTTTTTTCATCATCAATCATCATTTCAATAGTATCACTAGTAATATCTGTTTCACTGTCTTTTAAAGTTACACTACTAACACTAATTTTATTTAAACTAATTACTTTTGTTTGAATAGTATCTCCATTTTGAACACGAATAATAATATCACCTAAAGTAGCAGTAGGAGTAACATTTAATAATCCTTCATCACTAATAGATATATGCTCTGGAGAATCAATTACACTCCACTCATTATTTGATGCATTTATTGCTATTGCCTCACCATATTGATCTTTAGCATTATCTACAGTATATGTACTTTCTGTATTACTAATACCTGATATATTTAGAGCTGAATCTCCATATATATCAAATGTATATAATACTGGTACTTTAATTAAAGTAACTGTTTTTGTTTTAGTAATTGAACCAATAGTAACAGAAATTGTTACATCACCAACACTAGCATCATTACTAACTTCAAGTACACCATCTGTAATATATACTCCTGATTTATTAACACTCCAAACAATATTAGTTAATTCCATATCATCATCATACTGATTAACTCCATCAGATACAGCAAATGTTCTATTAACATTATCTTCATATATACCAGGTATAGTAATATCATCTTCTAAACCAGAGAAAGTAAAATCAGTAAGTACACTTGGTGCTTTTTCAACTCTAACTTCTCTAATTACTGTTGCAGTAATATCTCTAGAATTAGTAACACTATATGTTAAATCATATGTACCTAAAACATCAGTATTAACACTGCCTGTTACTATTACACTATTTTTTAAATCACCATCTTCATCATCAATAGCACTTTCTACTCCAGGGTCAGTAAATTCTTCATATAAATATACTGTCATAATACTTGAACCATTTAATATAATATCAGCTGGATTAGTTGATAGTGGCTCTGCTGTTGTAGTTGTTGGTACTGTTGTTGTAGTAGTGGTTGTCGTAGGTTGTCTTGTTGTAGTTGTAGTAGTTGATTGTTTTGTCGTTGTAGTTGTTTTCTTTGTTGTAGTAGTTGGTCTTGTTGTTGTAACTATTATTTTCTTTCTATTAATTACATTTACTGTTCTAAACTTTTCGGTTATATTCCCACTCTTATCTTGAACAGTATAAATAACTTTATATGTTCCTAGTGTTGTTGTATCAACATCACCAGAAATTTCTAATGTGTCAGAAACATCACCATCTATATTATCTACTGCACTTTTAATACCTTTTTCTCTATAAGTACTATTTTTATATATATAAATAGTATTTCTACCAGATAATTTTAATATTGGTGAATTAGTATCTACTACATTTATTACTCTTTTTGCAGTATCACCATTACCACTTTTATCACTTACTTTATATATTAAAGTATACTTACCTACTTTTTCAGTATTTAAATTACCTGTTATTTTAACATCTTTTGCTAAGTCTTTATCTTTATTATCATCTACTGTATATCCTGGTTCTATATAATCATTCTTACATTCTAAAGTTATATTAGTAGACCCCTTTAAAACAATTACTGGATTTTCATAATCATATTCTTTACTATATTTTTTTATATCAACTTCATTATCTCCTAATAATATTATTTTAAATACTACATCTCTAAACTTCTCATATTGTCTTTTACTAATTATTTTTCTATTATATAATTCTTTTGTAGAAATAATAACACTAGCATTTATTTTTTCTAATCCTAAACTAGTATAGTTATGCTTACTATATTTTTCTACAGTAGCATATATATCATTACTAGTTTTATAATAGAATAGCATGCTTATTATGAAAAATAATATAAATGAAATTGAAACTATTTTAATGATCTTTTTATTTTTCATAATTACCTCCTACTAATATTAAAATTAACAACAAAAATACAAATATATTTTCACTATACACTTTTTAATTATATCATATAAATTAAAAATAGTTAACTATATCTAGCTATATATTTTCTAGTGTTAACTATTTTTTTTACAATTACTTTAATACATATTTTATCAGCCGAAAGAATATAACTTGCTTCATAATTACCATCAATATGGCTACCATACTCACAAATAAATTCCTGACACATTTCAATTGGAAGATTGCCAACATTATTATCTAATAATTTACCATCTTTTCTATATAAAATAAATTCATTAATATTATCAGTTTCTGCTAAAATATATGGTCCTTTTTTTATTGCCCTTCTTGCTACTTTCATAAATCCTCTTGATATATATAAACTAATTACTAGTTATTATTATTTGGTGCCTCCTCAGGGGCTCGAACCCTGGACCCAGTGATTAAGAGTCACTTGCTCTACCAGCTGAGCTAAGGAGACATAAATGGTGGACGCTATAGGACTCGAACCTATGACCCCCTGCTTGTAAGGCAGGTGCTCTAACCAACTGAGCTAAGCATCCAATTGCAATAATATTTTATAACATAATAACAAAAATATCAATAAAAAAAGATTAAGTTATTAATCTTATTTTAATTTACCTTTAAACTTACCTTTTGTACCATTATAGCTTTCTAATACATTAGATGAAAATGAATATGTTTTTTTATCCTTTTTCCTAGCTCTTTTTATTGCTAGTGTTATTAGGTTATCTAATAGTTCTGTATAAGATATATCTTTTTTATCCCATAAATAAAATGATAGTGATCCTGGAACTGTATTAAGTTCATTAATATATAATTCTTTTGTTTCTTTATTCATTAGATAATCTATTCTTACTACACCCGCTGCTCCTAGTGCTTTAAATGCCTTTTTTGACATATCTTCTATCTGCTTTTTTAAATTATTATCAATTTTAGCAGGTATTATCCTATCTGTATTTAATATACCTTTTGTCTTATTTGCTATCTTACCTTTTTTTCCATTTCCTATATATTTATCTTCAAATGATAGAAAATCATCCTTACCACTTACTTCTTCAATTACACTTGTTTCTTGCGTTTCATTACTACCAAGCACACTGCAATTTAATTCTACTAGATTATCTACTATTTCTTCTACAACTATTTTTTCATCATAGTTAATAGCTGTTTCTATTTTTTCTTCTAATTCATTAGTATTTTCTGCTTTACCAATACCAATACTGCTTCCCAATCTAGCTGGTTTAACTATTACTGGGAATTTTAACACCTTTAAATTATTTAATACTTCTTCTTTATTATTTTGATATTCATGATCATAAAACCATTTATATTTAGTAATTGGTAATTGTATTGATTCAAATATTTGCTTCATAAATACTTTATCTTGACCTACTACACATCCATATATATCACTACCTACATATGGCACTCCAACTACATCAAGATATCCTTGTATATTACCATCTTCCATATTATATCCATGTACTATTGGAAATACTATATCAAGTTCATCAATTATTTGTTTAATTAATCCTCTTGATTGTAATACATAAGAGCCTTTATTATTGTATAAAGTTACTTTCTTTGAATATTTTTTTAATAACTTTAAATCTTTATAAGTACTAATATCTTTTAATAAATTACTACTATACCATTGTCTATCTTTAGTAATATATATTGGTACAATATCATACTTTTCTTCATCAAAATGGTTCATAGCTTGTACTGCAGTTATTATACTAATTTCATGTTCTGTTGTTGGTCCTCCAAATATTACTCCTACTTTTATTTTCATATATCCTCCTATTCATTAAATATATCTGGCAAATCATTTTCTAAAAGCACAAATATATTTTTATCTTTATCCTTTCTTATTATTTCTAACCCTTGTTTTATATCTTTTACTATATTTATATTATCCTTATCCATATTGTTTTCAATAAGCCCATCATATATTGGTTTAGTTTGTTTTTCTCCTACCAATATTACTATATCACAAGAATCTTTTATTTGTTTACCAAATTCTTTATTAAGTTCATATTCTTTAGATCCTAACTCTATCATACCTGGAGTTACTACATACCTTTTGCCTGGCATTATTTTAAGCACATCTAGTGCCATTTTAGATCCTATTGGATTAGAATTATATGCATCATCTATATATGTAATATTACCACTTGGTTTTAATTCTAATCTATGTTCAATTTGTTTAATATTAGATACTGCTTGCAGCATTTGATCTATTGTTAAATCAAATTCTTTAGCAAGTGCTAGTGATGCTAATATATTATATACATTTGCATAACCAAGTAATTTTGTTTTAAAATTATATACCTTATCATCATCTTTAAATACTACATCAAATGATGTACCAGTATTAGACACTTTAATATTCTTAGCATAAATATCAACATCTTTATTATCGATACCTATCCATAATATTTTACACTTATTTTTTAATTTATAATTTAATTGCTTTTCATCATCACCATTTAAAACTCCAATACCATCTGATGGTAAAGATTCAATTAATTCAAATTTAGTATTAAGTATATTTTTCTCTGATCCAAAAGTTTCTAGGTGTGCAGTACCTATCTTTGTTAATATCCCATATTTAGGTTGCACTAAATCACATAATTCTTTTATTTCTCCTGTTTTATTTGCACCCATTTCT
>DAOOPL010000037.1:0-5611 GCA_035388245.1 Bacilli bacterium | reverse complement strand
ACTTTATACCAAATAAGCATTATATAATTACTAACTATTATGAATTTAATTATTTAGAACAGGAGTTTATAAAATACTTATTAATAAATAAGTATGATGTAGATTTTATTTGTAGTGAAAAGGTATTTAATGAATTTAAAGATATTATTAGTGACTATAATATTGAAAATATAGGTGAAAAGAATATTAGTAAATCATATGATTATTATGCTACAGATGACATTACAAATGAATTAATATTTGTAGAAAATGAAATATTTAAAAATATTAAAGATGGATATAAATTAAATGATATAGCAATTATATCCAGTGATATTAATGAATATAAAGATTATTTTAATATAATATTTAAAGATTTAGTATATAACTATCAAGCCAGTAATGGATATTTAACAAAAAGAATAATTGAAACTTTAAAAAATATATTAGAGTCTAATTTATCATGTGATTCTTTTGTTAATTTACTAAAAATATTAAATTATAATAAAGAAGATATATCATTAATTGATAAATATGTATTTGTATGGGATACATCAGATAAATCATTTTGTGATAAATTCGCAGAAAATCCAAATGGTAAGAAAATGCCACTGAATTACTATGATAAATTAAAATTAGAAAAAATAAATAAAGTTAGAGAAGATAACCTTAATCCATTTAAATATCTACTTGAGAATACTCAAAATGAATCAGTAGAGGAAATAGTTAAATATTTATATACATATTTAGATGAAGAAAAAATATTTGAATATTTATCAATAAATGATGAAAAAGGATTAGATAGATTATTAAATATATTTGATTATATTAGTAAATATTTTAATAATATATCTTTTTATGAAATATTAAATATAATAAATGAATTATTTGAAGTAAAAGAAGAAAAGGTAAGTTATTTCAATGAAATAGAAATACTAGATATTAATAATATTAATTATCTTGATAAAAAAATTATATATTTTGTTGGTTTTAGTGAAGAAAGTATATCTTTAAAATATAAAGATATGAATTTATTAGAGTCATATGATATTAGTAAGTATTCAGATATAAGATTAAATAAATATTTAGATAAACAAAATATGCTTGTTCATAATATATTAAATACCGATAGTAAAATATATATAACATTTCATAAACAAAGTGATGATTCAAAAATATTAGAAGAAGCTAAAATATTAAATAAATTAAATATTAATAAATTGAATAATGATAAAATATATAGTAATTATTCACTTATTAATAGTTATTCAAAAACAAATAGTAAAATATTAGAAAAATATATTGATAAAGATATAAGTGAAAAGATTAATAATGCATCAAATTATTCATTAATTAATAAAAAAATAAATAAGCAGTTATATACGGATATACTTAAACTAAGTCCAAGTGCAATTGAAATGTATAGTAAATGTAATTTTTCTTATTTTTGTTCATATGGATTAAATTTATGGAAGTTAGAAAAAAAAGATTTTGATAAAAGAGAAGTTGGTACTTTTGCGCATTTCTTATTAGAAAAGATATTTAGAAATGATATAAATGAAATAAATAAAGATAATATTGATAAGTATATAAAAAAATATTCACAAAACTATTTAGAAGATAATTTTGGAATAAAAAGTAGTACTTTAGATTATTTATTAAGTGATATTTGTAATAATATTAAAGTTATTATACAAAACATACTTGATGAATTAAAATTAACTAAATTAAAACCTAAATACTTTGAATTAGATATTAAAGAAGAAGGAAGTATTAATCCTCTTAAGATAAATATTAAAAAAGGTACATTAATAACTGGTGGTATAGTTGATAGAGTAGATATATATGAAACTGATAATAAAATATATTATAGAATAGTAGATTATAAAACAGGATCTAAAGCTTTTAGATTAGATGATACATTAGAGGGATTAAATCTTCAAATGCTAATATATTTACTTGCAATAAAAGAGAATAAAAGTTTTTCTAATAAAGAGTTAGTACCTGTAGGTATTGAGTATTATCCAGTTAGTTTAAAATCAGTACCAGTAAAAAGAAATATGAAAGAAGAAGAAATAAATAAAGAGTTAAAAAAATCATTAGTAATGAATGGATATATATCTAGAGAAGAAGAAATAATTAATTTATTTAATGAAGATTCTTTATCAAGTTATACAGATAGTTATTCAAGAGGAAATCCAAATATAGAAAAAACATATTGTAATAATCATATAAATTTATTATTTAATAAAATAAAAGATATGTTAGAAAATATTGGTAATGATATTGTTGATGGTAAGATTGATATTAATCCAATAAGATCAAAAAGAGTAGTGTCTTGTGAATATTGTAATTTAAAATCAATATGTAGATTTGATGATAAATTATATAGATATAGGATATTAAAAGATTATAAGAATGAAGAAGTAATTACTATGTTAGAAGGTGATAAAAATGACTAACTGGACTAGTGATCAAAAAGATGCAATAGATACTAGAGGTAAAAAGATACTAGTTAGTGCTGCTGCTGGTTCTGGTAAGACTGCAGTTCTAACAGAAAGAGTTATTAAGTATATTACTGATGGTAATAATATTGATAGATTACTTGTAGTAACATTTACTAATGCAGCAGCTCAAGGACTAAAATCTAAGATTAAATCAAGATTATTAGAATTAGAAAAGACAAATCATATTAATAAACAATTAGTATTACTTGAAAATGCTAAAATAACAACTATGGATGCCTTTTATAATGATTTAGTATCAAAGAATTTCCATAAATTAAATATATTACCAAACTTCAATATAATGGATGAAACATCAAATAAAGTACTTAGTAATAAAATAATATTAGATATATTAGAAAATGAATTTGGTAATGAAGATTATTTATTTTTACTAGATACATTAGGAGTGTCAAATAAAACTTTAATAAAAGATATAATAGAAAAAATATCATATTTTTTTGATACGAAACCATTTTATAAAGATTCAATATTAAAGATATTAGATGATTACAAAGAAAAACCTTTTGAAGAAAGTATTTGGTATAAATTATTATTAAATAAAATATCTGATGATATAAATATGTATATAAATATTTATAAATCAAATATTGAAAGTTTAAAATCATATAATAAGGTATATGAACAAACAGCAAATGAATTAAATAAGTTAAATAGTTTATTAAAGTTTAATAATATTGATTTATTATTTTCAAATATTAGAAACTTTTCATTTGATAGATTACAAACAAACGGATGTGCTAATGAAGAAGCAGTTGTTAGATATAAAGCAATTAGAGAAGATTTAAAAAATAATATAAAGAAATTAAATGAAAACGTTACTCAAATATCAAGTGAAGAATATATTAATGAATCAAAAATATCATATAGAGTATTTAATAAATTATTTGAAATAGTAGTAAAATATAAGGATAAATTATTAGAAGAAAAAATAAAACTAAATAGTTTTACTTTTTCTGATATATCAAACTTTGCATTAGAATTATTAATAGATAACAGTAAAAATAAAACTGATTTCGCAATAGAAATATCAAATAGATATGATGAAATATTAATTGATGAATATCAAGATACTAATGAGTTGCAAAACATTATATTTAATGCTATATCAAAAAATAATAATATCTTTGTAGTAGGAGATGTTAAACAAAGTATATATAGATTTAGGAAAGCAAGACCAGAAATATTTATTAATGATAAAAAAGAAGCATTAAGTAATAATAATATTAAATTAATAAATTTATCTAAGAATTTTAGATGTAGAAAAGAAATAATAACATTTTGTAATAATTTATTTAAAGATATTATGTCTGAAGAAGTTGGAGAAATAAATTATGATTCAAATGAAGAATTAGTATATGGATCAGATTATGATGATAGTGGTAATAATATTGAGATAAATATTATTAATAAGAATAAAGATCAAGATATTGAAGATGAAGAGTATGATTTAACTGATAGTCAAAAGGAAGCTGTTATTGTAGCAAATTCTATAAAGAAACTGTTAGATAGTAAATATCAAATATTTGATAAAGAGATAAATAGTAAGAGAGTTATTAAACCAAGTGATATATCAATATTATTTAGAGCTAAAGATAATATGGATATATTTAGAAGAGCACTTATTAAAAGAAATATTAATGCATATTCTGAAAGTAGTGAATTATATTTTGAAAACTATGAAGTAGAGTTAATATATGCAATATTACAGATAATTGATAATAGTTATATTGATATACCAATTGTTGCAGTACTTTCATCACCACTATTTAATTTTACATTTGATGAACTTATTGATATTAGACAAATAAATAGATATAATTCTATGTATGAAAACTTATTATTAATAGGTACTGATAAATCTAAGGATTTTATTAATAAATTAAATGAATATAAAGAGTATTATAAAAATAGTAGTATATCATCCTTAATAAGTTATATATATTCAGATCTAAATTATATTAATATTATACAAAGTATAGGTAGAAAAGATGAAAAAAGGAAGAATTCTATACAGATGATTATGTATGCTAAAGAATATGAGAAATGTTTTAATAGCAATTTATCTGAGTTTATTAAATATATTAAAAATATAATAGATAATGAAATAAAAGTAAAAGGTATTAACCCACTTCCTAATAAGACTTGTGTTAAATTACTTACAATACATAGTTCTAAAGGTTTAGAATATCCAGTTGTATATCTTGTAGAAACTGGTAAACAATTTAATTTTATTGATTTAAAACAAGATTTCTTAATTGATGATGATTATGGCATGGCATTTAAAATTAGAGATAAGAACTTAAATATTAAAAAAGACACATTACAATATATATCTATAAAAGAGTTATTAAAAACAAAATCAATATCAGAAGAATTAAGAATACTTTATGTTGCAATAACTAGAGCTAAAGAGCGTCTAATAATAACAGGAACATGTAATAATCCTGCAACCATTTATAAAAATGCAATATTAAAAAGTATAGATAATAAGATAAGTATCAGTTATATGAAAAATACAAAAACATATCTAGAACAAATCATGCCACTTCTTGTTAAAGACATTAATTCAAAACCATTACAGGATATCTCTGATTATATAGTAAAAGGATATACCGATAGTAATATTACTTTAAATATTATTAATTTAAAAGATATTAATGATAAAGAATTTGAAGAGAATATTAAAGAAATAGAAAATATAGTAGATGTTGATATAAAAGTTATAGATATGAATAAGATAGAAAAACTAAAAACGGTAACATCTTTAAAACAAAAAAACACATATATTAGACAATTAGAGTCTATGTCTAGTAATAAAGCAGAGTTAGGTACTTTATATCACAAAGTACTTGAAGTCTTAGAAGTTAAAAAATATAATGAAGATAGTTTAAAAACAGAGTTAAATAAATTAATAAGTAATAATATATTATTAGAAGAAGATATTAATAAAATAAATATTAAAAATATATATAATTTTATAACATCAGATATATATAATTATTTATTAGAATCAGATTATTATAAAAAAGAATATGAAATATTTTTTGAAAAAGACAATATGATTATTGATGGTGTTATAGATTTAGTATTTAAATACAATAATA
>DAOOPL010000036.1:0-5958 GCA_035388245.1 Bacilli bacterium | reverse complement strand
TATAACAGCAATATATACTTTATATGGTGCTACCTCAAGTGGCCATATTATTCCTTTATCATCATGTTTTTGCTCAACTATTGATGCTAAACATCTACCTATGCCTATACCATAACTACCCATTACAACTGAATTTAAATTATTATCTTTATCTAAATAATTCAAGTTAAATGCTTCTGAATATTTAGTTCCTAATTTAAATATATTACCTACTTCTACACCTTTACTAACATTTAATTTTGCTCCACAATTTGGGCATTTATCACTATCTACAATATTTCTAATATCTGCTACCATTAAATAATTAAAATCTTCTAGGTTAACATTCTTATAGTGATAATCTTTTTTATTAGCTCCTACTATAAAGTTTTTCATACCCATAATTTCATTATCTAATATTACTGGTATATTTATATTAATTGGTCCTAAATAACCTAAAACAAGTCCTAAATTTGATATTTCTTCATCTGTTGCTAGTTCAATGTTGGTAGCATTCATAAGTCTTGCTAATTTATTTTCATTTACTTCTTTATTTCCTCTTACAAGAACTGCATAATAATTAGATTCTATTTTATATATTAACGTTTTAACAAACTTTTCTTCTTTTTCAAATAACAAACTTGATACTTCTTTTATTGTTTTTGCATCTTCAGTTTTTATTAATTCTCTAAGTTTTATTTCTTCTTCACTAATATCATTTGATACACACTCTGCTATATCAATATTTGATGAGAAATCACATTTAGTACAATAAACAATTGTATCTTCACCTATGTCTGCTATTGCTTGAAACTCTTCAGATAATGATCCTCCCATCGCACCAACATCTGATCTAACAATCTTAAAATTTAGTCCTAATCTTGCAAATATCTTTTTATATGCATTTTTAAATTCATTATAAGATTTATCTAGTCCTTCTTCACTAGTATCAAAACTATAAGCATCTTTCATAATAAACTCACGAACTCTTAAAAGACCAAATCTAGGCCTTGTTTCATCTCTAAACTTATTTTGAAATTGATATAATGAAAATGGTAAATCTTTATATGATTTTACTTTAGATGATGCAACAATTGTAAATAACTCTTCATGAGTTGGAGCAAGACAATAAGTTCTATCAAACTTATCATTAAACTTAAACATATCATCACCAAAAGCATTATTACGTCCTGATTTAATATATGTATCTTCTTGTATTAATGTAGGCATTAATAATTCTAAAGAACCAATATTATTCATTTCTTCTCTAATAATATTTTCAATATTTTTTAATACTTTGTACCCAAGTGGTAAATATATATATACACCCGTAGAACTTTTTCTTATCATTCCTGCTCTTACTAATAAATTATCACTAATGCAATCTTCAGATTCTTTTACTTGTCTTAAAGTATAGAAAAAACTATTACTTAACTTCAAAATAACCACCTCATATTATTAATAATTATAACATAAAAGAATATATAAAAAAAGAATAAAATATTTATTCTTTATTTTTTTACAAGTACTAATGCTTTACTCTCATTTAATTTTTCTTCAGCATCTTCTTTACTAATAGTTATATGAACAATTCTTTTCTCTTTATCGATTACTATATAATTATATAATGATGCAAATAGTAAACCATTTCTCACTTCTTTTTCAACTTCTAGTGTATCTGGTTTAATTTTTACTAATTGTTCTTCTATATCAGAAAAAGGAACTTTTCTACTACCAACACTTGCTAAATTAAATATTGTATTTAATACAACTGTTGTTGAATCAACCTTTTTAGGAAATTCTTTATAATTGTTATTCATATTATCAACACCAATCTCTTCTTAATATTTCTTTAAGAAGATAGTATAATAACATATTATTATTATTTTGTAAAGTACTAATCACATACTTGTACCTCTACGTAATTTTACTTCTCCATTATCAAGATACCATATATATGTGCTTTCAATACTTGTGTTGAATCCAGCATTAGCATATATTGTTAATGCAGGATCAATTAAATCTGCAGCAGATGCATCTAATCCGTGTTTTGATGTAGATAATGCACTAGTTACAACAACATTATTTACTTTAACTTTCGTATCAGACTTAAATCCATAATTATTTAATGTGCCTGATGAATTTGCACCAAATACCCTTCCAGAGTCAGCAGATGCAGTTGTACTTAATATGTTCCCATCTTTAAATACAGAACGTGTTGTTCCACCATTTACATATCCAGCAATGCCACCCACATATTGAGTTCCTTCAACGTTTCCACTTGCAATTGTAGAAATAATATTTGCTTTCTGATAACCTGCTACTCCCCCTGCATGTGTAAATTCTGCAGTAACATTTGCATTTTCAACTCTAATATTTGTAATTGTATTAGCATTAAATCCAGTAACAGAGCCTACATAACTAAGACCATTAACAGTCATGTTTTCAAATACAATGTTTGCTATTGTGTAATCATTTTTACCAGTAAATCCTACCACAGATGCTATTGGTGCATCAATTAATATGTTACTAAGTTTATGCGTATCTCCACTAAAAACGCCTTTAAAATCTTGCCCAAATGTCCCAAACATGTAAAAATTCTTTCCAGCTAAATCAATATCTTGTGTTAATTTATAGTAATATAAACTTCCTAATTTAGATGTTGCTTGTCTCAATTCTGAATAATTACTTATTAAATAAGGGCTTCCAGATGTTCCTGATCCAGTTAAATCAAAATCTATTGGATTAGTCGCTGTTGATTTTAATACTATAACATTAGAATCTTCACTAACATAATCAAAATAATATCCATCGGAATCATTATCTCCTCCAATATAAGTATCATAAACCATATTTAATAAATTTATGTTATTAATTTCTGAAAAATCAGATATTTCTCCTCCACTTGCCCCTATTGAATAAGTTGGTGTAGCAACTGTAGAACCATTAATTGTTATATCTTTATCTGCAAAAGTTGTATAAGATGCACCATTAAAACCAACAGCAGAGACTCCTGATCTACCATAAATTCTGTAACAAACACTTGTACAAGTAATTGTTCCACCTAAATGTGCACCTCTTAATACTCTACCAGAAGAATCATTATTTCCAAGAATACCACCAACATTTGTATGCCCAGTAAGATTACCACTTACAATTACACCCATAATATTTGATTGGGTATAACCAACAGCAAGTGCACTACTATCATAACCAACCACGGTACCATCAATTACACTGGAATTTAGTACTTCTCCTCTTGTATACCCAACTATTGCACCAGTATATGAATATCCCGTTACATTAGGGCTCTTTAAAGTTAAATTTCTAATCTTTGGACTAGTAGTATCAAGATATCCAAATAAACCAATATAATTTGTTGCCGGCCTATTAATAAATAAGTTCTTTATTGTTTTAAAATTTCCATTAAATAATCCTGTAAACACTTTTGTACTACTACCTATAGGTAAAAAACCAGCACCTGTTGTTAACTCTGTTTTTAATGCCTCAGTACCATTTATTCCATTTATATCTCCATAATCTGTTGTATTTGGGTTAATATATGAACTGTCACTATTAAAATCTAAATCTCTTACTAAATTTATATATTTTGTACTATAAGTATTACCACCTGTAACAGATTGTGAAAATGCAACTAAATCTTCTATACTTTCTATTAAATATGGGTCTACAGAAGTACCAGTACCTGATAATGTTCCTGGAGACACATCACTAACACTTGATATCGTTGGTTCTGGAATTGTAATTGTTATTACAATTGGTTCTGCATTATATGGTTGATTATTTTCATCATAAATATTATATGTAATTGTGTAATCACCTGGTATATATGGATTTATAACACCTTCAGCTGTATACGTATAATTTTCTGGTAGATCACTAGGTTCATCAGAAATATCAACCAAAGGTGCTGCTCCAGTATATATATAACTAGTATCACTAACCTTATTAAAATTACTAATAAATGGTGGTGTAAAAACTTGTTCTTCAGACGTATTAGTTATATTATTAAGTGCATTACTAAACAACCCATTTGTAGAATCAAATAAAGTAAATATTAATACTATTAATAACATAAATATTATTAATAAAGAATATAATATTGTACTTACTGCAAAACCTTTTTTATTTAACTTCATTTTACAACCTCTACTATATAATATAATAACATTATATTAAATATTTTTCTAGTATAAAATAAAAATGAGAATTATTTTTTCTCATTTTTAAATATATCTTTATATATTTCTTCATAGTTTGATACTAATTTAATATTAATATTTTTTAATATTTCCTTTGGTACTTCTTCTAAATCTTTTTCATTTTCTTTAGGGATATATACTGTTTTAATATTTGATCTATAAGCACCAATTAATTTTTCTTTTATCTTACCTACTGGAAATATTCTTCCTGTTAATGATATTTCACCAGTTAATGCTATATCACTTGGGACTACTTTGTTTTTTACTAAACTTATTATTGCAGTTGTAAGTGCTGTTCCTGCTGAGGGACCATCTTTAGGGATTGCTCCTTCTACAGCATTTATATGTAAAGAGTTATTTTCAAAAATATTTTCATCATACTTAAATACTTTAATATTACTCTTTATATATCCAAGTGCTATCTTAGCACTTTCTTTCATAACATCTCCTAAACTACCTGTTAATATTATTTCTTCTTTACCTTTATATTTAACAACTTCTATTGGTAATATATCTCCTCCAAATATTGAATATGATAACCCATTTACTATACCTATTTTATTAATATTTTTATTTTCAGTATAAAAATATTTTCTATTTCCTAAATATTCTACTAGGTTTTTTTCGTTTACTTTAATACTAATTTCTTTTTTATTTTTTTCTAACATTTCCTTAGTAATTTTTCTTACAATTTGTCTAATTAATCTTTCTAGTTCTCTTACTCCTGCTTCTTTAGTATAGTTTCTAATTATATCTAGAAATATTTCATCAGACATTTTAATATCTTTATTATCAAAATTATATTCATCTAATACCTTTGGAAGTAAATGTATTTTAGCAATTGATAATTTTTCATATTCAGTATATCCTTCAATTTCAATTATTTCTAATCTGTCTCTTAAAGCATCTGGAATAGTATACATATTATTTGCTGTTAATATGAACATTACTTTTGATAAATCATATGGTTCATCAATATAATTATCAAAGAATGTTACATTTTGTTCTTGATCTAAAACTTCAAGTAAACTACTTGCTGGATCTCCTTTTATATCTTTAGTCATTTTATCAACTTCATCAATTAAGAATACTGGATTATTTGATTTTGCCTTTTTAATTGCACTAATTATTCTACCAGGATTAGCTCCCATATATGTTCTTCTATGTCCAACTATTTCAGCAACATCATTAACACCACCAACTGATATCTTAACAAATTTTCTATTTAAACTAACAGCTATTGATTTTGCTAGTGATGTTTTACCAACTCCTGGAGGACCAACTAAACATATTATTGGAGTCTTACCTTGTTTAGATCTTTGTTTAGTAGCAATATATTCAACTATTCTTTCTTTTATTTTTTCAAGACCTGCATGTGAATCATCTAATGTTTTTCTTATTTCTAATAAATTATTATTATCAACTGTAGAAATATTCCATGGTAGTGATAACATCATATCTATATAATTTCTAATTATTGCTATTTCTGGAGAACTACTTGGTGTTGTATCATATTTTTTAATTTCATCTTTTATTTTATCAATAATATTTTTAGGCGCTTTTAATGCTTTTAATTTTTTATTTATATCTTCTAACTCATCTTCTTTAGTAGATATATCTCCTAACTCTTCTTTTATTATTCTTATTTTTTCTCTTAATATATATTCTTTTTGAGATTTATCAAGTGCAGTTTTTAATTTACCTTCTATGTTTTTTTCAACTTCAAATATATCTATTTCCTTTTGAATATCTTTTA
>DAOOPL010000035.1:0-6383 GCA_035388245.1 Bacilli bacterium | reverse complement strand
GAAATATATTATGCATTTAAATAAGTCTAATAATGATAAGACAATAAATAGAAAATTAGTAAGTATAAGAACATTCTTTAACTACTTTATGAGATTAGAATTATTAAATAATAATCCTTGTGAAAAGTTAGAAAATATTAAACTAGAAATGAAATTACCGACAGTACTAAGTTACGAAGAAATATTAAAATTATTGGATGTTAAAGGTAATAAACCGGGAGATATTAGAAATAAAGTTATGATAGAGTTATTATATAGTACAGGGCTAAGAATAAGCGAGTTAGTTAGCTTAAATGTTACTGATATAGATCTTAATGAGAATTTAGTAAAATGTATTGGTAAGGGTAATAAAGAAAGGATAATACCAATTGGAGATACAATTACTAAATTATTAGAAAAATATATTAATAAGATAAGACCATTATTATTAAAGAGTAAACAATCAGATAAGTTATTTATTAGTAGTTATGGTAGAGGAATAACTAGACAAAGTTTTTTTAAATTTTTAAAGATGCAAGCAAAAAGATGTAATATTAGTAAGGATATATCACCACATACTATTAGGCATTCATTTGCTACTCATTTATTAGAGTATGGAGCAGATTTAAAGTCAATTAGTGAGCTTCTAGGACACGAAAACATTAAGACAACACAAATATACACCCACTTATCAAAAAGTAAAATTAGAGCAGATTATGATGAGTATCATCCAAGAAATAAAAATTAGGAGGATTTATGGAAATTAACAGATCAATATTTAGAGAATATGATATTAGAGGAATATTCAATACTGATTTTAATAATGAAGATTCATATTATATTGGTAAAGGATATTGCAACTATATAAAAGATAGTAGTAATAAAACTGTAATAGTTGGTTATGATAATAGGATATCATCTAGTGAAATAGCAAAAAATCTAATTAAAGGGATTACTGAAAGTGGATTCAATGTTATAGATATTGGTCTTGTTACAACTCCTATGCTTTGTTATGCTAGAGAAGAGTTGAAAATTAAAAATGCTATTATGATAACTGCTAGTCATAATACTGCTGAATATAATGGGTTTAAGTTATTTAATGATAATGGTTCTATATTTAGTTTAGAATTAGAAAAAATATATAATAATATTGTTAATGATAATTTTATTAGTGGAGTAGGGAACGTTGAATCAAATAATATATATAATTTATATATTAATATGCTAAAAAACAATATTAAATTAGGTTCTAAGAAACTAAAAGTTGTTGTAGACTGTGATAATGGTACTGGTAGTTTTATTGTTCCTAGAGTCTTAAAAGAGCTTGATATTGATGTAGTAGAATTAAACTGTAATTCGGATCCTACATTTAAGGAACATCAACCAGATCCTTTTATTGAAGAAAATACTTTAGATTTACAAAAAGCAGTTATAGATAATAATGCAGATATAGGTTTTGGATTTGATGGTGATTGTGATAGAGTAGGGATAGTAGATGAAAAAGGTAAATATATACCAATTGATTTATTTATGGTATTTATTTGGAAAAATTTAGTCAATAAAACTGATAAAAAAAGAACATTTTTTGATGTTAAATGTTCAAGTATATTAAATAAGGAATTAGATAAATTAAATATTGAATATAAATATGTTAAAACTGGACACTCCTACTTAAAAAAAGAAATGGATACAGGATTATATGACTTTGCTGGAGAGTTGTCTGGTCATATTTGTTTTAAAGACAGATACTATGGATATGATGATGGATTATATGCAGCTCTTAGAACAATCGAAATACTTTCAAGCACCGATAATACCTTCTCAAATTACTTGAGTGATGTAAAGAAACTAATAACATCTCCAGAGATAAAAATAGAAGTAAAGGAAGATAGTAGAGAAAGAATACTAAGTGCAATTGAAGACTATGCAATAAGTAAAGGATATAATATATTAAAGATAGATGGTATTCGTATTAATTTTAATGATGGTTTTATACTTGTAAGATCATCTGGAACAAGTTCTAGTTTAACAACTAGATTTGAAGCTTCTACAAATGAGTTATTAGAACAAAGAAAAAGTGAGATACTAACTATAATAGAGAAAGAAAACACCTAATGGTGTTTTTATTATATCTATATAAATGTTAACATAATATGTATTATATGAACTAATCAGTAAATGTCCTTGATTGTATTTCTGCTATCTTAGCAAACACTTCTGTTGCATTGTCTCTATTGATTTCTGTATAACCTAATTCCTTTAGTGCTTGTATTCTAGCTGTATTTATTTCTTCTGTTCTACTTAATCTCTCTTCATTCTTATGTTCTATTTCTGCTACAAACTTCTTATGTGATTCAGATAACTTAGACTTAGACGCACCACCATTACTATATAATATCATTGCAGAGTACATAATACTTTCAAATATAAACTGTTGTTCTTCATCAAATGCAAATTCATCTGGTTTAACAAAGCCTAATGCCTTATCTATATACCCTAATATATATTTTAATTCTTTAACAGTTTCTAATCCTTGTAAAAAGAAATATATATATTTAATTACTGTATATGCATCTGGTTTATCATCAATAAATTTTTCTTTTATTATACCTATAATATCATTTAATACTTCTTTTTCTCTTGGTTTTAACTCTTTAAAATCAATTATTTCAGTATAATTACTAGTTGATTGATTTGTATCACCACTTATGACTGCATCAACTTTTTTAATAAACTCATTATTAATAATAATATTATCTATATCATCAGCTTCCTTAATATCTAATAAATCAAATAATTTTAATTTTTTATCTTTTGGCCATTTTTTAATATCTTTCATATCTAAATAATTGTATATCATTTGTCTTGATACTCCTAAATATTTAGCAAGTTTTACTTTTGATATTCCTAATTCTTGTAATAACTCATCTAGCTTATCCACTTAAATCACTCCTACTCTACTATAATTTTACTTAACTATTGTAAAATTGTCAATGATTTTACACTATAAATACCATAATTTCTTATTATTACTATATACCTCTTTAATTAAACCTCCACCAATACACTCATTTCCATCATAAAGTACACATGCTTGACCTGGTGTTACTGCCTTTATATTATTATACCTGACTAATATTTCATTATCATTTATATATTCTATAGTAACATCTTGATCACTTTGTCTATATCTAAACTTTGCAGTGCATTTTATTGGCCTTTTATCACTGATATAATTCATTGTGTCAATAAGAGCACTATCACTATACAGATACTTGTTATTATCCCCTAGAGCTACAAAAAGAGTGTTAGATTCAGTATTTTTACCAACTACAAATAATCTAGTATTATTGCCACCAATATTTAAACCTCTTCTTTGACCAATAGTATAATTAATCAAACCATCATGCTTACCTAATACTTCGTTTGTATCAATATTTACTATATCTCCCCTACTACTTTTAATATAATTACTCAAAAACTTTTTAAAATTTCTTTCTCCTATAAAACAAATACCAGTTGAGTCTTTTTTATCTGCAATAGATAAACCTAAATCTCTTGCTATTTTTCTTACTTCTTTTTTATCAATATTACCTATTGGGAATAATATATTTTCTAGTTGTTTCTTTGATAGTTGTGATAAGAAATATGTTTGGTCTTTATTCAAGTCTAATGCTTTATATAATTTATTATCTTTAAGTATTGCATAGTGACCTGTTGCTACATAATCTACATTATATTTTTTAGCCTCTTTAATAAATAAATCAAACTTAATATACTTATTACACATAATATCTGGATTTGGTGTTCTACCAGCTTCTAATTCATTTAAAAAATATTTAAATACATAATCCCAATATTCTTTTACAAAATCTTTTCTATATAAAGGTATATCTAGTTTATTACATACATCTAAAGCATCATTATAATCTTTTTCTTGAGAGCATATTTCCTCATTATTTATTAAATTACTTTCATTATTTAAAGAACTATCCCAATTTCTCATAAAAAGACCAATTACATCATATCCCTCTTTTTTTAAAAGATATGCTGCAACAGCAGAATCTACTCCGCCACTTATACCAACTACTACTTTTTTAATACTAATCACCTTATTTCCTATATATTATAGCATATATTATAAAAAGATATACTTTATATATCTTTATTATTTATTATGTAATTATATGAGTCTTTGCACATTTCTTCAATACCTTTTTCTGCTTTCCAACCTAATTTTTCAAAAGCATAACTAGGATCTGCATAACATGCATCAATATCTCCTGGTCTTCTATCTACTATTTTATAATTAATCTTAATATTATTTACTTTTTCAAAAGTATTAATAATATCAAGTACACTATATCCTTTACCAGTACCTAAATTAAAATAATCTATTCCTTTATTTTTAGATATATATTCAATTGCTTTTAAATGACCTTTAGCAAGATCCACAATATGTATATAATCTCTAACACCAGTACCATCTTTAGTATTGTAATCATTACCAAATACACTTAGACATTCTAATTTATTAGTTGCTACTCTAACAATATATGGCATTAAATTATTTGGAGTGCCTTTAGGATTTTCACCAATTAAGTATGATTCATCACTACCAATTGGATTAAAATATCTTAAAATAGTAATACTCCAACTATTATCTGAAATATATAAATCTTTTAATATTTGTTCAATAAATAATTTTGTTGTACCATATGGATTAGTAGTAGATAGTGGAAAATCTTCTTTTATTGGTAATTTATCTGGCTTTCCATATACTGTAGCACTTGATGAAAATACAATATTCTTACAGTTATACTGACTCATTACCTCACAAAGTGTTATTGTACTAAGAATATTATTTTTATAATACATTAAAGGTTTTTCAACTGATTCTCCAACAGCCTTAAATCCAGCAAAATGTATAACTGAATCTATCTTGTTTTCACTAAATACTTTTTTTAATAAATTTTGATCACAAACATCACCTTCATAGAATACAAATTCTTTGTTTGTAATTTTTTTAATATTATTTATTACATCAATACTTGAATTAGAAAAATTATCAATAATAACTATTTCATAATTACTATTTAATAGTTGTACAGCTGTATGACTTCCAATATACCCTGCTCCACCAGTTATTAATATTCTCATTATTTACTCCATAAATTACTTGGATATTCATTATTTTCAATTAATTTATTTATTTCTTGAACTAAAATATCCTTATCTTCTTTATATGTTACACCTAACCATCTTGAATCTGTCTCTAATACTTTTACATCTGCAAAATTATCTTTAATAGCATTAGCAACTACTCTAGTTATTAGAAATTCTTTCTTCTCTAAATCATTTTTATTATCTTCCAAGAAATTAGTAAATTCTTTTTCAATAAATTCAAATAATCTTGGAGTAAATCCCCAAAAATTCATTGATACTAATTGCCCTTTATTAACAATAAATTTATCTTCACTATCCATATGTCTTGCAATAAATTTATCATCAATTTTTGCTATCTTAGATTCTACTAAATTAGTTAAATATCCATTATCACTTTCACAAATACCTCTTGCAACTTCATCCTTACCTGTTACGGTATTTTCTACTAAGTATGAAACCATACAAAAGTGTTCTTTATTTGTATCTTTATTTTGATCAAAAAAGCTTTTTGCAACTTTATATGCATTTCTTCCATAGAAATCATCTGCATTTAGTACTACAAAGTTATCTTTGACTATATCTTTACAACATAGTATAGCATGACCTGTACCAAGTGGTTTTACTCTTGTATCTGGTATTGTATAAATATCAGGTACATTATTATTATTTTGAAAAACATATTCAACTGCTATTTTATCTTCAATTCTAGCACCTACTGTTTCTCTAAATATATCATAATTTTCTTCTTTTATAATAAATACTACTTTATTAAAACCTGCCAATATAGCATCATATATTGAATAATCTAATATAAATTCTCCAGATTGACCAACTGGTTCTATTTGTTTTAATCCACCAAATCTACTACCCATTCCTGCAGCCATTATAACTAAAGTCATATTATTTTCCTTCCTCAATATTAAAATCTTCCAGTGCACCATTTTCTTTTAATATTTTATTTACACTTTCTTGAGCATTTTTAAGCTTGTCATTACATTCTTTAATTAATTTCATAGCTTTTGTATACTTATCAAGAGCAAGATCTAAGTCTACTTCTCCTGATTCTAACTCACCTACTATCTTCTCTAATTCTTCAAGCTTTTCTTCAAACTTTTTTTCATTTTTTTCCATTTTCTACCTCCATTACTTTACTAATTATATTACCATCTTTTATCTTAATATTTAATATATCCTCTTTATTAATTTTATCTTTAGTGGATACTACTTTATTATCTTTA
>DAOOPL010000034.1:0-7218 GCA_035388245.1 Bacilli bacterium | reverse complement strand
CGGATTATTTAAATGTTAAACACGTTATTGCTTGTGCAAACGGAACTGACGCTCTGCAGGCTGCATTAATGGCTTTAGATTTAAAAGAAGGCGATGAGGTTATTTCACCTGATTTTACATTTATCGCTACTGTTGAAGCAATTGCGTTATTAAAACTAAATCCGGTACTTGTAGATGTTGACAAAAAGTTTTTTACCATTAATACTGAAGAGATTCGAAAAAATATTACTAAAAACACTAAAGTAATTTTATATAAGAAAATATTTGGATATTTAAAACTTTCTTCATCAAAAAGATTATTTATAAGTAGTTATTTAAAACATATTAATTCAAATAAAAAAGTTAGTAAAGGATATATTTCAGATAACAATAAATATCCCATTTTAGAGGATAAATATGGTACTTATATTTTTAGTGATAAGGTATTAATGTTAGATAAAAAAATATTTAAATACAATATTAATTATTATATTATTGATACATATTTAGTAGATAATAAAATTATTAAATTAGTATTAGAATACTATTTAACAAATAATATTAGACTTTATAATACAATTAATAATAAAATAAATACTAGTACATATTTTACTAATAGTAAGACTATATTTAGGGTGAAAAAATGAAAAAGATTGAACTACTAGCACCAGCAGGTGATTTAGAAAAATTAAAATGGGCAATAAATTATGGAGCAGATGCAGTATATATTGGTGGTAAAAACTATAGTTTAAGAGCCAATGCTAATAATTTTACTTTAGGTGATATTAAAAAAGGTGTTGTATTTGCTCATAGATATAATAAAAAAGTATATTTAGCACTAAATATGATATTTCATAATGAGGATTTGAGTAAGATTAAAGAGTATGTCACTAAAGTATGTAAATTAAATATTGATGGAATAATAATTAGTGATCCTTTTCTTATAGATATTATTAAGAATATAAATTCTAATATTGAAATACATTTAAGTACTCAACAATCAACTTTAAATAAAGAAACAGTACTTTTTTGGAAAAAAACGGGTATTTCAAGAATAGTTTTAGCAAGAGAAGTAAATAAAGCAGATATTGATAATATTATTAAAAATACTAACATGGATATAGAAATATTTATTCATGGAGCTATGTGTTCAAACTTTAGTGGTAGATGTGTGCTTTCTAATTATTTAACAAATAGAGATTCAAATAGGGGAGGATGTAGTCAGGTATGTAGATTTAATTTTGATTTATACGATAGTAATAACCATTTATTATCAAAAAGTAAAGACTTTTCCTTAGCATCTAAAGATTTATCTCTTGCAAAGTATATTAAAACATTAATTAAATTAAATGTTAAATCACTAAAAATAGAGGGTAGAATGCGATCTATTTATTATATAGCTACTGTAGTAAACATATATAGAAATATAATTGATAGATGTTACAGTAATACACTTAGTGATAACTATATTGAACACACTTTAAAGATACTATATAGATGCTCAAACAGAGAAGTTATACCCCAATTTTTTAATAAAAAAATATCATATAATGAGCAATACTATTTAGGTAGACAAGAAGAGTCAAATCAAGATTTTCTAGCAGTAGTAAAAAGTTATGATGCTAAATTAAAAGAAGCAATGGTTGAACAAAGAAATTACTTTAAAATTGGAGATGAAGTTGTAATCTTTGGGCCAAATTTTGAAGAATATACTATGAAAATAAAGTACATTATAGATAGTAAAAATAATAAAGTTAATGCAGCAAATCATCCTCAAGAGATAGTAAAAATTAATTGCGATATAAGGGTTAGAAAGAATTATATTATTAGAGTAAAAATATAGTTGACAAACCTATAATTAAATAGTAATATTATATGGCACAATTTTAAATGAGGTGATTATGTGAAAAATGCATGTAAAGTAGTATATTTAACGAGTGAAGGGTTTTTAAAATTAGAAGAAGAATTAAATTATCTTAAAAAAGATAAAAGACCAGAGGTAGTTAAAGCAATAAAAGAAGCAAGGGCACTTGGTGATTTGAGTGAAAATGCTGATTATCATGCTGCTTTAGAAGAACAATCTAAATTAGAAGCAAGGATTAAAGAACTTGAAGTTTCTTTAGATAATGCTGTTATTATAGATGAAGTTAATGATGATATTGTTTCAATTGGTTCTACAATAAAAATTAAATATGTAGATAGTAAAGAAGAAGAAATATATATGATAGTTGGTAGCCAAGAGGCAGACCCATTTAATAATAAAATTTCAAATGAATCTCCAATTGCAAGTGCTATAATTGGTAAAAAAAGTGGAGATATTGTCATGGTTGAAAGTCCTAATGGCAATTATGAAGTAAAAATAGTAGAAATTAAAAGGACTAAATAGTTCTTTTTTTGAGTGTTTTTAAAAATAGTAGCGAATAATATAATTGGGGTGTTTAATATGAATAAAGTTAACTATGAGAAGATAATTGAAATTCAAAAAAAAGCTAACATAGTAGATATTATTTCTGATTATTTACCTTTAGAACAAAAAGGGAAAAATTATTTTGCTGTTTGTCCATTTCATGATGATCATAATCCAAGTATGAGCATTTCACAGGATAAGCAGATATTTAATTGTTTTGTATGCCACAGTGGTGGTAATGTATTTAACTTTATAATGAAATATGAAAAAATAAGTTTTTTAGAGGCAGTAAAAACCGTTGCAAAAAAAGTAAATATTCCATTTGAATTAAATAGCAAGACAAGTTTTAAGAAGGAAGATAGCAATAAAAAATATTATGATATTTATAAATTAGCAAATATCTATTATCAGAATAATTTAAATACAAAACTTGCAGAAGGAGCTATAAAATATTTAGATAATAGAAATATTAATAATGATATAGTAAAACATTTTCAAATTGGAGTTGCTTTCGACGATAATAGTTTAAGTAAATTATTATTATCAAAAAATTACAACAAAGAAGAATTAACTAGTATTGGTATTTTAGGTAATAAAAATGATTTTATATATGATATGTTTAAAAATAGAATTATTTTTCCATTATGGGATTTAGAAGGCAATACGGTAGGCTTTTCTGGCAGAGTATATAATAATAGTGATGAAAGTAAATATATAAATTCTCAGGAAAGTGTTATTTTTAAAAAAGGAGAACTGTTATATAATTACCACAATGCTCTTGAGTATTCTAAAAAAGAAAAGGGAGTAATTGTTGTAGAAGGTTTTATGGATGTTGTTGGTTTATATATTGCTGGTATTAATAATGTTGTCGCAACAATGGGTACTGCAATTACAAGAGATCAAGCAATATTAATAAAAAAGCTATCTCCTAATGTAATACTATGTTTTGATGGAGATAAAGCGGGTGAAGAAGCCACAATTCTTGCAATAAAAGAATTAGATAATATAGGAATAAAACCAAAGATAATAAGGTTGCCTGATAATTTAGATCCTGATGATTACTTGAAAAAATTTGGTGTTAAAGAGTTTAAAAAGCATCTTGATAATGCCTTAAATATTATGGATTTTAGATTATTAGTAGAAAAGAAAAAGATAAATTTTAATGATTCAAACGAAGTATCAAAATATATTAGAAATATTGTAAAAGAAATAGTAAAGAATAATGATGAGGTTGTAAGAGATTTAACAATTAAAAAACTTGCGGATGAGACAAAAGTTGAAGTAGATATCATTAAAAAACTAGTTAGGGAAAATGAAATAGTAGAGGTTAAACCAGTCATTATTAGACCTAAAATTAATAAAACAATTACTGCAGAAGAAGCATTACTATATTATATGCTAAAGTCTGAGGAAGTAATTCAAATATATGAAAAAGAAGTATCATATTTAAGTAATAGTAATTTACTTCTTCTAGCAAATAAAATATTAGATTTTTATTTTGAAAACAAAAAGTTTGATATTAATAATTTTCTAATATATTTAGAGGATAATCAAGATTTAATTGATTTGCTTATAAAAATAGATTCATATGATTTACCAAGTGAATTTAATAAAGGTCAAATATATGATTATATAAAGAGTATAGATATGTCTATACTAAAGGAAGAAATTAATACTTTAAAAAGTAAAATTAAAGTTGAAAATGATGAGACAAAGAAATTGAAATTATTAGAAAAACTAGTAAAATTAAAAAGTAGAGAATTGGAGTAAAAAATGGAAGAATTAAAAACATTCGAGTCAAAAAAAGAAGAATTATTAAAGTTAGGTAAAGTAAAGGGTTTTATTACATATGAAGAGTTAGCAGAAAAATTAAAAGGTTTAGATTTAGATACTGATTCACTAGATGATTTATACAATTCATTTCATGATAATGGAATAGAACTGATTTCTGAGGATATTGATACAACAGATGACGATAGTGATGGGGAAGTACTTGTTCTTGAGGATATTGCAATACCTCATACAGCTAGTATTAATGATCCTGTAAGAATGTATTTAAAAGAAATAGGTAGAATACCACTTTTAACTTCAGAAGAAGAATTAGCTATCTCAAAAATGGTTGAAGAAGAAGATGAAGAAGCAAAAGCAAGGCTTGCAGAAGCAAATTTGCGTTTAGTTGTATCTATAGCAAAAAGATATGTAGGTAGGAACTTATCATTTCTTGATTTAATACAAGAAGGTAATTTAGGTTTATTAAAAGCAGTAGATAAATTTGATGTATCAAAAGGATATAAGTTTTCTACATATGCTACATGGTGGATTAGACAAGCAATAACAAGAGCAATAGCAGATCAAGCTAAAACAATTAGAGTGCCTGTACATATGGTAGAGACTATTAATAAATTAAAAAGAGTTCAAAGACAACTTACAATTGAGTTGTGTAGAGAACCAACAGAAACAGAACTTGCTAAGAAATTAAGTATTTCTGAAGAAAAAGTTAGAGAAATATTTAAAATATCTCAAGATCCTCTTTCACTTGAAACTCCAATTGGAGAAGAAGAAGATTCACATCTAGGTGATTTTATACCAAATGATAGTATGAGCCCAGAAGATTATGCAATTAATGAAGTATTAAAAGATGAAATATCTGGTTTATTGAAAACATTAACTCCTAGAGAAGCAGAGGTATTAAGACTTAGATTTGGTTTAGGTGGAGGAACATGTCACACTCTAGAAGAAGTAGGTAATATATTTGGAGTAACTAGAGAAAGAATAAGACAAATAGAAGCAAAAGCATTAAGAAAGTTAAGACATCCCTCAAGATCTAGAAAATTAAAAGATTATTTAAATGACTAAAAGACAAATAAAATATATTTGTTTTTTTGTTTGTATATGATATAATAAAAAAAGAATAAAGTAGTGGGTGGTGAGTTTGTGCTAGATATTTTATTATTACCCTTCATAATAGTCTATAGAGTATTTATAGTATTTGTTAAAGCACCATACTACTTTTTAATTGGTCTAAAAACTATATTTATTCATAAAGTTAAAAAAGAAAAGAAATTAAAAGAAAAAACACATATTCAAGAAAAAAAAGTAGATAATACTAAATTAATTATTAAAGAAGAGAAATTAAAATATAAAAAAGCAAAAGAAGAAGAAAAAAGAGCAAAAATATATGCTAAATTGTTAGAAAAAAAGAAACTTGATGAAGCTAAAAAAATAGAAATTGAAGCAAAACAAAAAGAAAAAAACGAATTACAAGAAAGATTAAAAAGAGAAAAGAATAATACTTTAATAAATAATCAGATAATTATTGAAGCAAAGAAAAAAGATAAAGAAAAAAGAAAGGAAGAAAGAAAAAAAAGTAAAGGAATATTAGGAGTATTCCTAGCATTTTATAATAATTTATCTTTTGTAAAAAATAGACAAAATGAATTAGAAATGAAAAAAGAAATGCTTCTTTCAGAGTTTAATAATAAGAAGGAAGAAAGAGGCACACAAAATATATTATATAAATATTTAGCAAAAAATAGTGCTGGTCTTCTTGAAAGAGGTAGTTTTGAAGCTTTGTCTAAAATAGATGTACAATCATTCCTAATGAGTGAAGGATATGAGGTATATGAAATAACGCCAGTAAGATCTGCGTTTCATAGTAGTCTTAATAAGATGGGGCTTAATGGGTTTAAGTTTAAAAAGTCAGCATTAATATTTTATCTAACACAATTATCTGCATATATTAAAGCTGGTATTCCTCTTGCAGAGGCAGTTAAAATAATATCAGAACAAAGTAAAAATGATGCAGAAAAAAAGACATGGAAAGCAATTGTATATGATATTACAATGGGAGAATCATTTAGTAACGCTTTAGAAAAAAGAGGACAAATATTTCCAAAATTATTAATTAACATGATAAAAACATCAGAGATGACTGGTAATTTAACAGAAGTATTAGACGATATGGCAAATTATTATTTAGAAACAGAAAAAACAAGAAAACAAATGATATCTGCCATGATGTATCCAGCAATTGTATTTATATTTTCAATAACAGTAATTACATTTATATTGATGTGGGTAGTACCACAGTTTACAAGTATGTATAAAGATTTAGGTAGCAATGTTCCTGGAATAACAATATTTATTATTAATATTAGTGATTTTCTAAGAATTAATGGTTTATATTTATTTATAGGTATAATTTTAGTACTACTAATATATACATCAGCATATAAATCATTAAAAGGATTTAGATTAGTAATGCAATCATTTTTTATGCGTATTCCTGTAATAGGAAATATAATTATATATAATGAAGTTACTATGTTTACTAAGACATTTGCTAACTTAATAAATCATAATGTATTTATTACTGATTCAATTGAAATATTAAGTAAGATAACAGATAATGAAGTATATAAGTTATTAGTTATGGATACAATAACAAATTTAGCAAAAGGAGAAACAATATCATCATCATTTAGTGATCAATGGGCATTTCCTAATTTGGCTTATCAAATGTTAATAACAGGTGAAAGAACTGGTAGATTAGGTAATATGATGGAAAGAGTATCTAAATACTATCAAGATCAACATTCAACAGCAATAACTAGAATGAAAGCATTAATGGAACCAGTATTAATAGTATTTTTAACTGGTATAGTAGGATTTATATTATTATCAATAATAATACCTATGTTTGGTATGTATAATGCTTTATAGAGGATAAAAAAATGGAATTAGCATACATTATAATAATATTTATATTTGGTTTAATAATAGGTTCTTTTCTTAATGTAGTAGGGTATAGATTACCTAATAATATGTCTATT
>DAOOPL010000033.1:0-7726 GCA_035388245.1 Bacilli bacterium | reverse complement strand
CAAGTACAGTGGGTAGTAAAACAATGACTGTAAGTTATACTAAAGATTTAATAACTAGCACAGTAAATATTAATTATGAAGTTGTAAAAAACTCTAATGATTTAAAATTTAAAGAAATAACAGCAGAATTAAATCCAACAACATATTATAGAGATAGCTCAATGGGTATACTTACTGTAACTGCATGGGACAACTTTGGAACAGCAACAATACTAGCATCAGGAGATTATATAGTAGTTACACCATTTGATTCAAGTACAGTGGGTAGTAAAACAATGACTGTAAGTTATACTAAAGATTTAATAACAAGTACAGTAAATATTGATTATGTGATTAATACTCCACTTTCTGAAGTACAAGTAGGTATATTTGCAGAAGTTAAACCTAATGTACAATTAGTATTTACTAAAGAAACACCAACAACAAAGAATATATCTGATTATATTGATGTATATAATGTATATGCAGATAGTAGTAAACATTTAACAACAAATTATACAACTGATTTTTCAACACAAACAGTAGGAGATGATATTACACTATTAATAACACAAGATAGTTATACATTTAGTGATATTAAGTATACAGTAAAAAATGAAACTGTATATCAAACAAAATTTAATTTATCATATAATGGAAGTACACATAAACCACATTGTTTAATAGATTGTACAACTGACTATGACTTCTTAGAAATAAGAGAACACTTTATATTACCAATATCTGTTAAAGATGTTAGTATAAAATACGAGGATGCACTAACATATGAATCAATTGATAATGTAGAGTGGAGAGGACTAGATGACTTATTTACATCAGTAAGAATAGGTTGGTATAATGATCATAATATTATGCCACCAGTTATAGATAAAGTAAGTATTACATATGAATGGTTATTTAGAGACTATACAATAATATTTAGATATAATTCTAATTCAAATACATTTGACGCTATATCTGAATCATAAAAGAGAATTTATTCTCTTTTTTTATTATATGTGATATAATTTAATTGAAAATAGTGAGGTATTTATGGATTGGTTAGATATTAAAGAATTCATAAAAGATAGTATTATTTATATAATAATATTTATAGTAGTATTTCTAATAATAATATACTTAATAAGTTTTACTCAAGTAATTGGTTCTTCAATGGAAAACACATTAAGTGATAAAGATATTGTACTAATATCAAAAATACATTATAAAGTATTTGATATAAAAAGAGGAAATATAATATCATTTAAATATAAAGATACAAAATATTTAATTAAAAGAGTAATAGCTATTCCTGGAGATAAAATAGAGTTTGTATTTGGTAAATTATATATTAATGGTAACCTAACTAAAGAAGAGTATATAGGTTCAAATAGTGTACCAATTAATCATGATTATGGTAAAGTACCTGATGATAAATACTTTGTATTAGGAGATAATAGAAATAACTCACTGGATAGTCGTACAATTGGATTTATATCAAAAGAAGATATTATTGGTAAAATAGTAATAAGACTATTCCCATTTAATAAAATTAAGTTAGTGAAATAGGAGGATTTATGGCATATATTAAATTTAAAGAATTAACCCATTATTTTAATTTTTATAAGGAATTAGATATAGATAAACTACCAGAATATATTTGTCAATATGTATCTAAAGATGAAACTATTGAGGCTGTATATAGCAATAGATTAGATAGATGTCTTTTTTCTGATAAAAAGATTATATTATTTGATAAGTTTGGTCTTTTTGAGAATAAAATGATGCCTAAAAAAATACACTTTTTCCCATATAAAAACATATCATCAACAGCAATATTATTTAACTATAGGAAAGTTGTTATATTTATAACAATGAATAGTGGATATCAATTTAAAATAAACTTTGTACATATGACTCCAAAAGATAAAACTAAAATACGTGAAACATATTATAAACTAGTTGAAAAAATATAAGAATTTTATTAATTAAAATTCTTTTTTTAATCTAGACAAATAATTTATATAATGTATAATAAAATCATAATAGAAGGAGTGTTGATAGATTTGGAAAGTAATGAAAACAGTAATGAAGAAGAAGTAGTAATTAAGAAAGGGAATAATAATAAAAAGATATTAATAATAATAATTATAATATTAGCAGTTATTTTATTAGCAGTAGTAGCATTTTATAATCAGTCATATTTAAAAAAATTATTTAATTTTGGAAGTTCTAATACAACAACAACTACAACAAAAGTAACTACTACTAAAGATACATCTTGGTATACCCCAACAGGTAATGCAAAAAAGCTATATATATATAATTATGCGGACGAAGAGTGCTTTTCAGTAGCTGCAAATAGCGAACATCTTATTGAATATGAAGATGTAAAAAAAGTAGAAGTATACAATTGTAAATATTCAAAATGTACTGGGTATGATGCAAATTATAGATATGCATTAGTAAAGGATGGAACATATTACTATATTTATGATTATATTAGTAATAAAATAAAAGAAATTAAGATAGAAACAAAATATAAGAAGGCAAATATTGCATATTATAAAGATACAATATATGGTATAGTTTTTGGAGATAATATATTTTATTCATTGGATGACAAAAAAATATATTTAAATAAAGAATATGAAGAGATAAATTTAAACGAAGATTACTATGGTGATATATTATTAACAAAAGGCAATGTAATAGTTAGAAATAAAAATGAAGACGCAGATAATAATTATACTTATGATGAATATATAGTAAATTATAAAACAGGTTCAGTAAAAATTACTAGTAAGAATGGCACATATGGGATTTTTTCTGTAATTGGTAATAGTAATACAATATATTACTTGAAATCAATTTATATTAATATTAATGATGATGAAGGTAATTATAGTGGAGAAGAATTTTATAAGATATATAATGAGAATTATAAATTACTATTTAATGGTAAAATGTTTAGTTTTGTCGGTATAAATGAAGTTGGTAATTTAATATTAGAAAATGGTAAAGCTTTTAGTACATATACATCGAGTGGTAAATTAATTAAAACAAGCAAAGAATATAACGATATAAAAAATATATTTAATAAATACTTAATAGTTGTTGATACTGATAATTATTTAAAATTAATAGATGATAATGGTGTAGTTGTAAAAAAATTCTTTGAATATAAATCAAACATGGAATTTTTTGCTTATTACACATATGATGAGTTTTTAAAAACAGTAATATTTAATATTGAAGAGACTTTTGATGAAGAAGAAGATGGTAATATAGATGAAAGTACAAGTTATCAATATGTATATGATTTAAATACTAAGAAATTAAATAAATATATTCAAGAGTATTAGGTTATGACAAATTTATATAGAAGATATATAAAAATAGAAATATAATAACTTACAAAATTTATTAGAAAAGGATCTATAGTAGTTGAGTGGGGTGGAGTTATACATTAAAAAAACTAGTTTACACTAGTTTTTTAATTTTATTTACTTGATCACTTAATATTAGTGAGTAATCACCTAAAATGTTTATTTTATTTTCAAATCCATAGTTTTCAATCAAACATCTATACATTTTTAATAATGCTAATTTTTGTTCTGGAGATGCTTCTAACTTTGTAAATTGATTATTTTTACTATACAGTAAGTGAGTTGGTATAATTACTTCTTGATTTTTTATAAAACATTCTGGATTTAATGGAGCAATTAATGTTTCAACAGCATATGATATGCTCTTATATTCATTATTAACTTCTTCCTCTGATATATCGCCATTTTCTGTTCCATTACCATTTTCACTATCACCATAACGGAAGGATTCATTATTAGGTAAAATACCCATAAGAAAGTAAGGAGCATTTGTTTCTCCGCTTTCTACAAATAAGAATTTTTCAGAATTACCACTAAAAGGTTTAGAACTATTTCTATTAAACTCCTCTTTATCAAAATTAATACAACCATAATTAAATTTTGATAAATCTAGTATTTTCTCAAATATTGCACATTTTATTTGTACAGTATAATAATTTAATATTTTTATACCTGTTCTTCTCTCAAAATCCACCATCTTACTAAATGTTTCCACCATCTTTTTAAGCATTGTATAAGATTTAATGTGTTGACTAGGATCGATATCTAAAACTTCTTGTCTAAATCTTGAATGATAAGCAGAATTTAAGTTTTTATAGTCAATTCCTAACATATGTGCAACATTCTTTTCTAGTATTTCTAGTTCTAATTCTGTAGAGTTACTAAAACATATACTATATTTTATTTTCTTATATTGTTCATCAAACAATTTTGCAACTCTTTCTAATTCTTCTTGAGTACGTAAAATATAATCATTTGGTGGATAGTCAACATCTCTTGCCCATCTACCTACATATTCAAATTCCCTTTTATGAATCATAATAACACCCCTTTTTGATGCACAATATAATAGTATAAAAGTAGAGAAAAGTCAAGTTTGGTACAAATATTGACAATATTTAGTAAAAATGTATAATACTTAGTCAAATGAGGAAGAATTTTTTGGGGGAAATAGTATGAAAGATAACGAAGCAAGAAATTTTATTAATATTATATTTGAAGAATATGAAAGATTAAAGGACAATGGTGCTTTATATGTAGAAGATGATATTGTACCAAAAGGTATAATATCTGCTTATTATAAATATATTACAGTTTCTGACTATGACAATATAATAAATAGATTTAAAAATAAATACATTTCTAATGAATCTGAATTAGAAGAAGCAAGAAGATGTGAAAAAGCAGGTTTAGGTGAAATATATGACTATATTAAAAACTTTAATGACTTTGATAAACTAGAAAATATTAATTATTATTGGATAATAATTAAAGAGTTGCATAGATTACTTTTCTCTAAATGCCCTCATCCAGAATTTGGAGGCCAATTCAGAGCTACAGGGGCATATATAAAAAGCTTTGCAGTTGATGTTTCTCAAACAAGTGAAATATATCGTAGATTAGATAAGATATTTAATAGCATGGTAAAATATATGCAAGACGTAGCAGAAATAAAAAAATCAGAAGGACCAGATATAAATATTATTGAATATATTAATAAATGTATAAGATATAAATGTGAAATTATTAAAACTCATCCATTTGATGATGGCAATAAAAGAACATCAAGAGGATTAATGAATTTATTATTTAAAAATGTTGGATTACCGCCAGTATATGTTAGTTATGAAGAAAAAAATGTATACTTTAATGCACTGGAAAAAGCACTTTTAAATGATGATTTTAATGAACTATATACTTTCTACTATTATAAAATATGTGATTCAATATATGAACTAGATGTTAAACCTCATAAAGAAAACAAAGGTATTCAAAAAACCAAGAAATAATATTCTTGGTTTTTTAAATAATATAATTGTGATATAATATAAATAATAGGAGGATAGATATGAAAGATAAATTAAAAGATTTAATCAAATTTAATAAGTTCATGGGATTATTTCACTTAATACAGGCAGTATTTATGCTAATTGTAGCTCTTACTGTAGAAAAGGTAATAGATTTTAAGCCAGTAATTGTATCAAACTTTTTAGAGTATAACAAAGTACTAGACAGACTAATTACTGTTACTAAAACAGTATTTAACTTACCATTTGGTATTTTAGTAGCATCATTCTTATTCTTATCAGCAGCATTTCATTTTATAATATCATCAAAGAAATATAAAAATAAGTATATGGATGGATTAAAAAATCATATTAATGAGTTCAGATGGTATGAATATGCACTTAGTTCTTCAATTATGATTGTATTAATAGCAGTATTAATGGGTGTTTATGATATAGGAGCATTAATATTAATATTTGGATTAAATGCATCAATGAATCTATTTGGATTACTTATGGAAAAGATTAATCTTGATAATAAGAAAGTTAGTTGGTTACCATTTATATATGGTTCAATAGCAGGTATTCTTCCTTGGATAGTGTTATTTATGTATGCATTTGGTAATTCTAATCCAGCAGAAGTACCTTGGTTTGTATATGCAATATTTGGTTCATATTTTATATTCTTTAATTTATTCCCAATTAACATGATATTACAATATAAAAGAATTGGTAAATGGAAAGATTATTTATATGGTGAAAGAATATATATAATATTAAGTTTAGTAGCCAAATCAATATTAGCGTGGTTAGTATTCTTCGGAGTAATGCAACCATAATTAAAACTGAATTATTCAGTTTTTTTATGCTATAATATCTTCGAAAGAGGAGATATTATGAAATTATTATTACATATATGTTGTGCTCCTTGTAGTATTTATCCAATAAAAATATTAAAAAAGGATTATGATATTACAGGATTCTGGTATAACATAAATATTCACCCATATATTGAATATAAGAACAGATTAGAGTGTTTAAAAGAATACGCTAATAAAATAGGTTTAGATATGATCTATAAAGATAAATATGATGTTAAAGAATTTATTAATAATATTGATATTAATGACAGATGTACATATTGTTATAGAAAAAGATTAGAAGAAACAGTCAAATATGCTAAAGATAACAATTATGATTCTTTTTCAACTACACTTCTTGTAAGTAAATACCAAAAACATGAGTTAATAAAAGATATTTGTGAAAAACTTGCTAAAGAATATGATATTAAGTTTATTTATAAAGATTTTAGAGAGTATTTTAGACAAGGGCAAGAAGAAGCAAGAGAAGAAAAACTATATATGCAGAAATACTGTGGATGTATATTTAGTGAAGCAGAAAGATATACTAAATAATTGTTATTTTTATTTAGTTGTAGTATAATCAATAGGTATAAAGGAGGGTATTATGGATAAAGTATTAAGTATATTAAATACATCATTCTTATTTTTATGTTCATTCTTTTTATTATTAATTTTAATAATATTAACAAAGTATACAAAAATGGGTAATCTTATCAAGAAAATATTAAAAATAACTGGTATTGTTGCAGTAGTTGGTGTAATAGTAGGTATATCAGCATTTGCTACAGTAAATAGTAAGGAAAAAAGTTATTGGAAGGATATAACATTAAGTGAGTTTTATGAATTAAATGAAGGTGATACACCTGCAGTAATATTCATTGGAAGACCAACATGTAGTCATTGTGTAGCTTTTTCACCAAAAATACAAAAAGTTTCAACAGAATTAAAGGTTTTAGTAAATTATTTCAATCTAGATCAAATAACAGATCAAACTACATTTGATGAGTTTAAAAAATCAAACAGTGTTCTTTCAACAGATGATTGGGGAACACCACTAGTAATACTTGTTAAAAATAAAACAGTAATTGATGTAATAAGTGGAGATGTAGAAGAAACAGAAATAACAAAGTTTTTTGAAGATAATAACTTAGGAGAATAGTATGAAACTATGTGTATACGAAAAGTGTAAAGAATTTCTTAGAAAGTATCCCTTTACTGTATGTTTTAGAGTTAAAAGACATTCAAAAGTAATTCAAAAACATTTAAATGAAGGTGAAGAAGTATCATATGTTTTTGCAGGGCAAAAATCATCAACAAGTTTAAGCATATTTTCTTCTTGTGTGGTTGTATTTACTAATAAGAGAATGTTAGTAGCTAAAAAAAGAATTGTACCAGGATATTTTTATACATCAATAACACCAGATATGTTAAATGACTTTGAAATAAAAAGAGGAATATTTTTTGGTAAAGTATTTATTGATACTATTAA
>DAOOPL010000032.1:0-8160 GCA_035388245.1 Bacilli bacterium | reverse complement strand
ATGTCTATTATAAATCCACCATCTCATTGTCCTAAATGTAATAATAAGATAAAATGGTATGATTTAGTACCAATATTATCTTTTATTATATTAGGAGGTAAATGTAGAAAATGCAAATCAAGTATTTCATATATATATCCTATATTTGAATTATTAACAGGAATACTATTTGTATATGCATATATATTTTTTGGATTTACATTAGAACTTTTAATAGCAATAATATTTATTTCATCATTAATAATTGTTGCTATTAGTGATATTAAGTATATGGAAATACCTGATCAAATATTTGTATTTTCTATACCTATAATAATATTAATAAAGATATTAATATTATTTAATACTAATAATATTACAATAGTTAGTATTGCTAGTATTGCATTAGATATATTTATATCGTTTGTATTTATATTCTTACTTAAACTATTAGGAGATGTTTTGTTTAAAAAAGAATCTCTTGGTGGAGGAGATATTAAGTTAATGATGCTTATAGGCCTTGTAGTTGGTTATGAGTTATCAATAATTGTTATATTTTTAGCAGCATTTTTAGCACTACCAATAGCATTAATTATATTAATAACTAAAAATAAAAACATATTACCATTTGGGCCTTTCTTAGCACTGGCCTCTATAATAATATATTTTAGTAAAATAGATATTGAACAAATTCTTAATATGATAAAATAGAACCTATTTAGGTTCTATTATTGTTTCATCTATAATATTATTATTAACTTCTTTTTCTTTAAGTTTTTGTATATTTATATTTGCAATATTCTTTGTAAGTATTCTATCATTCTCATCATCTAATTCAACAATCTTAAGTACTTCTTCTAATGTAGTATAACCTTTAATTACTTTTTCCAATCCATCTTGTAATAATGTAGTAACATCTTTTGTATAAACTAGGCTCCTTAACTCATCTTTTCTCATACCATTAGTAATTGCATCTCTAATTTCTTGAGTAATTAGTAATACTTCTTGTATTGCAATTCTACCTCTATATCCACCTTCACACTCTTCACAACCTTGACCTACAGATATTTCATCAACATCTATATTTAATACTTTTTTAAACAAATCTTTCTCATACTGAATTGTAGGTTTTTTAATAGCACATTTTGGACATATTCTTCTTGCTAACTTCTGTGATACAATTCCAGTAAGTGCACTTGCAAGTAGATATCTTTCAACATCCATATCAAGTAATCTTTCAATAGTATTTAATGAATTATTTGTATGTAGTGTAGATAATACTAAATGACCAGTAATAGATGCCCTAACTGCTATTTTAGCTGTCTCATTGTCTCTAATCTCACCAATCATAATAATATCTGGGTCTTGTCTTAATATTGATCTTAATGAGTTTGCGAAATCAAGACCAATTTCAGGAATAACTTGTACCTGACTAATACCTTCAATATCCATTTCTACTGGGTCTTCTACTGTTACTAAGTTTACTTTCTCACTATTTAGCATTTGTATAATAGAATATACTGTTGTAGATTTACCAGAACCAGTAGCTCCAGTAACAAGAATAATACCACTTGGTACAGATATCATTTTTAACATCTTCTGATAATTATCATCAGTGAATCCTAAATTATCTAATCCTTTTAAACTTAATGTATAATCTAAAATACGTATTTCTATTTTTTCACCTTTACTAGTAGGTAATGAAGACACACGTAAATCAAGTGCCATATCTTGCAATTTAGTCTTAATAGCACCATCTTGTGGTAATCTTGTTTCAGTAATATTCATACCTGCTAATATCTTAAGTCTAGTTACTAAATTTCTTTTTAATGTATTAGGAACTGTCGTATAATTTAAAAGAACACCATCAACTCTTATTCTAACTTTTAAGAATTCTAATGCAGGTTCAAAGTGAATATCACTAGCATTCCTTTTAGCAGAGTCAATAATGATCTCATTTACTACTTCAACAATTGGTAGCTTTTCATAATCAAATTCTCTTATCATAACAGCACCTCAATTTATTCTTTTTATCTAGCATTTATCACAAATATATTATATAATAATATTAAAGAATTATCAACATAAAAATAATGGAGATTAAATATGAAAAATAAAAAGGGATTTTTTCTTGCAGAAACAATTGTAATGACATCAATAGTAGTACTTACAATAACTCTAATTTTTCCTCAATTTGCTAATAGATATGAAAGAATGAAAGCAAGACTAGTTAGTTACAATAGAGCACCAGATGTAATGACAGCAGATTATATATATAGTAATATTGATAACCTTGCTAGTGGAACATGCACGCCAGGAACCAATTATTATGTGTTTGCTTTTGATACCCCTAAGTATAGTTTAAATAAAATTATTCAAGCAACTACTGTTGAAAATATTAAAACTAATTATACAGATGGAGATATTAATTTAACAAAGTTTTTAAACAGTATTGAAAATCCAACATCAGGATATATATTTGTATTTGAGTTTGAATATAGTACAGTCAGAAGATATGTAAAATTATATAGATCAACTCCAATTTGTCCAATTTCATAGGAGATAATTATGAATAATAAAAAAGGGTTTTCTTTAGTAGAGTTGTTAGTATCTGTTGCAATTGTAGCAGCTCTTTCAATATACTTTTATAAGATAATATATATATTAAATGTTAAATATCATGAGGTTGAAAAAGAAAAAAATAATATTGTTAATGAAATATATATTACTAAACTTGTATATAACGCATTAGAAAATGGATGGGATATTACTGCAAGCGATGATAATGATAATATTACATTTACAAAAGTAGGTGAAACAACAAAAGTAATTGAAATTTCAAATATGACTATCACTGCAGATACTATAGTTGATTTTAGTGCTTTACCTGCAAATGAAAATATAATTACACTAAATATTGAGTTTGATGGAGAACAATATCCAATAAATGTATACTATTATAATTAACCAATATAATTGGTTTTTTTTAATTAAAATGATATAATTTATTTATGGTGGTTATATGAATAGAAAAGATGTAGATGTTTCTAAAGTAAGTCCTATGATGAAACAATATTTAGATATTAAAGAGCAAAATGAAGATGTTATTTTGTTTTTTAGACTTGGTGATTTTTATGAAATGTTTTTTGAGGACGCTAAAGTTATATCTAAAGAATTAGATTTGGTTTTAACAGGAAAAAATGCTGGATTAGATGAAAGAATTCCTATGTGTGGAATCCCACATCATGCAGTAAATATATATTTAGACAAGTTAATAGATAAAGGATATAAAGTAGCAATATGTGAACAAATTGAAGATCCTAAACTTGCAAAAGGTGTTGTTAAAAGAGAAGTAATACAAGTGGTGTCTAAAGGTACAATAATGAGTGAAGATATGCTTGATGAAAATAAAAATAATTATATTGCAAGTGTTGTAAAAATAAATAATATATATGGTTTGAGTTATACAGATTTATCTACTGGAGAGTTTAATACAACTATAATCGAATCACTAGATTTATTATTAAATGAAATATTAAAAATAAATATTAATGAGATTGTTTTAGAACCAGATTTTGATTTTTCTTTTATACAAAGTATTAAGAAAATAAGTAATATAACTGTATCATTTGAATCAAATAAAGAGAATATTAAAGATTATAGTAGTATATATAAAGATATATCGGATTATAGATTACTTGAATCAATTAAATTATTAATTAACTATTTAGTAAATACTCAAAAAAGAAATCTAATGCATTTACAAAAGGTAGTATATATAGATAATACAAAGTATTTAAAACTTGATTTAAAAGCAAAAAGAAATCTTGAATTAACAGAAAATATTAGAACAGGTGAAAAACTAAATTCATTACTATGGCTTTTAGATAAGACTAAAACTGCAATGGGATCAAGAATGTTGAAAAACATGATTGAAAACCCAATATATGATAAGAAAGAATTAGAAAAAAGATATGATATGGTTGGTAAATTAAGTAGTGAATTTTTAATAAAAGATGAATTGATTGAATATTTATCGGAAATATATGACTTAGAAAGATTATGTGGTAGAGTAGCGTACAATACTGCTAATGCTAAGGATTTATTACAATTAAAAGTATCTATACAAAATTTCCCTAGAATTAAAAAATTACTAAAAGATTTAAAATATTATGATAATATTGATGATTTATCAGATTTATATGAATTAATTGATGAAGCTATTTATGAAAATCCACCACTTGGATTAAAAGAGGGGTATTTAATTAAAGAAAAATATAATAAAGAATTAGATGTGCTTAAAGATTCTAGAAAGGGTGGCAAGTCATTTATAGCAGCTCTTGAAGAAGAAGAAAAAATAAGAACAGGTATTAAAAATCTAAAAGTAGGTTTTAATAAAATATTTGGTTATTATATTGAGGTATCTAAAGGTAATAAAGGTTTAATAAAAGAAGAGTATAATTATGAGAGAAAACAAACTCTTGCTAATTGTGAAAGATATATAACACCAATATTAAAAGAAAAAGAAACCATGATATTAAATGCTGAAGAAAAGATAATTAATTTAGAATATGATTTATTTGTAGGAATAAGAGAACAAGTAAAAAAATATATAAATAAAATACAAAATAGTGCAAAAGTAATTGCTAAAATAGATGTATTACAATCTTTTTCTAAAGTATCTGAAGATAATAATTATGTTAGACCAATACTGATTGATAATAAGCATTTAAAGATTATTAATGGTAGACATCCAGTAGTAGAAAAAGTAATTGATACAGAGTTTGTTCCTAATGATGTTATATTTGATAATAGTACAAATATTTTATTAATTACAGGTCCTAATATGGCTGGTAAATCTACTTATATGAGACAAGTAGCAATAATAGTTATTATGGCTCAAATAGGATGCTTTGTACCAGCAGAAGAGGCATATTTACCACTTATTGATCAAATATTTACAAGAATAGGTGCTAGTGATGATTTAGTATCTGGAGAATCAACATTTATGGTAGAAATGTTAGAAGCAAATAATGCTATTAAAAATGCAACAGCTAATAGTTTAATTATATTTGATGAATTAGGTAGAGGTACAGCAACATATGATGGTATGAGTTTAGCACAAGCAATAATTGAATATATACATGATAATATATCCGCACTTACTATGTTTTCTACTCATTATCATGAATTAACTAAGTTAGAAAATAGTTTAAAACATTTAAAAAATATTCATGTTTCAGCATATGAAGAAAATGAAAATATTGTTTTTTTACATAAAGTATTAGATGGTCCAGTTGATAAAAGTTATGGTATTAATGTTGCAAAACTTGCTAACTTACCAAGTAATTTAATAAAAAGAGCAAATGAAATATTAGTTAGTCATGAAAGCAACTATAAATATAAAAAAAGTAATGTACAAATAGCACTTAACTTAAATGAACAAGTATTAAGTGATTCTGATAAAAAAATATTAGATGGAATAAAAAGTATTGACCCGTCAAAAATAACACCACTAGAGGCCTTAAATATACTATATGATATACATAATAATAAAGGTAGATAATTATATAATTTTATGATAAAATGTACTTATAATAGGAGAGTAATATGATTAGTGAAAGAGAAAAAATTATTAATGATTTAAATACTTATTTAATAGAACAATCCAACTTAAAATTAAATGATATTGAAAGAATACATGTATATAAATTAATGATTGATGACTTTAATAAATGTATAAAAGAAATAGAAGATACTGGTGATATTAATTATGAAAATCATTCTGACTTATTAAAAAGAGCTTATGAAAAAATGATAATGCAATTTAGTAAAAATGATAATATTATTGAAAAAATTAGAATACTAAATATGATGATAGTAGATTCTAAAAATGAAATAGAAGAATTAGAAAATGTAAGTAAATTAAATACAACAGAAGCTAGTAATGATACAAATATTGATGCTGAAGTTGATGAAGTAAAATGTAGATTAATATCAAAGAAATATGTTATTGTAGAAAATGATCCTTTTGAGAATAATTTCTTGCAAGATATACTAAGTGTATTATTCTTAGAATGTAATTTTAGAAGTTTAAAGGTAGAGGAAATTAAAGTAAAATATGTTTTGTTTCTAATTAATGCAATTATTAAAAATAATTATAATTTAGATAATAATGTATTAAATAATATTAATAAGTATGCAATTATAAATACTAATATTGTAAATAAATTTAATATATTAGATTTAAGTATAAAGGAAAAATATTTTAATATATTAAAAGAATACTTTGAGAAAAAAGATCAGGAAAGTAAAATTTAAAAGCATATTTAAAAAGCAAACAGATTGTTTACTTTTTTTATTCTTCCATTTGTTGAATTTTATCTATTATTTCTTCCCTAATAACATTTACATTTTCTTCTGATAAATCATAATTTGAATTAGAGTTTGATTTATTTTTGTCTTTTCTTATTTCATTAATAATATTTTCTTTTTTAGATTTAAGTATCTCTTTCTTTTCCTCTAAATATGAATTAATAGCTTCTTCTTTTTGTTCTTCAGACATGTTTTTAAATTCACTTTTCTTAATCTTTAAAATACTTTCTTTTAAATCTATAATCTTATTTTTATATTCTAGTTTTAATTCATTTTTTTTCTCGATTAGTTTTTGTTTAATTTCTTTTGTTTCTTCTTTATTTTTAGTAATATTTTCTTTTATAATCTTCTGTATATCTTGTACACTTTTTTCTACTAGTTCTGCTTTATTCAAACTACTATCTAAAGCCATTGCTTCTTCTACAAGTAGCATTTTACCATTACTTATATTATATTCTTCTGCTTCTTCTTTTAATTCATCACCAAGACTTTTAGCAATCAATATAGGATATATTTTTTTTGATTCAAAATGTCTTTCTAACTTTGACATAATTCTTTCTTCAAATTCTTTTCTTTCTTGCTCATTATCACTCATTGCTGTAATAATAATTGTATTTTCTGCTGAATATTCATCTATAAAACCTGTATCTTCTGCTGCTTCAACTATTTTTTCATTTGCAAGATCAATATTTAGACCAACTAATTTTAAATCTGATAAAATAATATCAGCATCTTCATTTACTGGTAGAGCCTCTGTAACAATATTCTTTCTATTAATCACTAATTTAATTTCTGGATTAATACTTATTGTTAAATAGTATGCATCTTTACTTAGATAATAATTATAACCAAAATAACCAATTGTTGCTAAAAACACTATAATTAATATAATATTAACTATCTTTTTCATTAATTTCACTCCTTATATTTTAACTATAATGCAATAAATTTTATAAGTCAAATAAATACCATGTGTACTTTACATTAAAAATATATAGTATATTTAATTATAAGATATTATAATGTAGTTTTTTTAATTGTTTTATGGTAGACTATTAGTAGGTGATAATATATGAATAGAAATGAATCTAGAGTAGTAATAATGACAATTTTATATCAGATATTTATATTTGATAGTAAGAAAATTATATATGATATAGATAGTGTAATTAAAGAAAATGTTGAAATTACTAATGATTTTGTTAATGAAGTAGTACATGGTGTTATAAATAATAAAGATAGTATTGATGAAATAGCAAATAAGTACTTACAAGACTGGAAAATAAATAGACTTGGTTTTCCAGATCAAGCAATTCTTCGAATGGCTATTTATGAAATGAAGTATACAGATACTCCAGGTATTGTATGTATTAATGAAGCTGTTGAGTTATCTAAAATATATTCAGATGATAAAGTAAAAAATATGATAAATGGAGTATTAGATAATATTTATCATGATATGTAGGTGATTTATGAATGATAAGAAATATTTAACCGTAACAGCACTTACTAAATATATAAAATATAAAATTGATAATGATATTAATTTACAAGATGTATATTTAAAAGGTGAAATATCTAATTTTAAAGCTCATACAAGAGGACATTATTACTTTACAATTAAAGATGAAACATCAAGAATAAGTGCTATTATGTTTAATTTTAAAGCTAGTAATATTAAATTTATACCAGAAGATGGCATGAATATGCTATTTCATGGAAAGATAAGTGTCTTTGAATCAACAGGTAATTATCAAATATATGTAGATGAGATGTTAGAAGATGGTGTTGGAGCTTTATATATAG
>DAOOPL010000031.1:0-8509 GCA_035388245.1 Bacilli bacterium | reverse complement strand
ATGAAGTTAATATTTAAACGCTTTTGGTGGGTAATATTAGTTGTTATATTTATTATAGTAGTATTGTTTATAATAATTGATAATAGTGGAAGTAAGAAGAGAAATGATGATAAGAATAGTAATAATTTAGTATTTAAAAATTATGCTATGTCTACTGATTTACCAAAGTGTCCTAGTGATACTTCACATATATTTACTAAACCCTTTATGGATGGTGATTATCCAGATTATATTATACCTTTAGGTAATTCTAATAGTACTAGTCATACAGTACCTACTGATCATGTTTATCCTACAAATAATACTTATAAATCAGAGGTTCCAGTTTATTCTCCAGGTACTTTAACATTAATATGGGTAGAGAATAAAAGAATATATAATAGTAAAACAAATGAGTTTATGGGATCAGATTACCAACTTAATTTTGCGCCTTGTCGTGGAATTAATTTTGGTATTATACATTTAACTGGATTATCAAAAAGATTAATAAAAGCTATTGATGAAACTGATCCTAAATGTTCAGAAGGAGAATATAAATTTAATCAAGATGATGTAGTTTATTATAAAACTTGTCATCCTGATTTTGATAAAATAACATTAAAACCAGGTGAATTAATAGGTACATTTGGTAATATGCCACATACTCTACAAATGGGATTTGATATAGGAATATATGACTTTAATAAACCAGATTTAAAATTTATTAGTAAAAAAAGATATTATGCTGAAACAGTTCATACAGCATGTCCTTTTGATTACTTTATTGATGAACTTAGAAATAAATATTTAAGTAAAATGGGAGGAGTAGAACAACAAAAGGATTCAAGAAAATTTATTAAAAGAAATAAAGAACCACTATGCGGTGAAATAATGTATGATGTAGAAGGTACAATATCAGGAGATTGGTTTAAAAATAAGATAGATAAAACTAGTACAACAAATCAAGAAGGTGCTGTTGCACTAGTACATGATAATTTAAATCCAAAGCTTGCTAAACTATCTATAAATAGTTCTACAAGTATAACTTTTACACCAAAACACTCAGGTTATATTAATAGAGAATTTAATGAAGTAACTGCAGATAAAAATATATACTGTTATCAGTATGATGGTAATGGGTCACAAGGAGCAAAAATTCTTATTGAATTAATAGATGATACTCATATTAAATTAGAACATAAAAATGGTATGTGTACTAATAATGAAGAATTTAATGAATATACTACTTATTATAGATAATAATATAATTACTATAGAATAGGAGTAAACAGTATGAAAGAAATAAATTTTGTTAGTAAAATAAATATGCCTAAAAAAAAGATATATAAACGTTGGTGGTTTTGGACAATAGTTTTATTTTTTGTTATAAGTACAATTTTTTTAATAACTAATAGTATTAATAAAAAAATTGAAATTAAAGATAAAACTAGTGAAAGTGAAAATAGTAAAGACAAAGATAAAAATGATATATATGAATTTCATTGGCCTGATAAAGATGTTAAATATATTACAGCAGTTCCTATTGATTTAGAACAAATTCAATCAATTTCTAAATATAGAAGTTGTGCTGGACATATCCGTGATGGTTATAGTTATGAAGGAGATTTAGAAAATGATCGCTCTATGAAACATTATTTTTTACCAATTCCTGAACTTCAAGGAACTTTAGATAAAGTAAAATTATATGCCCCATTTGATGGTACAATTACAAAAATAGATTATGAAAAAGATAAAGTAATACCTGAAAGACCAAATAATGGAGGAGGCCTACATTTTGTTTCTGATATTGATCCTAATGCAGAAGTAATATATGGCCATATATATACTAGTAAAGATTATAAAGTAGGAGATAAAGTAAAAGCGGGAGAGTTTGTTGGTTATGCTGCTGTAGGTCAAAAAGGAAACGATTTTGATATTGATTTAAGTACTCCAGGTGGTACTGGAGCTTATAAAGGTAGAGAAGTATTAGGTAGTGTTTTTGATCATATGACATCAGAAGTATTAAAAGCATTTGCTAAATATGATATTACTCCAGAAAATACTAAGTTTACTAAAGAATATAGAGATGCTAATCCTTGTAATTATTATACAACTGGTCCAACTCAAGCCCAAGAGGAAGAAAGTAGAATATTATTAAAAGGAAGAGTTCCAGAAGCAGATGAAAAAACTAAAATACTTAAATAACTTGTAGTTTACTACAAGTTATTTTTATGCTGTTATATCTTCTTATTGAAGGAGTATAGTATGAATTTATTGATAATAATATGAATAAGAATTAATAATTAAGAGTGATATATAATTTGTTATCAAATAATTTATGTAGAACCTTATTGACAATTTATTTTAATAATATATAATTATTTTAGATTTAATTGAAAAATTAAATTTGAAAAAGCCGGTGAATCCAGCCGTATAAGTGGAACTTAAAAAAGCGGTGAATCCAGCCATATAAATGGAACTTAAAAAAGCGGTGAACCCAGCCATAAATGGGATATAAAAAAGTAAGGTTAGAGAGCAAACTCTAATCTTTTTATTTTATGAAAGGAAAAAAATGATAATAAATTTTGAAATAGTAAAAATAGATAGTGAGTATTGTGATTATTTAAGAGGGTTTGATGCAAGAGTAACTTATAATAAAAATGAAAAGAGTTTAAGACCATTTTTAGGAGCTTTAATTGAAATAAATAATTGTAAATATTTTGCACCACTTTCAAGTCCTAAACCAAAACATGAAAAGATGAAAAACATTATAGATTTTATCAAAATAGATGGTGGTAAGCTTGGAGCAATTAATTTTAACAACATGATTCCAGTAAAAGAAAATAATTATGTATTAGTAGACTTAAATACTAAATTATCTTCTAGAGATGACATAATATATCAAAATCTATTAAAGGAGCAATTAAGGTGGTTAAATAAAAACAAAAGCAGTATATTAAAAGCTTCAAATAAATTATACTTTAGTTATGTAAACAATAGTTTATCTATAAACATTAGAAATAGATGTTGTAATTTCTTACTATTAGAAGAAAAATGTAATTTATATAATATTAATAATAATATTTAAACATTTGTTCGTATTTATGATATAATATTATTGGTGATAATATGAATAAGAATATAATATTTCATATTGATGTTAATAATGCTTTTTTATCATGGAGTGCTATTGAAAGATTAAAAAGTGGTGATAAATTAGATATTAGAACTATACCTTGTGTAGTAGCAGGAGATGAGTCTAAAAGAAGAGGTGTAGTAGTTGCTAAGTCTTATCCTGCTAAAGAAAAAGGAGTTGCAACAGCAGAACCTTTATATATGGCTAGAAGAAAAGTTAGTAATTTACTAGTAATACCTGGAGATTATGATAAATATAATGAGTATTCTAATAGATTATATGAATATTTATGTAATTATTCTCCTAATATAGAGAGATATTCTATTGATGAATGTTTTTTAGATATGACAGGAACTGAAACTTTATTTGGAGATCCAGTTCTTTTAGCACATAAAATAAGAAATGAAATTAAAGAAAAATTTGGATTTACTGTTAATATTGGGATAGGTAATAACAAATTATGTGCTAAAATGGCATCTGATTTTGAGAAACCAGATAAGGTACATACTTTGTTTGAAGATGAAGTAGAAACAAAGTTATGGCCACTGCCTGTTAGAGAACTGTTTATGATAGGTAAAAAAAGTAGTGAAATATTAAATAAAATTGGAGTAGTAACTATAGAAGACTTAGCTAAATTAGATTTAGAAGTGCTTAAAAAGCACTTTAAAACAAGTGCTATTACTATGCATAATTATGCTTGGGGAATAGATGATTCTAAAGTAGAAGAATATGTACCTAAGAATCAAGGAATAAGTAATTCAGCAACTGTACCAGAAGATTTAATATGTTTACAAGATATTAATAAAGTATTATATGATTTAGCACATCAAGTAGGTCTTAGATTAAGAAATATGAATTATTATGCTCTTGTTGTTACAGTAAGTTTAAAAAATAGTGATTTTATTATTTATTCTCATCAACAAAAACTAACTAATCCTATTAATACTGATAAAGACATATATGAAGTATCTACATCTTTAGCTCAAAAGATGTGGAAGAAAGATCCTATTAGATTAGTAGCAATAAGATTAAATAACTTTGCTGATAAGAAATATGAACAAATATCTATATTTGAAGAGATAAAAACAAAAGAAAATGATGAAAAAATGCAACAAGTAGTAGACAATATTAATAAAAAATATGGTAAAGAAGTAGTAATAACAGCTAAAAACAAATAAAAACTTGATATTTATTAATATTTATGTTATACTTTGAGCGATTTAATCATTCACTAAGTCCCTTGTTAATATGGAATATGTAAGTAATTAAATTAATTTGTTAATAAGGAGGACTGAAATGGAAAAAGAATACAAGGATATAACATTAACTTGTAAAGATTGTGGTAAAGAATTTGTTTTTACAGCAGGTGAACAAAAATTCTATGATGAAAAAGGTTTTACTAACCAACCACAAAGATGTAAAGAATGTCGTGATGCTAAAAAAGCTAATAGAAATAATTACAGAAATAATCGTTATAACGACAACGACAGAAATAACTAAAAAAGCCCTAATGGGTTTTTTTAATATCTTGATTTTATAATAATTTAATGATAAAATACGAAGTACATGGCGGATATGGTGAAGTGGTTAACACGCTAGATTGTGGCTCTAGTACTCGTGGGTTCGATCCCCACTATTCGCCCCATTTATAGGTAGATACGAGAACTACATGTTCTTGTTAAAATATAATCCCTAAGGTTTAATACAAATCTTAGGGATTTTTATATGTTAGAAGGTGTCTATGAAATTAAAAGAAAAAGTAATAGAGTTTCCAAGTTATATGAGGGATAAACTTGAGTATATGAAAAATAGCAATTTAGATATTTTATATCAGAGTGGGAAATTAATAACTATACCACTAACCAATATAGAGTTAATAGTACCTCATATAATTATATTTAAAGGTAAAACAGAAGAACTAAAACTATTATATTATGGTGATTATGAAGAAAATAGAAATAGTTAGAGGTAGAACTGTAAAATAATAAGGTTTAGTGCTTATTGCAAGAAAAACACATAAAGAAATAAAATAAACTCCAATATGGGGTTTGTTTTTAATATAAAATAATATATAATTATATTGAGGTAGAAATATGAAATTGTATGTTATTAGACATGGGGAAACAGAATGGAATTATTTGAAAGTAATGCAAGGTTCAGTTGATATTCCATTAAATGAGCAAGGCAAAAAGCAAGCAAAGAAATTACAAAAATTATTAAATAATAGACATTTTGACTTAATAATTAGTTCACCATTATTACGAGCAAAAGAGACAGCAGAAATAGTAAATAAAAAATTTAAAAAAAGAATTATTATTGATGATAGATTGGCCGAAAGAAACTATGGAGAATTTGAAGGTGTAAAAAAAGCTGATTTTGATTATTTTGGATTTTGGGATTATAATTTAGATAATAGATATGAAAGAGCAGAAAACATAAAAAGTTTTTACAATCGCGTGGTTAGTTTTATTGAAGAATTGAAAAATAAGTATTCTGAAAAAACCATATTGTTATCTACTCATGGAGGAATATGTAAAATAATTGAATTATATTTTCATCCTGATAGCAAGAATTCCAACGATAGTAAATTAGGGGCTTATTTACCTGATAATGCAGAATTACTAGAATATGAATTATAGTTCTAAAACATGTATATAAACATTTTATACTATTAAAATATAGTTTTATTAAAAAAACAAAACGAATTCCAATATAAAGTTTGTTTTTTGTTTAAAATATTATATAATATAAGTAGAAATTAATGTTTTGGGGGTTAATAATATGGATATAGAAGGATTACGTTCTAAAGGTATTTGTCCAACATGTTATAATTTTAAATATGGAGGAGTATATCCAAATTTAGGTAATAAGTTATTATATGAAGATGAATTTCTAATGTGCTTTTTTGAATCAAAACCAAGAGCTAAAGGACATATTATTATTTTAATAAAAGAGCATTATCAAGATATGTCTTTTTTACCAGATGATGTCTGTGCAAAAGCATATATATTTGCAAAAAAGATGATGAATGTATTAAAAGAGGCATTAGATGTTGAAAGAGTATATCTGTGTACTATGTGTGATGGAGAACCCAATCACTTTCATATTCAATTAATACCAAGATATCCTGAAAGTAAAATTGGTTCTACAAATTTTGTTAATGAAAGACAAGATTATGTTGAAGATTTAGAATTAATAAAAATATAAAAGTAAGGGTAAAAAACATTATATATTAATTTATATAGTTTGTTTTTTATTCCCAAAAGTGCTATAATATAATTATACGAGAACACTAACAAATACTTATATATAAGTTAGAATTAATAAATATATATTTACTTTTTATATTTAAAGTGCTACCATAAAGGACAAGTCTTATTTTTAAGAATACTTGATTTTTATACATCAATATATGTTTTTATAAGGCAAAAGCTTATGAAAGGTGGTGGAAAGATGATAAAGAAGATACTTAATGTTGTTTTCTGGGTTGTTTTTGCAATTTTTATGCTAACTTGGTCAATTGATTTTATTATGGCATTGCAAGATAAAGGACCTGTTTTTTGTATTCAAAATAAAGAATATAAGTATAAAGATGGAAAAGTAACTCGTTGTATTGGCTTAGGGTATAAAGTTTATCATTACCAAAGGCAGTCCATGGGTAAAGGGGTAGAAGTTACTCCTCTATGGGGCAAAATGCGTACTGTTCAGTAAAAAAAAGATTTAGGAGGTAGATAAAATGATTAGTAAAAAGAAAATTGCTGCAATAATATTATTTTTATTGTTAAGCTTATTTATGTTTACTTTTGCAAATCCATCGGATAATCCAAATGGAGATGAAGTATTACCAAGTATAGTACTAAGTGAAAGTAATACATATGTAATGGAAGTACATAGTGAAGTACCAGAATTTAAAGCAACAGCAGAAAGTTTTACTGCTGAAAGTATTAATGTAGTTATTACAAACAATATTAATAGACATGTAGTTGGAGAATATACGGTAACATTTACTGCAACTGATGCCTATGGTAATAAACAAGTAATAAATAGAAAGTTTAATGTAGTAGATACTACAAGACCAGTAATTACATTAATAGGAGATTCTAGTTATAAGAGAATCTTAGGTTATGAAGTATATAATGATGAAGGAGCAAGGGTAACTGATAACTATGATGAAACAGATACTATTAATGGGACAATCAGTGGTAATGTATCAGCATTAGGAAGATACACTATTATATATAATCATGAAGATGCAAATGGAAATGATGCAAGACAAGTTATTAGAACAATACAAATGCTAGATCCATATGCAGATGAAGATAATGATGGATATTCTAATCTAGAAGAATTTAATAATGATACTGATTATGATGATCCAAATGATTACCCAGATTATGATAAAGCTCCAACAATAACAATTGATGAAAATAACAATTATGTAATGGAAGTCCATGGTATAATTCCAGAATTTAAAGCATTAGCAAATGATACTGCTGATGGAAGCGTACCAGTAATTATTACACATAATATTGATAAAGATGTAGTAGGAACTTATACAGTAACATTTACTGCAACTGATTCATTAGGAAATAATAAAGTAATTACAAGAAGCTTTAATGTAGTTGATCCAACTAAACCCGTTATTACATTAATAGGAAACTCTAGTTATAAGAGAATCTTAGGTTATGAAACTTATACTGATGAAGGTGCAAATGTAACTGATAATTATGATGCTTCAATAACTAAGTTAGGACAAGTAGTTGGAGATCCACTAGTTGTAGGAAACTATACAATTAATTATGATTATACAGATGCAAATGGAAATATAGCAGATACTGTTACAAGAACAATTAAAATGCTTAATCCAGATGCAGATGAAGATAATGATGGATATACTAATTTAGAGGAATTAAATAATAATACGGATTATGATGATCCAAATGATTATCCAGTAGATTTAGTACCAACAATAACAGTAGATCCAGTAACAGTAACAATAGATAGATTAGATAACTATAATGTATATACTGGAATAACAATAAGTGATGACTTTGATATGGTTGCACTTGCTGCAGACATAACAGATACTACTACACTTGCAGTAGGTACATACACAATAACATATACAGTAGGTCCTGATAGAAAAGGTCAAACTGCAACAGAAACAAGACAACTTATTGTTGAAGAGAATCCAAATGATTTATTATTTAATCATATAACAGCAGAGTTAAATCCAACAACATATAATAGGTTAGATCCTATGGGTACACTTACTGTAACAGCATATGATAACTATGGAACAGCAACACTATTAAATTCAGGAGATTATATAGTAGTAACACCATTTGATTCAAGTACAGTAGGTAGCAAAACAATGACTGTAAGTTATACTAA
>DAOOPL010000030.1:0-9778 GCA_035388245.1 Bacilli bacterium | reverse complement strand
TATGGTATGAGAATAATTAATCAAGATAATTTTGAAGCACTATTGGGTTTTATAATATCTGCTAGAAATAATGTACCATCTATTACTAAAGCAATGAATTTAATAGCAGAAAGATATGGTAAAAAAGTAATATTTAATAATAAAACATTTCATTTATTTCCAACAATAAATGAATTAAAATCCCTTACCAAAGATGATTTTAAATCTTGTTTAGTAGGTTTTAGAGATAAGTATTTATGTAATATTGTAAAAGAAGTAGTAAATGGTAATTTAAATTTAGATAAGATAGAAAAAATGGATACAAAAACTGCAATTAATTATTTAATGAGTTTTCCAGGTATTGGAAAGAAAGTATCATCATGTATATTATTTTTTGCATATTCTAGATTTGATGCTTTCCCGATAGATAGATGGGTAGAAAGAGTTTTAAAAGAAGAATATAATTTAAATAAAATAGTAAATATGGAAGAATTTGCCAATAAGAAATATGGTGAATATTCTGCTCTAGCATTACAATATATGTATAACTTTAGAAGAAATAAAAATAGATAAATATATATTAAAAAAATAAAAATAATGATATAATGTAGATAATAATATGAGGTGGCACATGGGAAGAAAAAGAAAAATTAAAATAGAAGATGAAATAGAAAAAATAAATAAAATACCTGTAGAGATAAAAGGACTTATATATATTCTTATAGCAATTTTAGGATTTTTAAGAGCAGGGATAGTTGGAGATAAAATATTTGGAGCCATAGCAATATATTTATTTGGGGCATTCTTTAGAGTTATTTTTATATTTCTGTTTTATATTGGGTTATATTATATTATTAAAAGAGAAAGACCAAAATATTTTTCAAGAAAATATATAGGTGGGTATGCTTTATTTACAACTATATTATTATTTACTAATATCCATTATATTATGCATAATATTAATATTGGTAATAGCGTTATTAGAATTACTTTAGAAAGTATTAAGTATAATTATTATGCAGCTAATGAAAGTATATTTATTAGAATGGAATTATGGGGTGGAGGTTTCTTTGGAGCTTTATATTCATATTTATCTGTAATACTATTTGATATAATTGGTTCAAGAATAGTAATGGTGGTATTGATATTATTTGCATTTGCAATGATATTTGATAAATCATTATTAAATTTAATTACTCGTATATTTAAGAAAAAAGATAAAGATGAAGAAGAAAATAAAAAGGTAATATCTGATATAGATGAGGTATTAAATAAAGAAAAACAAAATACATATAGTGTAAGTGAAAATTTATTTTATAAATTACCACCACTTGATATATTAGAAAATCCTAAGAAGATTAATACTAAAACTAATGAGTCATCAGTTAATAGTAGTATTAATTTAATACAAAAGACATTATCTGAATTTGATATAGAAGGAAAAGTTGTAGCAGTTCATGTAGGACCAACTGTAACTCAATTTGAGCTTGAAATAAGAGCTGGTACTAAGATAAATAGACTACTTGCAATAGATAGAGAACTTGCACTAGCATTATCAGCAAAAAGTGTTAAAATACAAGCTCCTATACTTGGTAAAAATACAGTTGGTATAGAAATACCTAATAAAGTATTCTCAGTAGTAACATTAAAAGAAGTGTTAACAGCATTGCCAGAAGCAACATCATCAAACAAGCTTACAGTAGCTTTAGGTAAAAATATTTTAGGAGAACCAATATGGATGGAAATAAATAATACTCCACATTTACTTATTGCGGGTGCTACTGGTTCTGGTAAATCAGTATGTATTAATTCAATAATAATTTCTTTACTTATGAGAACAAGACCAGATGAAGTTAAATTAGTACTTGTAGATCCTAAGAAAGTAGAATTAAGTATATATAATGGTATACCACATTTATTATCACCAGTAGTAACAGATCCTAGAAAAGCATCTGTAGTACTTAAAAAGATTATTGAAGAGATGGAAAAAAGATATGAAATATTTACTGAAAGTGAAGCTAAAGATATAGTTAGTTATAATAAATATGTAGTAAATAAAAACATGTCGTTACCAGATAATGAAAAGAAAAAACAATTACCATATATAGTAGTAATAATAGATGAACTTGCAGATTTAATGCTTGTTGCTGCTAAAGAAGTAGAAGATTCAATAATGAGAATAACTCAAATGGCAAGAGCAGCAGGTATTCACTTAATAGCAGCTACACAAAGACCATCAACAGAAGTAATAACAGGTATAGTTAAATCTAATATACCATCTAGAATATCATTTGCAGTTTCATCTCAAATTGATTCTAGAACAATTCTTGATAAAGCAGGAGCAGAAAAACTACTTGGTAAAGGAGATATGTTATTTTTCCCAATGGGAGAAGGGATACCTCTTAGAATACAAGGTACTTATGTCTCAGAAGAAGAAATTAAAAGTGTAGTTAATTATACAATTGGCCAACAAAAAGCTCAGTACGATACAAACTTACTTACAGTTACGGAAAAACAATCTTCAAATGTTAATGAATATAATGAAGAATATGAAGAACCATTATATAATGAAATAGTAGAGTTTATTATTAAGACAAAAAAGGTAAGTGCATCGCTTCTTCAAAGAAGATATCGTTTAGGATATAATAGAGCAGCTAGAATAATAGATTTATTAGAAGAAAGAGGTATAATAGGACCACCTAATGGAGCTAAACCAAGAGATGTTTTAGTAGCACTTAAAGAAGATAAAGATAATGATGAAGAGTAAATGTAAACATTTACTTTTTTAATTGACAAATAATATAAATAAAGATATTATTAAATTATAATAATAAGAAGGAGTGAAATATTGAAAAACAAAAAGCAAACAAAAGGTATTAACAAAACAATAGTAATAATTGCAGCAGTGCTAGCACTTGGTATAGCATATCTATCATTTAGTGGGATATTAGGAGGAAAGATATCACTTACAACAATTAAAGAACTTGCTAAAGATAAAGATCTAAAAATAGTTACAACAACAGAAGAAAAAATATTAGTATCATATATTAACAGTGATGAGGCATATACAACAGATGGCGAATTAAAGGAAGCATACTCAATATATCTTGAATTAGAAGATGGAAAGATATATCTTACAAATGGAGACTATAGTTCCAGAATTACTGATATTAATGAAAAAGTAGTATTTATTCTAGATGAAAATAATTCATGCTGGCTTGGTGGAGATGATGTATATTTATTAACAGAAAATAAAAATTTATATGTATTAGCTGCAACTGATATAAATGATACAGTTGATGAACCAACGCCAGGTAATGGTGGAATAAAGACCACAGTTTATAATAAAATAAAAAATAATGAGAATCAAAAATTAAATATTAAAAGGATAAATGGAAGTCATAAAGTTCTTGCATTTACAAGTTTTGAAGGTAATCCAAGAGGTATATCTTGTGGTTCTTCAGCAAAAGTAGTATATACAAGTGATAAAAAATTAAGAATAGTTACAGGCAATAATATTAATACCATCCACACAGGATATATTGGCACAATTGGATATTTTGGTTTATTAGAATATCCTGGTAATAAGTTAGGAATTTCTGGAAAAGAAAAAATAAAAGATTTAACAGGTAAAGATTTAGTTTATAAAAAAGTATTTTATATTGGTGGAGAAACCGATATAAACTATAATTCAAGTTATATAATTATAGATGAAAATAATTATATTTATATTGAAAAAAGGGAAAATTATGATAAGTTTGGTGATTTTGGTGAAATGGTTGATGAAGTAGAATTATATAGTACAACATTAAAGTATGTTTCATATTCAGTAGCAAATGTTGATGGGAAATATATATTAAGAATAAAACTTAGTAATAATTCAAATTTAATATATGAGACAAACGAATTAGAAATTAAATAAAGCCAGTATACTGGCTTTTTTAAATGTATGATATAATTATTTATAGGAGATGATAATTATGGCAACACCACATATTGAAAGTAATAAGGAAGATATTGCAGATATAGTTCTTATGCCTGGAGATCCACTTAGAGCTAAGTATATTGCAGAACATTATTTAGATAATTATAAATTGATTAATGAAGTAAGAAATATGTTTGGATATACTGGATATTATAAAGGTAAGAGAGTTACTGTTTTTGCATCAGGTATGGGTATTCCAAGTGCATGTATTTATACTCATGAATTATTTAGTTTTTATGATGTTAAAAAAATTATTAGAATAGGTTCTTGTGGTTCACTTAAACCAAGTATTAAACCGCTTGATTTAGTCTTAGCAACCTCAGCATATAGTAAGACTAACTTTGATGAATTAATTGATAATAAAGATGTAAATGAAGTGGAATCAAGTAATATAACTAATAATAATATTATAAGTGCTGCTGATAGATTAAATATAGATATAAATATAGGAAAAATAATAACAAGTGATGCATTTTATGCTGAAGATAATATATTAGATATGTTTCCTAAAGATGATTATTTAGCAGTAGAAATGGAAGCATTTGGAATATTTTATTTAGCTAAGAAACTAAATAAAGAAGCTTCTTGTATACTTACAGTAGTAGATTCTAAATATGATAAAAAAGTAATAAGTAGTGAGAATAGAGAAAAATCTCTTGATAAGATGATTACCCTTGCACTTGAATCTATATTATGAAAGGACCAAGTATGAAATACACAAAATATGAATATGATAATTACACATTACATATTGTTAATACAAAGAAATTTGTAAGAACTTATATGCAAGTTGATTTTAGAACTTCATTAACAGAAGAAAAATATAATTACTTATTAATGCTATCTAGTTTACTAACTTACTCAACAAAAAAATATAATACTAACCAATTATTATCAAGAGAATTATTAAACAACTATGATAATTTTATATCATGCTCCTCATATATTTCTGGTAATAATATAATAGTAAATTTATATAATAATTCTATTAATGATAAACTAGTGAATGATAGGGTTTTTGATAAATCACTTGATATTTTAAATGAAGTGATATTTAATCCAAATATAATGAATAATAAATTTGATAAAAAGTCATTTGATATAGTATATAAAAGAAGAAGAGATATTATTAAAGAAAGTAAAGAAAACATGAGAGGCTATGCTACAACATTAATGCTAAAAAAGATGAATAAAAATAGCCCAGCAGCAATAGCAAATGAGGGTAATATTAAAATACTTAAAAAAATTAATGAAGAAAATCTAGTTAATTCATATAATGATTTATTAAATAATAGTAAAATTGATATTTTTGTACTTGGTGATATTGATGAAGAAGATATAAAAGAGAAAATAAATAAAAAATTTAGTAAACTAAAACCAAATAAAGAAAAATATAGTTGTTATTATGAAACAAAAATAGGTAATAAAATAAAAGAATGTATAAAAGAAAAAAATACTAATCAAGCTAAGTTAATTATGGGATTTGATTTAACTAATTTAACATCATTTGAAAGAAGTTGTGTACTTCCAATATATAATTATATATTAGGAGGATCTGCAACATCTAGATTGTTTAATAATGTTAGAGAAAAAGCATCTTTAGCATATTATGCATCTTCATCAATAATGGAATTTGATAACATATTAATAATATCAACAGGTATAGATAAGAAAAATTATAAAAAGACTTATGGTTTAATAATGGATAATATTAAAGATTTAGAAACAAATATTACTGATGAGGAAATAAAACAAGCAATTGAAAATAAAGTAAGTAAATATAATGAAAACTTTGATTATGGGAATGTAATATTAAATATGTATTATACTATGATATTAAAAGAAAAAAAGAATATAGATGAAGTAATTAATGGTATACAAAAGGTTAGTAAAAAGGATTTATATTTAGTTGCAAAAAAGATTAAATTAAATACTGTATATTTATATGGGGGTGATAAAGTTGGAAAAAATTAATATTGAAAGATTAAATAAAACTGTTGTAATTGATACACTAGATAATGGTCTTACAGTTTTATTTTGTAAAACTAAAGACTATATTTCAAAAGTAGCATATTTTACTACAAAATATGGCTCTAAAGATTTTGAATTCATACCAATTAGTGAAAATAAGATGAAAAAGTTCCCACAGGGTATAGCACATTTTCTTGAACATAAAGTATTTGAACAAAAAACAGGAGAAATAATATTTGAAAAGTTTTCAAAAAGACAAGCAGATGCTAATGCCTTTACTTCTCAAGAGCAAACTAAATATCATTTTTCTTGTAGTCAGAATTTTTATGATAATTTAGAAATACTTCTTGACTTTGTACAAGATCCATATTTTACAGATAGTAATGTAGAAAAAGAAAAAGGAATAATTAGTCAAGAATTAGAAATGTATAAAGATAATCCAAATTGGGTTGGTTACCAAAAAACATATGAATGTTTATTTGTTAATTCTGGATATAAGTATGATATAGGTGGATCTGTAGAAGAAATTATGAAGATAACAAAAGAAGATTTATATAAATGCTATAATACTTTTTATAATCCTAGTAATATGTATCTTGTAATAACTGGAGATTTAGATGAAAAAGAAGTTTTTGAATTTGTTAGAAAAAACCAAATGAAGAAAAAATTTGGTAAACAAGATAAAATTATTAAAAAAGAAGATAATGAACCAAAAGAAGTAGCAATAAAGAAATTAGTATTAAATGAAAATGTAGTTGCTCAAAGAAGTTATCTAGTTTATAAAATATATTTAAAAAATAAGATGGATGAGCAAACATTTATTAATAAAATGTATTTAGATATATATTTAGGAGCATCTTTTGGAGAATTAACTACCGTTAGAGAAGATATGATTAATAATAAGATAGTTAAATCAATGTTTTCTTTTGGTATAGAAGAAGCAGGAGATTTTATAATAATTGAATTTGATGGTAATACAATTAATCATAATAAATTTGTTAATAAAATTGATAAGATAATTAATAATAAAAAAAGTAAAGAAGAAGATTTTAATATTTTTAGAAAGTACATAATTTCTAATATGATTTCTAGAAATGAAATGCCATCTGCTTTAAATATACGTATATCAGAATTATATTATAATTATAATAAAATATTTGGTAATATAATTGAACTATGTGAAAAATTAAATTATAAAGATTATTTAACTTTTATTAAAACTCTTGATTTTTCAAATAAGTCGGAAATAATTATGAAACCAAAGAAAAAATAATAATTATTTATGCTATAATGTTAATATAAAATTTATATAATTAATTAGGAGGATATATGATAGATATTAAATTAATTAGAGAAAATAAAGATATTGTAAAAGAAAATATTAAAAAGAAGTTTCAAGATGAAAAACTAGTTTTAGTTGATGAAGTATTTGATGAAGATATTGAATATAGAAAAGTTAAGACTGAAGCTGATAATCTAAGAAAAGAAAGAAATACATTAAGTGATAGTATTGGATTATTAGTTAGAGAAGGTAAAAAAGAGGAAATAGAAGGAATTAAAAATAAAGTATCTGATATTAATAATAAAATATTAGAGTTAGAGAAAAAAGAAGAAGAATTATTTAAATCAATTGAAATTAAAATGATGACAATTCCAAATATTATTGATGATTCAGTACCACTTGGTAAAGATGATACTGAAAATGTTGAAGTAGAATTATTTGGAGAAAAAACCAAATATGATTTTGAAATACCTTATCATACAGATATACTTGAAAAAGTAGATGGTATTGATATTGATTCAGCTCTTAGAACTAGTGGTAATGGTTTTTATTATTTGACTGGTGATGTAGCAAGATTACATTCTGCAATACTTACATATGCAAGAGACTTTATGATTAATAAAGGATTTACATACTGTATACCGCCATTTATGATTAGAAGTGATGTAGTAACTGGTGTTATGAGTTTTAAAGAAATGAATAATATGATGTACAAAATTGAAGGAGAAGACTTATACTTAATAGGTACTAGTGAACACTCTATGATAGGTAGATATAAAGATCAAATAATTGATGAAAGTAAATTACCAATACTTTTAACATCTTATTCACCATGTTTTAGAAAAGAAGTAGGAGCTCATGGTATAGAAGAAAGAGGAATATATAGAGTACATCAATTTGAAAAACAAGAAATGGTTGTACTTTGTAAACCAGAAGATTCTATGAAATGGTTTAATAATTTATGGAATTATACTGTAGAATTTTTTAGAAATCTTAATGTTCCAGTGAGAACTTTAGAATGCTGTAGTGGAGATCTTGCTGATTTAAAAGTTAAATCTTGTGATGTAGAAGCATGGAGTCCAAGACAAGAAAAATATTTTGAAGTAGGTAGTTGTTCAACACTTGGAGATGCACAAGCTAGAAGATTAAAAATTAGAGTAAATGGTAAAGATGATAAATATTTTGCTCACACATTAAATAATACAGTAGTTGCACCTCCAAGAATGTTAATAGCATTTGTTGAAAATAATTTAAATAAAGATGGAAGTATTAATATTCCTGAAGTACTATGGCCATATATGGGTGGTACTAAAACAATAAATGTTAAAAAGTAAGTATTTTTTACTTACTTTTTTTGTTATAATATATAATAGAGGTGAATATGAATAAATATTTAGATTTTAAAAATAAATATAAGACTTTTATATATGATAGTTATAAAATAGATGATTTAGAAGATAAATTAGTTTTAACGTTTAATTATGAAATAGAAGGATTAAGTAAGTTTAATCATGTAATAAATATATATAAAAAAGATAATATAAATTATGATTATAAGTATTTAGAGAAGTTAGTATTTAATATAGGTATGATAGAAGCTGTTAGTTATTGGAAATTAACTTGTAGTCCTAATATTAAAGTAAATTGTGGTTATTTAGATGAATATCAAATCAATTGGTTTAAAAAGCTATTTTTTATAGGTTTAGGAGAGTTTTTCTATGTTAATGATATAAATATTAATCAAGAAGATATATTTAGTTTAGAGTGTTCTAATAGAGTTTATAATGAAGCATTAAATAAGGAATTAAAAGATAATTTAATACTTGTTGGTGGAGGTAAAGATTCAGTAGTATCACTTGAAATATTAAAAAATTATAATAATGGAGTATTAATTATTAATAAAAGGCAAATATGTTTTGACTGTGCTCATCTAGCAGGATATACTGATGATAAAATATATAATATTGAAAGAAAAATTGATCCAAGATTACTTGAATTAAATAATCAAGGTTTTTTAAATGGACATGTACCAATTTCTGGAGCATATGCATTTATTTCATATTTATGTGCATATTTATATGGATATAAAAATATAGTATTATCTAATGAGTCAAGCGCTAATGAAGAGAGTGTAAAGGGAACAGATATAAACCATCAATATTCAAAGAGTTACGAGTTTGAAAAAAATTTTAGAGAGTATTCAAATAAGTATTTAGGAGAAATAAATTATTTTAGTTTACTTCGTCCTCTTAATGAATTACAAATAATGAAGATATTTTCTAAATATCCAAAGTATTTTAATACATTTATTAGTTGTAATAATGGTGGTAAGATAAATAATATTGGTAAAACTGATTCTTGGTGTTTAAACTGCCCTAAATGCCTATTTATATATATAATATTTAGTAACTTTATTAGTGATGATAAATTAACCCAAATATTTGGTGAGAATTTACTTGATAGAAAAGATTTATTAAATTATTTTATTGAACTTACTGGTAATAGTGATAAAAAACCTTTTGAATGTGTTGGTACAATTGAGGAAGTAAATTATTCAATAA
>DAOOPL010000029.1:0-9781 GCA_035388245.1 Bacilli bacterium | reverse complement strand
TCTGCAAAAGTAGTTGGTTTAGTCTCTTCAATCATTGATTTAACAAATTTGGTACCTAACTCTGGTAATCCAAGTGTCCCTGTATTACACATTATTTGCTCTTTAGTAACTCCTAATATTTCTGGTCCTTGAAATACTTTCATTACTTTTTTATCAGTCATAGGAATTGTTTTTATATCAATACCACTTATATCTTGTAACATCTTTAATATAGTTGGATCATCATGACCAAGTATATCTAATTTTAATAAATCATCATCTACTGAATGATAATCCCAATGTGTTGTATACCATTTAGATGATGCATCATCTGCTGGATATTGATATGGCATAAAATCAAATACTTCCATATAATCTGGTATAACCACTATCCCTCCAGGATGTTGACCAGTAGTTCTTTTAACTCCTACACATCCTTGTGCTAAGCGCTCTATCTCTGCTGATCTTTTTTCTATACCTTTATCTTCTAAATACCCTTTTACAAATCCAAATGCTGTTCTATCTGCAACTGTACCAATAGTACCTGCTCTAAACACATGATCACTACCAAATAATTCTTTAGTATAATCATGAATACTTGCTTGGTTTTCTCCAGAAAAGTTTAAATCAATATCTGGTACTTTGTCTGCATTAAAACCTAAGAATGTTGCAAATGGCATATTCTGTCCTTCTTTAATAAATTTAGTCCCACATTTACATTTTCTATCTGGAAGATCATATCCACTAGAATAATCATTAGAAAATGGTATTTCATTTTCTTCATAAATAAATTCTTTACATTTAGGACATATATAATGAGGTGGAAGTGGGTTTACTTCTGTAATATCCATCATAGTAGCTACAAAAGAAGATCCAACAGAACCTCTTGATCCTACTATATATCCATCCTCATTAGATTTTTTTACTAATTTTTGTGCTATTAAATATATAACATCAAAACCACCACCGATTATTCCTTTTAACTCTGCTTCAATTCTATCTTCTACTAATTTTGGCAATTTATCTCCATATATTTCTTTTGCTTTTTTATATACTAAATCTTTAGTAATATCTGCAGAATTTTCAAATCTTGGTGATTTTAATTCGTGTCTAATTAATTTTATTTGATCAATAGAATCTGCTATCTTGTTAGTATTAGTAATTACTATTTCTTTTACTTTGTTTTTATCTAAATAACTAAATTCTTCAATCATTTCGTTTGTAGTTAAGAAATGTTGTGATGGAATATTAGTAATATTGTTTCTAGCAAGAGGATGTAATCCTCCTCCAGGTACTTTTTGATTAATAATTATCTCTCTATATATCTTATCTTCTTTATTTAAATGATGTACATCTCCTGTTGCAACAACTGGTACACTAGATATATCTGATACTTTAATTATCTTCTTAAGATTATCTATTATTTCATTATTATCTTTAAATTCACTACTCTGTATTAAAATATCGTAATGACTAAGTGGTTGTATTTCAATATAATCATAGAAAGATATAACATTAGCTAGTTCTTCTTCACTTTGTCTTCTTGCTTCTCTAAATACTTCTCCATTCATACAAGAACTACCAACAAGTATACCTTCTCTTAATCTATTAATTTCACTTCTTAGTATTCTAGGGGTCTTATATAAATACTTAGTATTAGATAAAGATATTATTTTAAATAAATTCTTTAATCCTTCTTTAGTTTTACATAATAAATTAACATGAAATATATCACCTTGTTTATGTAATTCTTCTTTTGGTATTAAATTTTTAATATCAGATATTTTTTCTATATTCATACTATCTAATTTTTTAATCATTTTATAAAAGATTTGAGCTGTAGCCTCAGCATCATAGTCTGCTCTATGGTGAGCATCTTCATCCCATTTTATTTCATATCTTTTTGCTAGATAAGTAAGACCATGCCTACCCCAATCTGGGTTTAAAGTTCTACTTAATTCTAAAGTATCAATAACTGTGTTTTTTAGTTCACCAAGATTATATTTTTTATAAGCCATTGCTAAAAATGATTGATCAAATTTAGCATTATGAGCAACTAGTGGTAAATCTAAAATCCAGGATTTGAAATCTATTATTGCTTTTTCTTCACTTGGTTTACCTTTTAACATTGCATCAGTAATACCTGTTATTTCAGTTGTTTTATTTGATATTTTATATCCGGGATTAATTAATGTTGAAAATTTATCTATTACATTACCATTTTCTATTTTAACTGCTCCAATTTCTATTATTTGATCTCCTCCAGCAGCATTAAAACCTGTTGTTTCAACATCAAATACGACATAAGTGGATGATAATAAATTATCATCTGTTTCTCTAAATACAATATCTACCTCGTCATCAACTACATTAAGTTCAACACCATATAATATCTTAATATCTTTACTTTTTTTAAATGCTGATGGAAATGCTTGACATCCATTATGATCAGTTATTGCAATTGCTTTATGTCCAAAATTTATTGCTTGATCTATTAATGCTTCTACACTCATAAGTCCATCCATTTGGCTCATAAATGTATGAGTATGTAGTTCTACTCTTTTTTCTTTAGCAGAATCTTCTCTAATATTTAATTTATTATCTAATTCCTCAATTGCTCTTATGTTTATTACTAAATCTTTAGCATACTGATCATTTTTAACATATCCACTTATTTTATAATATGAATTGGATTTAATTCTACTTACTATTTTATTAAACTCTTTCTCATCTTTACTAAATAACTTAGCATACATACTATCTGTTTTATCACTTACCTTTAATGTAAGTATTTTAAAACCTGTTTTTGATGACTCAAAAACATCTATTCCAAACACATATACTTCTACTACTACAGATGGTTCTTCTCTAATAATATTAGCAAGTTCTATTTTTTTACCACTTATTTTTTCACCAAAAATATTCTTGCTCTTCTTTTCTTTTACTTCAACAACTTTAACTGAACTTTTTATTTTTTCATTTAATATTATGGTATTACTATTATCAATTGTATATTTTATATCATTAACTTTAAATCCAATCATATTATAATTACTAATAATCTCATCATTATGTTTTGATATTTTTTCTTTTTCAAAAGTATTGTCTACACCAATAGTAAGGATTTTATCTTTATATTCAACATCTGAATTTTTATAAAAATTCTTTTGAGTTTTTGTAAGAGTTGTCTTATCAAGTATATAAAAAAAATATTCTTTTGCTCTAATACTTAATATTTCTTTATTAGTAGTATATTCTACTTTAACTGTATCTAAATCTGGAAATGCAGTTGAAATATTATCACTTACATAATCATATACATTTGTAGGTAATAATTCATCAAGTTCAACAAAAAAAACTCCATGTTTTCTAGTACTATCTAATTTTAATTTCACCAGTTTACTATTATCAAAATAGGCATACATTTCTTCTGGTAAACTAATTTTATCTAAAAATACTTTTAACTTATCTTGCATATGTCACCTACTTCTAACTATAAATTTATTATAACATGTATACATTAAAAAAATCTAGTTTTAACTAGATTTTATTCTTTGCATAATTCTAGTATTTTTTTATATATACCTGGTTCGATTGTATCTAGAGCTTCAACACTAGTTTCTAGAGACTTTTTGTAACTTCCTTCATAAAATAATTTCTCAGATAATGCTAAAGCATCACTAATATTTTGTTTATTACTTCTATATCTATTACCATATACTATTGAATGCTCTGCTAGTAATGCTGATCTTACTATATCATTTGTAGTGTTAAAGTGTTTAAATACTAAATCTCTAGCAGTATCTACTCTTATATTTAAAGTATCAATATCCATTGGTTTTTTTAATAATTCTTTTTCTATTTCTTTTATTGCAAGTGATGCTTCATTAAGTTCTACATAATATGTTTCTATTACTACTGGTAATTTACTTTTTCTCATTTTATATCTAGATTGTTTTAATAAATTAGTAATATTATATAACTGAGTTCTTGCTCTTTCTTCATCTTCTTTCATACTACCAATATGATTAACAAGTGAATTAAATTTTTCTTGCATCTTAATAAGTTTTAATATGATTATTTCTAAATCTTTACATAATTTAGAATATGGGAATGTTTTTTTACTTTCAAATGCTAATAACTGTTTATAGTCATTATTTAATATATTTAATTCATTACTAATTAATTTTAAAGAATCAATGTTATCATCAGAAAAATTATATACTTTTTTAAACTCTGGTATTTGTACAAATAAAGCATCCATACCTTTTTGTATATGTTTATTTTTCTTTCTAAATATTTCGATTTTTTCTTCAAAATCTTTTTTATTTATTCTCTCTTTTTCAAAATCATAAAAAATAACATCAAAATACTCAAGTATTGTTTTTAATTCAAATGTTACATCCTCTAGATTCAATACTTTTACTCTATCAAATATATTATTAACTTTCTTTTCTGTTTCACTAATATTATATTCAACATTTAAGAAATCAAGTTGATATCCATTTCTAACCATCTTTATATATTCAGTAGATAAATCCTCTGATCTTTTAGGTATTAAATGTTTACCCATTAATATTATCTCTGGTATTTCTTCTATTACAATCTTCATATGATTAATCATCTCTGTTAAGCCTTTTACAATATATATAACTTCTTCATAATCATTTTTTTCCATTATATCTTCAAACTCTTGAAATCTTTTTTCTATTGCTTCAAGCCTTAATTCAATTGTATTTGAAAATTCACCATAATCTGCTTTTGTTTTTTCAAATATGGCTTTTAACTCTCTATACTTAGATTTTAATTTAGTTACTGTTGTTCTATTTTTTTCTTCACTATAAGTAATATCTTTTATCTGCTCTAAAATAGTATTTATTTTAGTTCTAATTTCATATATTTTTATTTCAATTTCTACTAACTTGAAAAGTGCTTTTTTATACTTTTTCTTTTCCATTAAATAATCTACTTCGATAATTAAATCATTTATCTTTGGTATTTCATTATCTCTTGCTAATTCAAATTTCTTTTCCCATATACTATAAGATTTCTCTAAAGAATTATTCTTAACTAATGCTTCTACCTTTGATAATTTATTTAATATAGGAGCATTAATAAGTAGATTCTTTTCTTTTTCAAACTCACTAATTTTCTTTTCTAATCTTACTCTTCTTATTCTTTGTAATATATTTAATACTAGAACAATAATAAAAATAGTAACTATATATAATGTACTAAAATATAATTCACTTCCCATATTGCTCTCTCCTTATTATATTAGTATTTTATCATAAATTACTACTTTTGTCTTGCTTTTTTAATTGCTTTCAAAATAATTACCATAATCTAAATATAGTGTACCATTCTTACTACCAATTGTTTTTATTATCTCATTATAATTATTTATTTTAGAAAACTTTTCTATTGTTAGATATACCTTATTACCATCATTTACATACAATAAAAATCTATCATCATCAACATTATTAGGATCATAATATATTTCTGATATCTTTAATAAAGTATCATCATTAATAGTATTCATTGCCTTAATAAATCTATTATACTTTTTTTCTGGTACATTATTTATAAGTCTTGGTGCATATATATTTTTCTTATCTTTTATTATATTATCAAGAGTAATCTTTTCATCATTATAAATAAATAATACTCTTCTTTCAGTAATTTTAATATTTATACTTAGTAAGCCTTTTTTAACATCTGCTTTCCCAATATAATTATTTTTTAATAATCTTCTTTCTAATATCAAATTACTAGTTAATAAAAAACTTGGCTTATGTTTTATTTTTGCTATTTCTATTATCTCTTGATCAGATAATATTTTATTACCTTTAATAATAACATTATTTACTTTAATAAAAGTTAATCCATATATTGCATAATAAATAGCAAAGAAAAAAACTATTAAAAGTAATACTCTTTTTATTCTTAATTTTCTTTTTTTATGAGTTCTTCTACTATGTCTCATAGTCTACTCCCAATTTACAAATTCTTGTTCTACTTTTAATTCAATATTATATTTTTCTTTTACTTTATCTTTAACATAATTAATTAATTTATAAACATCTCCTGCTTTAGCATTTTTCTTGTTTATTATAAAATTAGCATGTTTCTTGCTTACTTCTGCTCCTCCTATTTTATAACCTTTTAATCCTGCACTTTCTATTAATTCACCAGCATATTTATCTTCAGGATTTCTAAATACACTTCCTGCTGAAGGATACTCAAGTGGTTGACTTAATTGCCTTCTTTGTTTTCTTGATTCAATTAGTTCTTTTATTTCTTTTTTATCACCTTTTTTAAGTATTAATTTTACTTCTAAACATATATAATCTTTATTTTTTTGTACAAATGAAGATCTATATTTAAAATTTAAATCTTTATTATACATTTTTATTATTTCATAGTCTGGCGTTAGTAAATCAACTTCTGCTACTATAAATCCCATATCTGATTTATATGCTCCAGCATTCATATATATAGCACCACCTACAGTACCTGGAATACCAGTTGCAAACTCTAAACCCGTTAATCCTTTAAATGATATGTAGTATGCCAGTTTCATTAAATTAACTCCTGCTCCTACTCTAACAGTATTACCATTAACAACTATTTTGTCAAACTCTTTTAGATTAATTAATACCCCATCAAATAAATTATCAGAAAATACTAAGTTTGAACCATTACCAATTATTTTATATTTAATATTATCTTCTTTTAATTTTTTAATTAACATTATAAGTTTTTTTTGATTTTTAGGATATACAATTAACTTAGCAAGGCCTCCTATTTTATATGTTGTGTAATTAGATAGTAAAATATTTTTCTTGTGATTACCAATTTTATTTGCTTTAATAAACTCAATTAGTTTATTCATTTTCTCCTCCTTGATGTCTTTACTATTTCTTCATATATTTTTGTTGCAGAGTTTTCTATTTTAAATTTATTTAAATTCTCTTTTAATATATTTATAACTTCATCATTGTTAATTAAGTCATCAATAGTAGATATTAAATTAACTTCAAAATCTTTTTCATCTAACATAATTGCTGCTTTTTCATTGACCAAACTTATTGCATTTTTATATTGATGATTATCTGCTACATATGGACTTGGTATTAGTATTGTAGGTATATTTAATGCTACTATTTCACTAATTGTAGATGCTCCTGCTCTAGATACAAGTATATTTGTTTTTTTAAGTAATCTAGCTAAGTTATCTATGTATGGAAATATTTTTACATTATTACTTACTTTTATATCACTATAATCATCATAGAAATCCTTACCTGTTACAAATACTACTTCATAGTCCTTACCATTAAATAAATATAATATATCTTTTATTTTAGCATTTACTGTGTCTGACCCCATTGATCCCATTACTATTAGTACCAACTTTTTATTATCTGATAATCCAAAATCTTTTTTATCTGCTGGTTTTTCCATAACTGCATTTTCAGAACAAGGATTACCAGTAAATACTACTTTTTTCTTATATTTATATTCTTTTTCACTACCTTTAAATGATATGAATATTTTATTTACATATCTTTGTAAAAATTTATTTGTCTTACCTGATATACTATTTTGTTCATGAATAAAACAAGGTATACCCAGTTTTCTTGCTGCATATATTACAGGTCCTGATACATATCCTCCAATACCAATTACATAATCAGGATTAAAATCCTTTATTATTTTTTTACATGTCTTTATAGCTTTTATAAATCTAAATATTGTTCTAATATTTCTATATGAAAAATCATCATAAAAGCCACTAACTTCAATACCAATATAATTAATATTATGTTTAGGAATAATATCTTTTTCTATTCTATCTTCAGTACCAATATATAGTACTTCTAAATCTTTTTCTTTTTCTTTAAATTTATTAATTATTGCAAGAGCTGGATATATATGTCCTCCAGTACCTCCTGCTGTAACTATTATCCTCATATTATCACCTTATATTAATTATATCATAAAAAAAACTAATATAAATTTTATATTAGCATTTTACAATTCATTTACTACTTATTTCTAAATACTAACAGTTTACTAAGTACATAGTTTGATATAAGTATTAATACTTGTACTAATATCTTTGATATTCTATCATCAAATTTTATTAAATCTACCATTAAAAACATAAATACAATTTCCATTAGTAAAGTTAAAAGTCTACAATTAATAAATAGGGCAAATTCTTTTATGACTTTCTTATTTTTACTTTCGAATACAAAGCGTCTATTAGTTATATATGCAAATGATACTGCACATACCCATGATAAGAACACATTAATTATCATAATATTTATTACTAATCTAAATAAGAAATAAGTTACAATACTAACTAACGTTGTAAGACCACCAACTATTATATAGTTAATTATTTCTTTGTTTTTAATATATATTTTTTCTATTTCTTTATAAAAATTCTTAATCATTTTTTATATTCCAACTTTATAATTTCTTTTGCAATATATATAGGTCTTTTCTTTGATTCTCCATATACTCTTGTTATATATTCTCCAACAATACCTAGTGCTAGTAATTGTATACTACTATAAAAAGCAATAAAACCAATTAATATTGAGTTATGTAAAAATTCATTAGGGAAAAATATCATTTGAACAGTTAGTGATATAAAATTTAATATTGAAGCTATAAATAATATTGCTCCTACAATAGTTACTAAATGAATTGGGGCATCAGAAAATGACATGATACCTGATATTGCATATTTAAACAATTTACCTACTGACCAATTTGTATTACCATTTTGTCTTTCTTTAGCTTTATATGGCAAATAGCAAGTATTAAATCCTATCCATGCAAATATACCTTTAGAAAATCTACTTGTCTCTTTCATACTTAATATTGCATCTAACATTTTTCTATTAATTAGTCTAAAGTCACTTGCTCCTTTAACAAACTTTACTTCTGCAGTTTTATTAATAATTTTATAAAATAAATCTTTTAATGCTGCTATAAACTTATTTTCTATTCTTTCTTCTTGAAAATAACATACCGCATCATAATTACTATCACTTTCTATTTTTTTAACCATCTCTTTAATAAGTGCTGGATCTTGTTGCATATCAGCATCTATAAATACTGCATAGTCTCCCTTTGCATTTTCAATACCAGCATACATTGCTGCTTCTTTACCAAAATTTCTAGAAAACTTAATAGCTTTTATTTCTAAATCTTTTACTGGATTTAATTTTTTAATTATTTCATATGTAGAATCTTTACTACCATCATCTATAAATACTAATTCTATATTATAATCTAGTTTTTCTTTTAATTCTAATATACTAGAATATAGAGGACTTATATTTTTTTCTTCATTATGACATGGTATTATTATTGATATTTTTTTCATAACTTCCTTCCTTTACTAAAATAATATTATCACATTTAATATTTTAATACAAATTAAAAAGGATATACTTTATATCCATGCTCCATATACAATAGCTGCTCCACCACACATGAATCCTAATATCCAAAATAATTTTACTATATCTAATTCATGCCACCCTAATTTTTCAAAATGATGATGAATTGGTGCAAATAAAAATACTTTCTTATTAAATAACTTAATTGATGCAATTTGAATAATAACTGATAATGTTTCTAAAATAAATACACCCATAATAACTATAAATGTTATTTCATGTCTAGAAATTATGGCTATGGATGCTAAAACACCACCTATAGCGAGTGACCCAGTATCACCCATAAATACTTTTGCAGGATATGAATTAAATAC
>DAOOPL010000028.1:0-9997 GCA_035388245.1 Bacilli bacterium | reverse complement strand
ATATTCAATACCAGCACTTGTAGATAAAAACATATCTATATTTGATAAGATATCAGATAAATACTATAATTTAATGAAACTTATTAGCAAGATATTAAAGAAAAACAAACTACTAGTAAAATATAGTAAAAAATATTTTAAATATATTAATTATAATAATAAAAAGAGCTTAGATGAAATGGATTATATTAGTAATAAATTTATAATAAGTATTACATTTTTATTAATTGATTTATTTGCAAGATCAATAGAGGGTAGTTATCCTGGTGTAATGGAAATTCTAGCAATGCTTATACTTGGTTTCTTTATTATTGATATATGGTTTATATTTGAAGATATAGTTAAGAAAAAACAAGTAGAACAAGAATTATTAAATGCAATTATTATTATGAATAATGCATTTAGATCAGGAAGAAGTACTATACAAGCTATTGAAATAGTAGCTAAAGAACTTGAAGGTCCAATTAAAGAAGAATTTCAAAAAATGCATATAGAAATATCTTATGGAATATCACTGGATACAGTATTTGAAAGATTTGGTAAAAGAGTAGATCTTGAAGAAGTAAAATATATTACATCTTCTTTAACAATACTTAATAAAACTGGTGGTAATATTATTAAAGTCTTTGCATCAATTGAAAAATCTTTATTTAATAAAAGAAAAATGGCAATTGAATTAAAGACATTAACAGCATCATCTAATATGATAAGTAAGATGTTATTATTAATACCATTTGTATTTGGAGGATTAATATATCTAATAAATAATACATATTTTAATCCGTTTTTTGCAAGTAATATTGGTAAGATACTATTTGGATTTATAATAATAGATTATATTTTATATGCATATGCTATAAATAAGATAATGAAAGTGAGGTTGTAATATGATTGGGAAAAACAGCCTAGTAGCTAGAATTTATAGAAAAAAGGATATAGATAAAATAAAAGCAAAATTAGATCTATTTGGTGTTAAAAAGAAATTAACAGTAGAATCATTTATGAACTTAAGACTATATTCAACAGTATTACTTTTCTTTATAATATTCTTAGTAGTAGATGGTGGAGTAGTACTAGCTCCTATCATAGCAGCAGTATATTACTATATATTATACTATTTAATGATAGAAATACCTCTTAAAAAAAGGGAAAGAAGACTAGATAGAGAAGCATATTATTACTTTGAGGTACTAACACTAGCACTTGAATCAGGTAGAAACTTAGAAACAGCAATATCTATGGCATGTAAATATATTGATTCTGAAGTATCAGATGAATTTAAAGAAACATTAAAACATGTTAACTTTGGTAAATCATTACCAGAGGCTCTATCTCAAATGAATTTAAGAATACCATCAACAGCAATAAATAATATAATTCTTAACATAGAACAATCTAATGTATTTGGTAATAGTATTATTGATACAATGTATAACCAATTAGACTTTTTAAAAGAAAAACAAATAATGGATGTTAAAGCTGCAATAAATAAATTACCAAATAAAATAAGCATATTCTCAGTATTATTCTTTGTACCACTATTATTACTACTAATACTAGGTCCAGTAATCTTACAATTTATTAATATCTAGAAATTATATTATAAAAAATGCTACTTTACGTAAAGTAGTATTTTTTTTATTTTCTATTATAAAAAATAGTGACAAAATGAATAAAAAGTGTTATTATTAAGTTACTTAGTGGTAATAAGTGGTAGATTGTGGGGGATTTAATATGTTAATGGGAGAGTATCATCATAGTATTGATGATAAAAGTAGATTAGTACTACCATCAAAGTTTAGGGATGGATTAGGAAGTACTTTTATTATTACAAGAGGTTTAGAAGGTTGTTTATTTGTATATCCAATAAAAGAATGGGATTTAATAATAAATAACTTAAAAGAGCTTCCATTTACAAAAAAAGATCACCGTGCATTCATGAGGTTCTTCCTATCAGGGGCAGAAGAGTTATCATTTGATAAACAAGGAAGAATACTAATACCTAATCAACTACTAAGTTATGCCAATTTAACTAATAAATGTGTTGTAATTGGTGTTAATGACCGTCTTGAAATATGGGCAGAAGATAAATTCACAGAGTTCTTTAATGAAAATAATAACAACATAATAGATATTGCAGAAAAGTTATTTGATGAGAATCATGCATAAGAGTGTGTTATTAAAAGAGTCAATTGACTCATTAAATATTAAAGAAGATGGAATATATGTTGACTGTACTTTAGGATATGCCGGTCATAGCAAGGCAATCTTACAAAAGATAAAAAAGGGAAAATTATATGCTTTCGATCAAGATAAGGAAGCAAGAGAAGCTAGTGATAAAGTGCTATCTGAAGTCTCAAATAATTATGAAATAATTCCTAGTAATTTTCTTTATCTAAAGGAAGAATTAGAGAAAAGAAATATTACTAAGGTAGATGGTATTTTATTCGATTTAGGTGTATCAAGTCCTCAATTAGATGATGAAAAAAGAGGCTTTAGTTATCATACCAGTGCTAGACTCGATATGAGAATGAATCTTGAATCTGATTTAGATGCTTATTATGTAGTAAATAATTATCCATATGAAAAATTAGTAAAAATATTATTTATGTATGGAGAAGAAAAGTATGCTAAACAAATAGCGAAAAATATAGATAAGGCTAGATTAGTAAAGAAAGTTGAAACAACTTTAGAGCTTGCAGATATTATATCTGCATCAGTACCAGAAAAATATAAAAGATTACATCATCCAGCAAGAAAAACATTTCAAGCAATTAGAATAGAAGTAAATAACGAATTAGAAGTATTTGCAAAAGCATTAGAAGATGCAATATCTATTTTAAATAAAGGTGGAAGACTAGCCGTAATTACCTTTCATTCACTAGAAGATAGAATATGTAAGAATATATTTAACAAGTATAGTGAGGAAGATAAAATTACAAAAGGTATGCCAAATACAGTAAGTAAAGCAGAAATAAAGGTATTTAAAAAAATAAAACCGAGTATTAAAGAAATAAATGAAAATAATAGATCAAGAAGTGCAATATTAAGGGTTGTAGAAAAAATATAAGGAGAGATATTTATGACATCAAGAAGAGGATTAACTAAAGTGGAAAAACTAATGATAATTAGTGTAGTACTAATGATTATATCTTTGCCATTATTAACAATATTTACTAAAGGACAGCTTTCTGCAGTTAATATAAGAGTTGAAAGATTAAGAAGACAAATTAGTACGCAAAATAAAGTTAATGAATCATTAACAATGAAAGTAAATCAATTAGTATCCCTTGATAATCTTCAATCTGTTGCACTAGAGAAAGGATTAGTATATAATAGTAATAACATAGTTACAATAAAAAAATAAGGTGATTACTAATGAATAGAGAAATACTAAATAAGAATCGTAAGTTTATAGCTAACAGTTGTTGTTTAGTATTTTTTTGTTTACTAATAATTATATTAGTTAGATTAATATATTTATCTTTATCTCCTGAAGTAAACGGAGTTAATTTAAAGACCTTTTCTAATAATAGAAATACAAAGCAAGAGACATTATACGCACTTAGGGGTACTATATATGATACTAATGGCGAAATACTTGCTCAGACAATTAATTCATATACAGTAATAGCGTATCTTGATTCATCTAGAAGTACTGATGATATAATAAGACATGTAAAAGATAAGGAATATACTGCACAAAAATTATCTGAAGTACTTGGTATGACTAAAGAATATATATTAAGTTTATTAAATAGAAAAGCATATCAAGTTGAACTTGGACCTGGTGGTAAGGGTATTACAGAATTAAAAAAAGATGAAATAAAAGCTTTAGCATTACCAGGAATAGATTTTATTACTACATATAAAAGATATTATCCAAATGATGACTTTGCATCATATTCAGTTGGATATACAAAAACATCTGATACAGGATTAAGTATGACAGGAGAACTTGGAATAGAAGCTTCTTATAATAAATATCTAAATGGTACTAACGGATATCATAAATATGTAAAAGATATTAATGGTTATAAAATTCCTAATACTCCAGAAATAATAAAAAATAAAAAAGATGGATATGATGTATATTTAACACTTGATAGTAATATACAAATGAGTGTAGAAGCAGCACTAGATAAAGCATATACTGATGCAGGAGCTATATGGGCTATAATGACAGTAGCAGATGCTAAAACAGGTAAGATACTTGCAACAAGTAGTAAACCATCATTTAATCCTAATATAATGAATATAAAAAGCTGGATTAATCCTCTAGTATCTTTTACTTATGAACCAGGATCAGTAATGAAAATATATACATTTATGGCAGCACTTGAAAATAGTAATATAAATTTAAATTCCACATATCAATCTGGTGCATATAAAGTAGGAAAATATACAATTGGTGATTGGAATGGTAGAGGATGGGGAACTATTTCATATGAAAAAGCATTTACATTATCATCAAATACTGGTATTGCAAATATTATTAAAAATTATATAACAAAAGAACAATTAAAATCACAGTTTTTATCACTTGGTTTTGGTTCTAAAACAGGAATAGAATTACCTAATGAATCAAATGGTATTATTAATTTTAAATATGATGTTGAAATAGTAAATTCTGGTTTTGGTCAAGGTATAACTACAACAGCAATACAACAAATACAAGCACTAACTGCAATAGCAAATGATGGTAGAGTAGTTAAACCAACAATAATAGATAAAATAGTAGATCCTAATACAAAAAAAGTGATATATAAATCAAAAATAGAATATGGAAATAAAGTAGCAAGTAAAAAGACAACAGATACACTTAAGGAATTAATGTATAAAGTAGTAAATAATACTGCATTAAATGCAACAGGATATGCTTATAAAATAGATGGTTATGATTTAATAGGTAAAACAGGTACAGCACAGATAGTAGATTCAAGAACAAATAATTATTATATTGGTGGAGAACAAACCATAATATCTTTTGCATCAATGTATCCAAAAGATGATCCTGAGGTAATAATATATATTGCTATGAGAAAAAAAGGTAAAGGAAACACAATGCCAACAGCAGTAAAAACAATTGTTAGAGATACTGCAAAATACCTAAATATCTTTGAAGGATTAAAAACAGTAGAAACTGGTATTGTTACTTATGATGTAGGAAATTATATTAATAAAGATATAGATGTTATTAAAAATCAATTAACTGAATCAAAAGCAAAATATATTGTATTTGGAGATGGATCTAAAATAATTAAACAATATCCAAATGTAGGTACAAAATATAATAATAAAGAAAAAATATTTTTAATAACAAATGATACTAAGAAGAAAATGCCTAATTTGTATGGATATTCCTATAGGGAAACAAAGATATTACTTGATCTATTAGGTATAAAATATAATATAACAGGTAATGGTTATGTAAAATCACAAAGTATATTAACTGATACTATTATTGATAATAAAGTACCAGTAGAAATATTATGTGAAACATTATAAAATATGTTATAATTTGAAAAGAGGTATGAGATGAAAAAAGTATTAACAGGTTTACAACCAACAGGAGTAATAACATTAGGTAATTATATTGGTGCTATTAAACAAATGATTAAATATCAAAATGAATATGAATCATATTTATTTATAGCAGATATGCATGCGATTACTATTAATCAAGATAAAAATGAACTAAGAAAGAACATAAAAAGTCTTTTAGCATTATATTTAGCATGTGGTATTGATCCAAATAAGAATATTATATATATTCAATCTGATAATGAATACCATACTAATTTATCATGGATACTTGAATGTAATACATATTTTGGAGAACTATCTAGAATGACTCAATTTAAAGACAAAAGTTCTAAAAATGAAAACTTTTCTGCTGGATTATTCACATATCCAGTACTTATGGCAGCAGATATACTATTGTATGATATTGATTATGTACCAGTGGGTTTAGATCAAAAACAACATGTAGAACTAGCAAGAGATATAGCTATTAGATTTAATAAAAAATATGGTGATATATTTAAAGTACCAGAACCATTATTAACTAAAGAAGGTACTAAAATTATGGATTTAGTTGATCCAACTAAGAAGATGAGTAAATCATCTATTAATCAAAAAGGAGTAATAAGATTACTAGATAATATTGATGATATTAAGAAAAAAATACTAAGTGCTACAACCGATTCTGATAACAAAATATATTATGATATGGAAAATAAACCTGGTATATCAAATTTACTTAATATATATTCTGTTATTAAAGAAATACCAGTAAAAGAATTAGAAAACAAATTTAAAGATTATAACTATAAAGATTTTAAAGAAGAAGTAGCAGATGCAGTTGCAGATCTTATTTCAAATATTCAAGAAAAATATTACAGACTAATTAATAGTGATATTCTTAATGAAATACTAGATAAAGGTATGGATATTACAAGAAAACAAGCAAAGATAAAATATGAAAAAGTAAAAGAAGTAGTAGGATTAGGTAGATAAAATCAAAATAATAAGGTGGCAGATGAAAAAGGAATACATATTAGTAATAGCAATAGTATCATTGATATTTATTGGTATAATATTAACAAGTTATGGGTTAATAGAGGCATGGCAAAATAAAAAATTAATTGAAAATCAAACAACCACCACTATAAAGACAACACAACCAATTATGAGTATTGAAAATTGGATTACTATTCCATCATTTGATAATTTAAACGAAGTCGTACATCCAAAGGTTTTGTATTTTGAAAAGAAAAAAAATGGATTTCAATATTGGATGGTATCAACACCATATTCAAATGTATGGAATGAAAATCCACAAATTACAGTTTCCAATGATGGTATAAATTGGATTGAACCTCCAAAAATAAAAAATCCAGTGTCAAATTATCCAAGTAAAAAATTTAATGGTTCTTATCATTCTGACCCATTTATATTGTATGATAGTGATCACTTTGAATTGTTTTATAGAAAAACAAAATCTTATTTAAATGGTGAATATAAAAAAAATGGTTATAATTATATATATAAACAAGAGTCTACTGATGGAGTGAAGTGGACACAAAAAAAGATTTTGTTAAATAATGACTCTAAAGAACAATATATGAGTATTTCTGTAATAAAAGAAAATAACATATATAAAATATGGTATTTTAATTATAATGGAAAAATTAGGTATATAGAAGTTAATGATTTTAATAATTTACCAAAACCAGTAAATATTAATATTGAAAGTTTTATTGGGAAACCATGGCATGGTGAAATTCAAAAATTTAATAATAAATATATTTTAATATTTATGATAAAATATAAATTGTATTATACTGAGTCTGTTGATGGTATCAATTTTGAAAAAGCAAAAATTATAAATACAGAATTAAATGAATTAAAAGATAAAAAATATACAATATATAAATCATCATATATTATTTCTAATGAATATATAAAATTATATATAACTTATAGGTGTGATAATAAATGGAAAATGTATTATATACAAAAGCCATTAAAAGATTTTTATGAAGATTTAATAGATTAATATAAAAGAGGTGATTTCATTGAAAGATATAGAAATAGCAAGAAAAGCAAAGATAGTAGATATTACACAAATAGCTAGGAAAATGATTTTAGAAGATAGTGATTTATATTGTTATGGAAATAACATTGCTAAGATAATAAATAATAAAGAAAAAATTAGTAATGCAAAACTAATATTAGTTACTGCTATTAATCCAACTCCTTTAGGTGAAGGTAAAACAACAGTAAGTATTGGCCTTGCTGATGCTTTAAATTTAATAGGTAATAAAACTACGGTAGTACTTAGAGAACCTTCTTTAGGGCCAGTATTTGGTATTAAAGGAGGAGCAACTGGTGGAGGAATGTCTCAAGTTAATCCAATGGAAGATATTAATTTACATTTTACTGGTGACTTTCATGCAATAACAAGTGCTAATAACTTACTTTCAGCAGCTATAGATAATCATATTAAACAAGGTAATGAATTAGATATAGATATTAATAATATTACTTATCATAGATGTATGGATATGAATGATAGAGTACTAAGAGATATACAAATTGGTCTAGGTGATAGTATTAATGGTATGCCAAGAGAAGATCACTTCGATATTACAGCAGCATCAGAAGTAATGACAATATTTTGTTTAGCAAAAAATCTAGAGGATTTAGAAAAAAGATTAGGAAATATTATTATTGGTTATAATACTCATAATAAACCAGTATATGCTAGAGATTTGGAAGTAAGTGGAGCAATGGTAGCATTATTAAAACATGCATTTAATCCAAATTTAGTACAAACTCTTGAGAATAATCCAGCAATAATACATGGTGGTCCTTTTGCTAATATTGCTCATGGATGTAATAGTGTAGTTGCTACTAAACTTGCAATGATGTCATCTGATTATGTAGTTACAGAAGCTGGTTTTGGAGCAGATCTTGGAGCATTTAAGTTTCTTGATATAAAATGTAGACAAGAGAAAATAACACCAGATTGTATAGTTTTAGTTGCTACTGTTAAAGCATTAAAATATAATGGTGGAATTTCAAAAGAAAATATAGATAAAGAAGATATTAAAGCATTAGAAAAGGGTATTTGTAATTTAGATGCACATATAGATAATCTTAGAAAATTAGGTATGAATGTAGTAGTATGTTTGAATAAATATAATACTGATACTGATAAAGAAGTAGAATTTATTAGAAATCATTGTACTAGAAAAGATGTATTATTTGAGGTATCAACAGCCTATACAGATGGTGGTAAAGGTGCTGTAGAACTTGCTAAGAAAGTATCTAAGATTGTAGAAATAAAATCTAATTTAAAATTATTATATGATGTAAAAGAAAAACTAGAAAGTAAAATTAATAAAGTATGTAAAATGTATGGGGCAAGTGAAATAGAATATACAGATCAAGCAAAAGAAAAAATTAAGTTGTATGAAGAAAACAAATTAGATAAATTACCAATATGTATATCTAAAACTCAGTATTCATTATCAGATAATCCAGTTTTATTAGGAAGACCAACTAATTATACAATGCATATAAAAGATATAAGATTATATAATGGAGCAGGATTTATAACAGTATTAACAGGTGATATTATGACTATGCCTGGATTACCTAAAGAGCCAGCATATAAGAATATATATGTTAAAAAAGGAAAAACATACGGAATATTTTAACTATACATTTTCTTTGCAAACATATAAAAATTATTATAAATGATAACTAATATATGATAGTATATATATATGAGGTGGTATTATGTTTATATTAACAAAATCTGTTTTAGCATTAATGCTAGGATTTGTAATAACTATTATATTTGGTTATTTTTTTATCCCTGTATTAAAGAAACTAAAAGCAGGACAAAAGGTTAGTGAATTTTTATGAGAAAGTCATAAATTAAAGGATGGTATACCTACACTTGGAGGATTAATATTTATTATTCCAACATTCTTAACAATATTAATACTATATTTAATGAATAAAATAGAAATTAATAGCAACCTAATTATTATAATATTTGTATTAATAAGTTATGCTACTATTGGTTTTTTTGATGATTTCTTAAAAATAAAAAGAAAAAATAATAAAGGTTTAACTGAAATACAAAAACTTATTGGTCAAATCATAATAGCAGCAGTATTTTTCTATATATTTATAAAGAGTGGTTCTAAACCATTGTTTGCAGTTACTATGTTTAATATTAAATTAAATTTAGGTTGGTTTTATGCAGTATTTATATTATTTATGTTAGTAGGATCTGCTAATGCAGTTAATATTACTGATGGATTAGATGGACTAGCAACAGGATTATCAATTATAGCAACAGTATGTATTGGTATTATTACTTGGGCTACATACTGGCTTACTGGATATCAAGATATAGCATTATTTTGTTTTATATTTACAGGTAGTTTAATAGGATTTATGGTATTTAATTCATATC
>DAOOPL010000027.1:0-10258 GCA_035388245.1 Bacilli bacterium | reverse complement strand
TGTTTTATATGCACCCATTTCTGCTATAAATATTTCATCAAACTTAGTTAAATGTTCATTTATTGTAATCATAAGACCATTAGGAGTATTAAAATTCTTAGGTGATGGAAGTACATTATATTTAATACTTAATATTTCATTTAATATATTTTTAGAGCTAGTCTTACCATAACTACCAGTTATACCAACTACTTTTAAATATTTCATTTCTTTTAATTTTGATTTTGCTTTAAACATAAAGTAATAATATACTATTTTTTCTATTGGAGTATTTATTAATATAGCAAGCATTATAATTATATCTATTAAGAATATAAATAATATAAATATTAAATAATAATAATTTAAATATATTATTCTATATTCAGTAAAGAATGTATATGTTAATAATATTAATATTATTAATATAGTAACTACTAATCTTTTTATTCTAGGGGTTACTTTTAATGGTAGTTTTTCCATATTTTGTTTTTTTTCTAAATCAAATATTTTATATAACACAATACATGATAATGAGAAATATACTGCTAAAATTAGTACATTATTCAATCTAAATATATTTACTACTATTAATGATATTAAAACTAAAGCTATTGATTGTTTATAAACTGAATATTTCTTAAAATCTTTAATAAACCATTTAATATATCTTTTATTTCTATTATATAGATTTTGTTGAGCCATATGTAAATGTTTTTTTAATACTTTAATAAATAATATTAAATATGTTATAAGTGATAATAAAAATATATACATCTCTACCTCCTAATAAAATTATCTAAAATAGCAAGTGTTTGATTCAATCTTTCTAAATATGCATAATGAGTACAATTTTCATATACAATTAGTCCTACATTTTTCATTTCTTTTTCTAATATCTTTGAATCTTCAAAAGGAGCTGCAGCATCATTAGTACCATGTATTATTATTGTAGGACATTTTACTTTCTTAGCATCTTCTAATAGATTTTCATTTACTGTATGTACAAGTACTTTTTTCATTATATGACTAGCTTTCTTATAATCGTTTGATCCTATTTTATTTTTAGCATAACCCTCTAATAAGTTTAATACGGGTATTTTTTTCAATGATTTTAATAAACTTAATTTGATACTTTTCTTACCTTTACCTCTAAATGGTGCTGAAAGAAGTATTAGCTTTTTTGTATCAAACATTGATGCATATTTAATACCAACTCTACCACCAAAAGAATGACCAATTATTATTGGATTACTTATATTTAAATTAATTAATAATTCATTTAATATTTTTGCATAATCTCCAATAGTTAGTGCTTCTTTAGGTTCTTCACTTCCACCAAAACCTGGTAAATCAAGATTAATTATTCTAAAATCTTTTTCAAAAGGTTTACCAAGCATATCCATCATTTCTATATTTTGTCCCCATCCATGTAAAAGTATTAATGCTTGACCTTTTTTATTACCATAATCTATATAATTAATTTTAATGTTATTAATTTCCATATGTACCTACCTATTTTCTTATACTATTATAACATTTTTTAATAAAAAAGTATTAGTAAATTTATACTAATACAAATAAATAAAAAAGATAGTAATTACTTACTATCTACTCATACCTATTAGTTAATCATCATTTATATCAACATTTTTACTACTAAGTTCTATTTTAATTACCTTACTTATTATATATAATTATAACACACTAAAGATTAGGAAATATATTTATTTTGTTATTTACATTTTTTTACATTATTATAAAAGTATTAACTAATGTTAATACTTTTTGCTAATGGTTTTACTTTTTGATATGAAAATTTTTCTTCATCTTCTAATATTTGTTCTTCAGTAATATATTTTTTCTTATCTAAATTAATAGTTTCTTCTAAATCTAATACTTGTTTATTTGTAAGTATACTAGGAACTGTATTTTTTACATAATTAGATAATCTTCTATTATGTGCACTTCTTAAATTATATTTTGGATTCTCAAAGTAATAACATACTACTGCCTTTTTTAATGCTGGTTCTGAACAAAATTCATAATCACTAGTAATAATTTTATCACTACTTATAACTCTATATGTATCAAAATATCTGTCTCTATTACTTTCTGATAATGTATGCTCACTTTTTTGTAAAAGCATTATTTTATATTCAATTTCTTCACCATTAAAATATGGAAATAAATATAAACCTTCTAACCTATATACTTCATTATTATACATAACTATTCCCCCTACTTAATAACTATATTAACTAATTTATCTTGTATAGCTATTTTCTTAATAATTTCTTTGTCTTTCAGTAATTCTATTATTTTATCATTTATAAATGCTTTGTCAATCATTTTTTCTTTACTTGTACCAATTTCTACATTTTCTCTTGCTCTAAGTTTACCATTTATTTGAATAACCATTTCATATACATCATCTTTTGTTTTAGATTCATCATATTCTGGCCATTTAGTATAACTTAATTCTTCTCCTAATTTATATATAGAATTTATTTCCTCTGTAATATGAGGAGCAAAAGGATTAAGTAGTGTTATAAATGTCCTTAAATCTTTTCTAGATATATTATTTAGTTTATCCATTGCATTAAGAAGTATCATAAGTGCTGATATAGCAGTATTGTATTTCATTGTCTCAATGTCATTATCAACTTTTTTAATTGTTTTATGAATTAAAGATTCTATATCTTTTGAATATTCATTACTATCATTTAATTTATCTTTGATATCCCATACTCTATTTAAGAATCTAAAGCAACCTTTTAATCCATCATTATTCCAAATAGCATCTTGTTCAAAGTCACCAATAAATAATTGATATACTCTAAGCGCATCTGCACCATATTCATTAATTACATCCATAGGGTTAACACCATTACCTTTAGACTTACTCATTTTCTCTCCATCTGAACCTAAAACCATACCATGAGCACTTCTTATTTCAAATGGTTCTTTATTTGGAACTAAACCTATATCATATAAAAATCTATTCCAGAATCTTGCATAAAGTAAATGTCTTGTTGCATGTTCCATACCACCATTATACCAATCTACTTTACCCCAATATTTTAATGCTTCTTGTGATGCAAATTCCTTATCATTATGAGGATCCATATATCTTAACCAGTACCAAGAAGAACCGGCCCAGTTTGGCATTGTATCTGTTTCTCTTCTTGCTTTTTTACCACATTTAGGACATGGTACTTCGTACCAAGATGGAATATTTGCAAGAGGAGACTCTCCTGTATCAGTTACTTCATATGATGTAATATCTGGTAATTGTACTGGCAAATCTTCAAATGGCACAGGAACCCATCCACAGTCATCACAATATATCATAGGAATTGGTTCTCCCCAGAATCTTTGTCTTGAAAATATCCAGTCCTGCATTTTATATGTGATTTCTTTTTTACCAATATTTTTTTCTTTTAAATACTCTAACATTCTATTAATGGAATCTTTTTTATTATCAATACCATTTAGTATACCAGAGTTAATCATTTCCCCATCACCAGTATAGGCTTCTTTTGAAATGTCTCCACCTTTTATTACTTCTATTATCGGTATATTATATTTCTTAGCAAAATCATAATCTCTTTGATCATGAGCAGGTACTGCCATAATAGCACCTGTTCCATAACCAAGCATTACATAATCAGATATATATATTGGTATTTCTTCATTGTTAACTGGATTAATAGCATATGCTCCAGTAAATACTCCTGTTTTTTCTTTAACAATATTACTTCTATCTATATCAGATAATTTAGATGCATTTATTATATATTCTTCTACTTCTTTTCTATTTGAATCAGTAGTTATTTTTTTAACTAGATCATGCTCTGGTGCTAAAACCATGAATGTAACTCCATATAATGTATCACATCTTGTTGTAAATACATTAAGCACATCATTATATCCTTTTATTTTAAAATCTACTATTGCTCCTTCTGATTTACCAATCCAATTTATTTGAGCAGTTTTAACTCTATCAATAAATTTGGTATCATCAAGTCCCTCAAGTAACTTCTCACTATAACTTTGCATTTTAAGCATCCATTGTTCTTTTTCTTTTTTATATACTTCAGAACCACATCTTTCACACTTACCTGATTCAACATCTTCATTTGCAAGACCTGTTTTACATGATGGACACCAATTTATTGGTATCTTTGCTTTATATGCTAAACCATGTTCATAGAATTTTAAAAATTGCCACTGTGTCCATTTATAATAATCTGGATCTGTAGTTGAAAAAGCTCTATCCCAATCAAAAGATATACCAAGAGACTTTATTTGAGATGTCATATTTTTAATATTTTGTACTACTGCATCTTTAGGGTGCATTTTATTTTTTATTGCATAGTTTTCTGCTGGGAGTCCAAATGCATCAAAACCAATTGGATATAAAACATTATATCCTTGCATTCTTCTTTTTCTAGCCAGTGAATCAAGTGCAGCGTGACTTTTTGGATGACCCATATGAATTCCTATTCCAGATGGATAAGGAAATTCAATAAGTACATAGTATTTTGGTTTATCACTATTATTATTTGCATAAAATACTTTATTTGTATACCAATAGTCTTGCCACTTCTTTTCTATTTCTTTAAAATTATACATATTAATCTTCCTTTCTTTTTATATACATTGCTACAAAATAGTATAAGAGTGATGATAAAGGTAACATAAGTAAGAATGCTGTTACTATTCTAAGAACAAAATTATCTATCACAGTAGTTATTACAAATACAAATGCTAAAACTACAGCATCAATAAGACTAGTAGCATTCAGTAATAAGTAATAATCATCATCTGATAAATTTAATTTATATTTTTTTACTAAATATTTAATAGTTACTGGTGATTTTTTTAAATCATATTCCTTATTCTTTCTAATAGTAAATATATATGTTAAACCATATACAAAAAGTACTATTATAAAAAACTCTAATAAATAATATATTATTTGTGTCATTATTCCTCCTAAATTAAAACGCTCTTATACATTGTATAAGGGCGTTATATCGCGGTACCACCTTAATTGTAATATAAATATTACATCTTTACCTATTAACGCTAGTAACGTCTTATACTTATCATATAAACTCTCCAAAGTTAATTCATAATATCTAGTTATTAGTTTACATCAACCACTAACTTTCTACAAACATTAATATTATTACTACTCTTCTTCATTGATTTAATGCTTTGTATTATACTATAATTGTCCAATATATTCAAGAAGTTTTAAAAATATTGTTATATATTTTGTATCTATTTTTTGTCTTTTTAATTTTCTAATTTCTATTCTTTTTTTATTTATTGGTAGATTACCAAACATTATATTTGCAATATTTTCTTTTTTCTCTGTTTCAATTGGTATATCATAGATGATACTATCAATGTCATCATTAATTACTTTAATTGTACTTATTTCTAAATTACTACCACTACAAGTAATATTTAATTCTCCTAAGGTACTAACACTCTTTATTTCAAGAATAAAATCATTAAGATCAGTATATGCTTTACCAGATACAGTACCACCATTAATAGTTACATTAACATTATCGGGCATTTTAGTATTTCTAAATCTTATTTTATAATCTCTTACATTAGGTATTATATTTGTTTTACCTTTAACTGGTTTTATTATTAAATTATATTTATTTTCTTGATACTCATATTTTATTGAAGTAACTATATAATATCCCTCTTTATACATATTTGTTGTACCATCATCTTCATATAACTCATATGTATTATTTTTTCCAGGAAATATCTGTATTTCAAGTTCTCTTGGAATTTCGGTATCATTTAAGTATTTAAGTACATTCATTGGTATGATAGCTCCACTTTTAGCATATACTGGATATTCTTCATCTTTATAAAAGGATACATACTTCTTATTACCAATATACTTCTTACCAGAATTAACTTCATACCATATTCCATCTGGTAAATATATTCTTTTTATTACCCTATTTAATAATGGGTTCTTTTTTTCTGTGATGGGTGCTACTAATAACTCTGATCCAAAGAAATATTCTTTTTCAAATTCTGGTTCATCATATATTTCAGGTACTTTATAATATATTGGTCTTATTATAGGTATACCAAGTAAATGATATTTATAACCTTCCGTATAAATATATGGAATAAGTCTATATCTTAATCTAATAGCATCTTTTACTATTTGATATGTTTGCATACTCCATCTCCAAGGTTCTCTTTTATAATATTTACTAGTTGGTGCATGGAATCTAAATATAGGACTATATGCTCCTAATTGAGCATATCTTAAATATAATTCTTCTTCTTCAACACCATTAGAATATCCACCAATATCATGACTAAACCATACTAAACCAATATTAGAACTTGTTTGATTAAACACTGGTAATGTGCTTAATGTAGACCAATCAGTTTTAGTTCTTCCTGAATATAGTACTGGATATCTATGACTTGCTATATTTGAGTTTTTACAAAGTATTAATCCTCTTTTATTATCTTTTGCACTATTTAAATAATGATAATGACTAACTGGCCATAAAAAGTTTTTATTATTACTTTTAGTATCTATAAAGAAGAAATCTACCCCTTTTTCTTCTAATGGATTAATAATATATTTTAGATATGCATCTAAGAATTTAGGATTTAATATACCAAAAGGTATGGTTTTATTATCTGACCAATTTAAATATGCTTTTATATCTTCAAACTTTTCTTCAATAGCAGATATTCCATAATCTGGAGATATTGTTAAACCTAATTTAATATTTTCATTATGCAAATGTTTAATAAAATTCTCTGGATTTGGATATAAACTATTATTAAATCTAAATGAATTAGGTATTATATTGCCTGCCCCATCTTTTAGAATATTCCACTTCTTATCTAATAATAATACAGAAATAGGTATTTCTTTATTTTTAAAATTTTCTACTAATTTCTCTATTAATTTTTCATCATATAAATGATCACGACACCACCATAATCCAAGTGCATATCTAGGTATTAAAGGTGGTTTACCTGTTAATTTAAAATAATCTTGCAAACAATATGAAAAATCATTACCATACATAAATACATATGTATCAATAATTTTTTCTTTTCTTTCAATAAACATTCCATTTTCTTCTAATACATAGTTATTAGAATCATTAATAGATGCAAAACCATCTCTAGAATATAAGCCTTTTTCATAAGCTATACCCTTATCAATATTTTCTAAACTAATACTTGAACCCAGCAAATTTTTTACTTCTAAATTGTTATAATACCAATACTTATCAGTACCTAATAAATCAATTTTTAGATTAACACTTGGTGCCATTTTAGTACCAATATAATTCTTTTCTTTAACATATAATAATCTAAAATATTTTGTTCTTAATTCTAATATACCATTTTCATCTTTAACATTTAATATAAATGGTTCAAATTTTCTATTTAAAATTAATGCTGTCGGTCTATCTTCAAATATTCCTTTTGTATTATACTCAAGTCTTACAAGTCTTTCGGTTAGAACACTAATTCTATAATTTTTACCTTTAAATATAAATGAAGGATTACATAATGCATCAGCACTATTTATATGAAATTTTTCACCTAAATCATACATATAATCACACCCTTTATATTCTAATAATAATAATACCAAAAAATACTAAATATTACAATGATTTTAAGTATTAAAAAAGAAGCATTGCTTCTATTTTATTATATATGGATCATCAAATGTACCATTACCACCAGTATAAACAACACTCGATGATAAGAATATAACAGGTCTTAAACTTTTTTGATTACTTGCTTTTGTTGTAAATACTCCATTACTTATATAATATACTCTATTACTTTGACTTATACTACCAGTAATTGTCCATGTTGATATTGAATATTCTGAAAAATAATTATAATTGTCACATTGTATTTCCCCAAAATTTTTACAATTTGGATCCAAACTTGCTTGATAATATTCTGATGCAGTTAATAAACCAATATATAACTCTGTTTTAGTAGCACATTCTATACTATTATCAAAGCTATTACTATCTCCTCTTTTACCAGTACAAAATTCTTTTTTAACAATCTTACTTTTTATCTCATCATCAAAAGCTGTATTGTAATATTCATTTAATGAATCTTTAATTCTACTAATATTATAATCATTTATTCCTTCACTTGTTTCTGTTTCAATATTATATCTATCATCCCAAACATAATCTGATTCCAGTCTTTTTGACTTTAATAATTCAATATCTTTACTTGAATCAATTTTAACAATTTTCCACAATTCACCATTAAATTCTACATAATTTTTTACATTATCACCTTTAAAAATATAATTATTACCTACTTGATATAATCCATTACCATTTTCATCTTTTTCAAGATTTGTAGTAAGTTCATCAGCTAAATTCTTATTAATATAATTACTACCGCAATTTAAATATGCTTCATATAAATAGCCATCACTTGCTTTTGTTGTTTCAACTCTACCAGTACATATAGTATCACTATCTTGTGGATCTTTAACTTCTTTAATATACTTTCCATCAACTAGAACAGAAAGTGATACATTTACTTTTTCATTTATTGTAGTTGGTAAACGATTTTCTCTATCTTCATAATAATCTTTGGCTGCTGCAACCATATTCTTCTCTATATTTTTATAACTTGTAAGCTCATCGTTTCCCATTACTAAACCAAGTATAATAATTACTACAACTATTACAACAAGTATTATTGCAATAAAAAATATTTTTTCTCTAATAAACTCAATTACTTTTCCCATACCTTTACTCCATTCTATTTATAATTATATATTTATTATATGTTTTTGTAAATAATTATTATAAAATAAAAAACTAATTAATTAGTTTTTTACTTTTTTAGACTTTTACTTTTACTTTTGCACCTTTATTAGGCTCATTATAGTTTCCTTTTTTATCACATTCATGAGAGACTCCACTTCCATCAAAATATGAGTTGTTTCTAAGTCCTTCTTTACCGAACCCACATGTACCATGTACTTTACTAATATAAATACATGTTTTACAACCGCTATATATTTCCATGTGTTCTGGTATTTGTGTTGATAAACCTATTAAAAATAAATCCGCCTTTTCTTTTCCATACTTAACTAAAATTTCACCAATTTTTATTTTTATTTCACTTGGAGTTTTCCTTGCATATATAACTCCTAAATCAAAAAAATCTGGTTCATCTACTGCCACTAAATTGTCCTCCTTCATTGCAATATTTTAGTGTCTTTTTATTCTTTTTATTACTATTAGTCTAAATTACACCTCCGTTGTTCATTTTTATTTAGTATATTACAATATACTTAATTTCTTTTTAGAAAAAATAGTTCTATTAAATTTAATACTTTAATACCTATTTATCAAAGTTATTTCTAATACTTTCAATAATTTCATTATAATTATTATAACTTTTTACTACATCATGGTCAATATTGCTAGTAAAGTTTCTTATGAATTTAAAATTAAAATCAAAGAACGTAGACATGTCATTAAAGTATGCCTTTATTGTTTCTACAACTGGTTCTTGCTCTTCTTCAGATTCATCTCCAATTGTTATTAAATATACATTCTTACCCTTTAAATTCTTATTTCCATAATATGAATATAATCTGTCTATTAAGTTCTTAGTAATACCATTTATAAAATCCATATATATTGGACATATAAATACTATATCATTATATTTATCTAAGTTTTCATATATTTTATCCATATCATCTCTAATAATACAATATTTTACATAACCATTAATACATGATCTGCATCCCATACAATATTTTAAATTACAATTATTAAGTGATATAAATGTATCTTTTTCTTCTTTAATATCATTACCTATTTTATAAGAATTACCTATTCTATTACTTGTACTTATTATTAATTTCATACTATTTATTTTTCCTTTCTTTATAAATAATTATTAATAGTAATATTAAACCAATTGTACTTAAAACAACTGCTATTGTCTTATATGGAGATTTATATTCTATTTGTATTTTATTAATACCTTTATTTAATTTTATTCCAATAAATATATCATTTATTTTTTTATATTCTGCCTTTTTATTATTTATTTTTACAATAAATCCTTTATCATAAGGTATAGTTAGATTTAAATATTCATTACCATTTGAATATACATTTGCATATATATAATCTCCTTTATTACGAATATTTACATTCTTAATATATTTATTATAACTTATTAAATC
>DAOOPL010000026.1:0-11114 GCA_035388245.1 Bacilli bacterium | reverse complement strand
AAGTTTTAATAGTTTAGATATTTTTTCAGTTATTATTACTCCTTCTTTTGGTACATTAATTACTTTATTATTTACTATACTTTTTAAGTTAATAAAATTATTAATATCTTTATTATCAGATACAGTCATTATATAAACATTATTTTTTAGATCATTAGCTTTAAATGTATATAATTCTTGATTAACAAGCATTGAATCTTTTATTTTATTATTATTTGATATAGCATCATCCATCTTTATTTTATTTTCTTTATACATAACAGATATATCATATTTAATTACTTCTTCATATTGTACTTTAACAATACTTGTTAAACTATCTTTTATACCAAATCCTGTTAATAGGAGTGCTGTACATCCCGCAATACCTGTTACAGTCATTATAATTCTTTTCTTATATCTAAACATATTTCTTACAGTAACCTTTTGTGAGAAGTTTAATCTATTCCATATAAAATTAACTTTTTCAATTAAAACTTTCTTACCTTCTTTAGGTGCTTTTGGTCTTAGTAAGTTAGATGGTGCATCTTTAAGTTCAAGGTAACATACATATATTGTTACAAGTGACATAAGGATAAATGCTATTAATGTTGTAATAACAAATGTCATAGCATTTATAGGAATAATTAACTCTGGCAATTTATAATTTGCAGTATAAATACTATATATTGCTCTAGGTAATATATTAAATCCTGTGATTAGTCCAAAACTAACACCAAATATTGTTGCAAGTAATATATATATTAAATATCCAAATATTATTTTCTTATTTGTATAACCAAGTGCTGCTAGAGTACCTATTTCACCACGCTCTTCTTCAACCATTCTTGTCATAGTATTAAGTGCAATAAGTGCTACAACAAATAAGAAGAATAGTGGGAATACTTTTGCAATAGCATCAACCTTTGTTGCATTTTCTTCAAAACTACTATAACCAATACTATCATTTCTATCAAGTAAATACCATTTGGGTTTTTCAAGTGTTAATAAATCATTTTCTGCATCACTTATTTTTTCTTCTGCTTCTTTTATTTTAGCACTATATGTATTATAAGCTTTATAATATGTTATATAAGCAGTATCTAATTTATCTTTATTAGTTAAAAGGTCTGCTTTACCTTTTTCTATTTTATAAAGATTTTTTGCAAAAGTTGTCTTTAAAGTTTGTTCATTACTAATAATTTCTTTTTCTTTTGAATCAAGCTCTTCTTTATTGTTTTTTAATGTATTTAGTTTATTATATTGATCTTTTAATATATCTTGTTGTGTTTTTAATGTTTGATATTCAGCAGTACCTTCAGTTAATAAATCTAATTGTTTTTGTATATTAGATATTTGAGTATTTAAACTTTCAATATTAGTTAATAGTGTACTTTCAGTTAATCCATAACTTAATAATGCATTATTATATGCCTCTTTACCACTATTTAAATCAATTTTAGCACTGGCAATAAGCTTTTCATTTTTTTCTTTTTCTATATATAATGTTTTTTCAGAACTTAATAAGTCTTCTTCAGTTTCTTCTAATTTCTTATTATTATCATCTAGCTGTTTTTTAGTATTTCTTAACTTAGTACCATTTATTTTCTTTTCACTATTAATTTTATCTTTATTCTTATTAATTTCATTACTTATCTTTTCATATACTTCTTCATATCTTACTGTTTCCCTTATTTCTTTAATACTTTCTAATTCTTTTTTTAATATATTCATTCTATCAGTATATATATCACTATAAGAATTAATATTTTTAGTATTATTACTTAATATATATATTTCTGTATAATAATCATACTTAAAATTATTTTTATTTATAAATATAAAAGACTCTAATTTACCATTACCAGCACTAGATATTCCTTTTTGAGGTCCAACATATAAAGCAGACTCTATAAGTCCTACTACTTTACATTTATTTATTTTTAAATACTTGTTTTTAATATTTAATTCATCATTAAGTTTATATTTTTTGTTTTCTGCTACACATTCATTATTACTTTTAGGCATTCTACCAGACTTAAGTCTTACAATATTTACATTTTCTTCAATAGCATGTACCCTAACTGATTCTCCATCAATAGTAATATCTACTGAATAACTTGCAATAGCATCTTTAACATCTTTTAATTTTTTAATAGCTTTTACATCTTCATCAGTAAGTCCATATGTACTAATTATCTGATAATCCATCAACTTATATTTATCATAATAGGTGTCTGCTGTTAAAAGCATGTCATTTGATGTTGCTCTAAGTCCTGCAAAAAAACCAACACCAAGAGATACAACAAACAGTACAGATAAAAATCTACCATATGACTTTTTTATTTTTATGAAGATATCTTTTAATAATAACTTCATTTTACCATTCTATTTCCTTTACTAATTTTGGTTTTTTATTAATTATAACTTCTTCTATTTTACCATTTTTCATTTCTATTACTCTATTTGCTATATTAGAAATAATAGAATTATGTGTAATAATAATTGTAGTCATATTCATTTCTTTATTCATCTTTTGAAGTAATTCTAATATCTTTTTACCTGTTTTAGAATCAAGTGCTCCTGTTGGTTCATCACATAATAATAATTTTGGATTTTTAGCAAGTGCTCTAGCTATTGCTACTCTTTGTTGTTCTCCACCAGATAACTGTGCTGGAAAATTATTCATTCTATCTTTTAATCCTACTTGATCAAGTACTTTTATTGGATCTAAAGGATTCTTACATATTTGACTAGCTAGTTCTACATTCTCAAGTGCTGTTAGATTCTGTATTAAATTATAAAATTGAAATACAAATCCAATATCAAGTCTTCTATAATAAATTAACTGTTTTCTATTATATTCAGTAATATTATTACCATCTACTACTATTTTACCTGAATCACAAAAATCCATACCTCCAAGTAAGTTTAATATAGTTGTTTTACCTGCTCCAGATGGTCCTAGAACAACAACTAACTCTCCTTTTTTAATTTCAAAAGAAGCATCATCAACAGCTTTAATCTTAATATCACCCATTTGATACTCTTTTTTAATCTTCTTTAATTCAATATAATTCATAAAATCATCTCCATAAAAAGTATAGCACTTATTATAACAAAAAAATATACTTTACAGTATATTTTTATGTCCAGTCCTCGTCGTTAATACCAAAAATTATTTTTTTAATACTTTAGCACCATGTCCTGCTGCTTTTCTTTTTCCTGCTATTTTTTGTTTAAATATTATTTTACCCCTGTTAAAATCATAATCAATCATTAAATTGTCAGAATTAATTTTATAGGCTTTAATATGAGCAGCTTTTATATTATATGCTGTTATATTACCAGCATATATTTTGTTAGCATTAATGTAACAAGCATTAATATCTATAGCATCTATTTCACCAGCGCTTATATTTTGTGCTTTTATACTAGCTGTAGTAATTTTTAAAGCTTTAATATTTTTACAAATTAAATTTAAAGTAAAAATTTGGCTTTCAACATTAATATTAAATTTAAATTCGACATCATCAGCAATTGTATATGAGTTATTTTCCATAATATAATACTTATTTAATTCTTCTTGATTATTTATTATTGTCATTTATTTTCCCCCTATTTTTAACTAATATTCACAATTATTTGGTGTTCTTGGATATGCTATTACATCTCTTATGTTTTCCATGCCTGTTAGATACATAATTAATCTTTCAAATCCTAAACCAAATCCTGAATGTATACATGTACCATATTTTCTTAAGTTCAAATACCACTCTAATGAAGTTGTATCTATATTAAACTCTTTCATTCTTTTTGTCAATTTATTATAGTCTTCTTCTCTTTGAGATCCTCCAATAAGTTCTCCTGCACCAGGTACTTCTAGATCAACTGCTGCTACTGTTTCATTATCATCATTTAATTTCATATAGAATGCTTTAATATCTTTAGGCCAATTAGTTATAAATACTGGTCCATTGAAGTGTTCTGTAATATATTTTTCATGTTCTTTAGCTATATCTTTACCATATTCTGGCTCAAACTCCCATTTTACTTTTGCTTCTTTTAATATAGTTATTACATCATGATGAGTAATTCTAGTAAATTCACTAGATATTAGTCTTTCTAGTTTTTCTTTTAATCCTTCTTCAAAATTCTTATTAAAGAAATCTATTTCATCTTTACATCTATCAAGTACATATTTAACAATATATTTAAGCATTTCTTCCATAATATCCATATTTTTATTTATATCACAAAATGCCATTTCAGGCTCTACCATCCAAAACTCACTAGCATGAGTTTTAGTATTTGAATTTTCTGCTCTAAATGTTGGTCCAAATGTATATATATTACTAAATGCTGTTGCAAATGTTTCCCCTTCTAATTGACCACTTACTGCTAAACCAACTTTTTTACCAAAGAAATCTTTATCATAATCAATATTACCATCTTTTATTTTATTTAAATCAAGTGTAGTAACTTGAAATACTTCTCCAGCTCCTTCACAGTCACTATCAGTAATTATTGGTGTATTAACGTATACAAATCCTTTTTCTTGAAAAAATGTATGTATTGCCATTGCTGCTACACTTCTTAATCTAAATACTGCTTGAAAAGTACTAGTTCTAGTTCTTAAATATGCTTGCTCTCTTAGAAACTCTAAAGAATGTTTCTTAGGTTGTATTGGATAATCATCTTTACAATCTCCAAGTAATTTAGATTTAATTAATTTAATTTCAAATTCTTGTGCTTCTTTAGGAGACTCAATAACAGTACCTTTTATTTCAAGTGATGAACCAACTTTATATTTTTGAATTTCATCAAACTTTTTTAATGAATTATCATACACTATCTGTACTGATTTAAAACATGTACCATCATAGAAATCTATAAAACCATATTCTTTTTGTTTTCTATGATTTTTAATCCATCCATTTATAGTAACTTCTTTATTAAGTAAACTTTTATAGTCTTTATATATATCTTTTATTATCATAAATGCCTCCTAAAACCAATATTTATTATATTATATCATAATTATATTGACAAATTAAAATAATAATATAATATATTAAAGAAAAAAGGAGAATTATGAAAACAAATACAACTAAAAAAATTGTTTCAGGGATTATGAGTTTAGCTATGATAGCAGGACTTGCATCATGTACTAAATATCCTGAAAAGGGAACATATAGTATAGATATTAATCATGCTAATACACAAAGTACTATATTTGATGACTTTAAGGATAAAGTTGAAGTTGGAGATTTATATAAAGATGAAAATACAACAACAAATACAGTTGCAAATAATGGGTATGTTAAATGCTCAGATCCAAATTTTAAATTATCAAGTGGTCTTATACAAAAAATAAATAATACTATTAATAATTTTGACAAAGATGATATTGCATTTAAAATGGAAGATGTAGTAACAGGAACAACATTTAGTTATAATACCGGTCAAACATTTAATGGAGCTTGTATAGTTAAAACAAGTGTAGTTTTATATTTATTAAAATTAGCAGAAGCTGGTTATATAGATATAAATAAAACTATTCCTTATCCTGGTAATATTGCACCTGGTTCTGGATATTTAAATGGATATTATAATGGATATCAAGCTCGTACTGGACAATTATTTTCAATTTATGAATATATGTATTACTGTCAATATTATAGTGATAATAATGCATATAGAGTTCTATGGAAATATCTTATAAATTCACCATATTATGATGCATATGTAAGATATATGAATGGTATTGATGCTAAATCATTATGTGTTGGTAAAAATATTATGTGGGTTAGAGCTGCAAAAGCTGGCGATACAGTTAATGTTATGAAAAGTTTAAGGGCATTTTGTCACTCAAGTACTAAAAAGTTTAATGTAAATAAAACATTTGTAGATGGAAATAATCTAAAGAAAATGTCAAATGCAAGTTATAATGATTTTACACTTGGACAAGTTATATACTGGATAATGAGATATAGTAAATACGATTATTTTGAACAAAGAACTGGTTATAAAGCTATTTCTAAAACAGGATTTGTAAGTGGTAGTGGTGACTATTCATGTAGAAATGGTATGTCGATATTTTATACACCAGATGGAATGGTTTATGCTAGTATACTTACTAAATATCATTCTGCAAGTGGAAGAACTGCTGCTGTTAATGGTATTATTGACAGTATGGCATTAATTGAAAAAGAATATAAAGCATATTGTATAAGAAATGGACTTACTACTAAAGCATTAGCAACTGATACAAAAAGTACTAAAGTATTAACAAAAAAAGATCTACGTTAGATCTTTTTATTTTATAACAAATCTTGATAATACTTTCGATTTAGCTACATCATTTTGTAATTCATATGTTGTAGTATAATTTGTAATAACATTCATTAGTTTCCTAAGCATTATATTACTTTCCGAATTTCTCTTACTACTTATTGCTTTCCAAATCATTTCCTTTTGATTATCAGTTAAACTACCAAATATAAAATTATTATATGTAAATAAGTAGTCTAATATTGCTTCTTTTTGTTCTTCTATTAAAGCTTTTTTAAAACATTGATCTTTATAAAATAATTTTTCGTCAAAACATTCATTTTCTCTTAATAATCTTGATACATGTTGATCATAAAAATTTAATATTCTTAACAACTCATTAAACTTTTTTTCTCCAAAGTTTTTTATTGTTAATATTCTTAATTTGCCAGATTCTTCAAATTCATAAGTGGCTCTTTTAATATCATAAACACTTGCAGGTTCATTATTAAAATACTTACTATAATTTGGTTCATGAAGTTGTCTACTACTTACATGACAAAATGTCCTAAAAGGTAATTCACTTGATCTAGTATTTCTATCAATTATTAATCTATATTGTCCGTTTAATATATCCATATCATTCATATATAGTTTCCTCCCTTAAATATGCTGTATATTAACATTTATATATATCTTTGTCAAGAAAGTAATATTGATTATTAAAAATTATATTGTTTTCATTAATTTCTTTTTCTTCTTAAATATAATACATGTCTATATTTAACATCATTTTCAGGGCAATATAATTTTTCTCCTACATTTTCATCCCACTGTTTTTTATTAAATTCAGGAAAAAATTTATCAGCACTTGGATATGTTTTAAATATTTCAGTAATATGCATAACATTAACATAAGGTAAAAAGTTTGAATATACTATTTCTCCACCTATTACCCAAAATTTTGATTCTTTTTCTTGAGATACAAATGCTAATGTTTCTTCTAAACTTTTATGAATAATTTTTGGAGTTTCTAAGTTAAAAGTTTTATCTCTTGATAAAACTATATATTTTCTTCTTTCAAGATTTTTTGGTATTGATTCATATGTGCTTCTTCCCATAATAATATAAGAATCCATAGTAACTTTTTTAAAAAATTCCAAATCCTCTTTTATTGGGCAAATAAGTTTATTTTGACAACCTATTTCTCTATTTTGAGCTACTGCTGCTATTATACCCATATTCAAGTATTGCTTGTTTTGATCTAATATAATAAATCTCCTCTATTTTTGTTATACTGCGGTTGAAATAATACATATATATTACCTTTTTATTTAAAAGAGCCCTTATTATTTGGGACTCTTTATTATTACTCTTTTGGAATTTTTATAAATGAAATTTCCGCCATATATTATATTTTCTTTCCTCCGTTATTTTCTGGCTCTGTATTTTCTATTTCACGACTACCTTCATTTAATGATTTTATTTGTTCTTTAAACAAATACTCTATCAATGACCAATTAAATACATTTCCTACTTTTATTTTATCTATATTCTTATAAAGAACTCTTGCAAATAATAAATTAACTTTTGTCTTGTTATTCAAATCTAAATTATGAAATAAGTCTGTTTTCCATACATATTCTTTAAAAATTTCATCAATAAGTTTTCTTATTTCCTCATCCAAATACACATTTGATTGTTGAGAAGATGCTTGTATAGTTCCCATACTTATATTAACTTGGCATATTGAATTCTTATCTAGTTTTGATAAGTCAATGATTATGTCTTTATATTGGGGATTACAAGATTTAATAGTTGCTGTCATATTACTAAATAATATTTGGCTAAAATCACCTCTACGAACTTGAAAAATATATGGAATCCCATTATATATTTTCTTGATTGTTAAAATACTATTTTTTTGTTTTTCAAAGTTTTCTATATCGTACTTACTATTGCCTCTTTTATTGCTACCAGGTCTTTTTTCCATTGATGTAGAAAAAGGTCCTTTAAAACTTTCGGGTAATTCTACATACTCTAAACTATTTAAATTTTTAAAAGCATCAACACCGGCTTTTTCAACACCTTCTTTTAATACTAATCTTTTTATGTTCTTACACTGATTTATAAATAACTTTGGTAGTTCTTTCACTGAGCCAGAAACTTCTACAAACTCTAAATTTGTATCGTGGGAAGCAAATGCATCACCCAAAGAAGTAATATTATCTCCAATAAAAAGATTCTTTACTTCTGGGTACATATTTTTACCCAAATGTTCAAGAGTATTTGGAAAATTACATTTTACTTTAGTAACATCAATACAATTATTTCCTAAATACTTAATACCATTTGGTAATTTTATTCTCTTTAAACTTGGAGATGCCCCAAAAGTAAAATAGTTGTCAGGAATTTTTTCGATACTTCCATCTTCAAAAATTATTTCTTCGGATTGAAGTAAATTAAATAAAACTGAATTAGTCATAAAATTAAGATCTGCATTAAGTCTCTTTGCTTCTTTTGGTATAATATATATTTTTAAACCCTTAGGGACATCAAGCAATGTTCCTGTAATTCGTCAATAATATAACCATTAATATTAATTACTTTCTGTTTTTGTTTTGGACTAAATAAACCCATACTATTCACCTCATAAATATATTATATCATACACAATTAATAAAAGAGTCTATATAAAACTTTCTTTTATTTTACATTTGATAAAATTGTCAATTAAACTGATAAATAAAAAGGATTATGATTTATCATAAATCCCTTGTTTTTATATTTGGAGGGGCCAACAGGATTTGAACCTGCGATCGGGGAGTTGCAGTCCCATGCCTTACCAACTTGGCTATAGCCCCAAATTACTAACATAGAATAACATATGTTAGTGTTTTTTTCAATAAAATTATTCAATTTTTGTTTTTTTAAAATAAGGTTCTTCTGCATCTTTCATATATTCTACTGTATATGTGCTTGTTTTATTATAACTATGTTTTGTATAAGTAATTTTATCTCCTATTACTACATCTGTAGTTATATCTTGAGCATATATATAATTATCTTGGAAAACTATTCCTCCATCTAGATCAAATATTTTTAAATACCATGCTGTCCTACTGTATGATGATGGTCCATATCCTGTTTTATTACCTAAAAGTACTATTCCTGCATCTTTATAATTCGCTACTTTATAAAACTCATATTTTCTATATGTCTTTGCAAGTAATGTTGTATCTGCATATACTACGCTTAAACATCTATCATATTCAAGTTGTATACCATAGAAGTATATTGATACTGTTCTACCTCCAATAGGAATATTCTCTATAGTATTACCTCCAAAACATCCAAACACACTTATTTCTTCACTTGGTATTTGTGTTGTTGTTATTTTTGTTGTTTTACCTGTTGTAGTGGTTGTCTTTTTATTATTAATACTATAATTAAATATTAATACTATAGCTATTGCTATTAATATTATTAATGCTATTGATATATATATAAATATACTTTTTAATAAATTTTTGTTTTCTTCTCTCATGATATCTCCCTATTTTATTTTATATTTTATTATGTTGTTTCTGATGTATATATTTAAATACATTGAATCATATTCTTCTTTCTCCTCATCAAAACTAAGATATAGTTCTTTATTTATTAAACCACTTATATTAATATTAGTAAGTTTATTTCTAGAAACTACTTCATCATCTAATTCATAAGTTATATCAGACTGTGATGTTAATAGTTTTAATAAGTTATTACTATTTACTATTCCTTGTACTTTTATTAAATCTTTTCTACTACCTGCGATTACTTTATCAGTTAAATCTCTACATATTGTATTTATACATAATCTATATTCATATTCAAATATATCATTTACCTCTAATGTATTTAAATCAATACTAAAGGTATTATCTAAATACTCTTTTTTAACAACATCACCTATATTAAATATATCAATATTTATTTTCTTGTCAATACTTATTGGTTTTAATAATATCTTTTTTTCTACTAATCTATTTAATAATACCATTTTTTTATTAATATCTTTATCTGGAATTTCAAAGACAATAATATATTCTACCTTGTCTTTTGAATTAATACTTTGATCATTATATCCTATACCAATATCTAAAAAACTATCTCTATTACTTTCTAGAATATGTATAATATTACCACCGTTATCTAAAGTAATATAACCAGAATTTAATTTCATTGTATCACTAGATAAATTATTAACATTAAATTTAACAACTAGATAAGAGCTGTTCTTACTTAGTACTTTCCCTTTATAATTTTGTTTTGTAATATATGACTTTTCTACCATAAATGATATATTACCTTTTGTTATTGCTTTTCCTTCACTTACAGTAGTAATTATATTATTAGTACTTGCTATTATTACTCCTATTATTGTTAGTACTATTAATCCTAGTATTGAAAATAATATAAATTTATTTTCTTTATAGTAATATATAAATTCTCTTTTTGATTTGTTATAGAATCTAACAAACTGATCTTTATCAAAATTAATTGATAGTTCCATTTCTTCTCTATCTTTATCATTTATTTCTAAATTCTCAATATCTTTGGTAAATTCAAATTTTTTAATATCAAACCCTATACTTCTAATAGTAAATAATATTATAAATATTGCTTGTATAAATGTAACAATTAATAATATGTCTCTAATTAATCTACTTGCTTTAATATTTAAATCATAGTTATTAAGTATATCTAATTGACTAGCAGTATAAATAAATACTAGAAGTAAAATAATATAAAATATATTTGTAACTAAATATAATAATCTTGGTTTTGCTTTTTCTTTTAATATAAAAAATATAATA
>DAOOPL010000025.1:0-11517 GCA_035388245.1 Bacilli bacterium | reverse complement strand
ATAAAAAAACTGGATATATATCTCATATTTTTTTTAAAGATATAGCTAATTATATAGAAAAAGGAGATACAATTGTATTAAATGATAGTAAAGTATTACCAGGAAGATTATTAGGAATTAAAGAAGGTACTAATGCAAAAATAGAAATATTATTATTAAAAGACTTAGGTGATAATGTTTGGGAGTGTTTGTCAAAACCAGTTAAAAGGTTAAAAGTTGGTACAATTGTTAATTTTTCTGATAAATTATCATGCAAGTGTATAAATATTTTTAGTGAAGGAATAGTACATATTAAATTTATATATAGTGGTATTTTTATGGAAATTCTTGATGAATTAGGAGAAATGCCTCTACCACCATATATACATAAAAAGTTAAAAGAAAAAGATAGATATCAAACTGTATATGCCAAGAATCTTGGAAGTGCTGCAGCACCTACAGCAGGTCTTCATTTTACTACTGAAATATTAAATATATTAAAAGAAAAAGGTATTAATATTATTTATATAACACTTCATGTTGGTCTAGGTACGTTTAGACCAGTAACAGTAGATAATATTAAAAATCACGTTATGCATAGTGAATATTATGAAATATCAAGTGAAGCAGCAGAAGTATTAAATAGTACTAAAAGTAGTAATAAAAAAATACTTGCAATAGGTACTACAACAGTAAGAGTACTTGAAACAAATATTAGTAATAATGTATTTAGTAAACAAACAGGATTTACAGATATATTTATATACCCAGGATATAAATTTAAAGCAATAGATATGCTATTAACAAACTTTCATTTACCTAAGTCCACATTACTAATGCTAGTAAGTGCATTTGCAAGTAAAGAGAATATATTAAATGCATACAAAGAAGCAATTGATAATGAATATAGATTTTTTTCTTTTGGTGATTGTATGTTAATTAAATAGGAGTAAATATGAAAATAAAATATGAGTTATTAAAAAAAGATGGAAAAGCAAGATTAGGATTATTAAAGACAAACCATGGTGATTATGAAACACCAATATTTATGCCTGTTGGTACTCTTGCAAATGTTAAAACATTAACATCTAACGAGCTTATTGATTGTAAGACATCAGTAATATTATCAAATACATATCATTTGTGGTTAAGACCAGGTGAAGATGTTATTAAAAAAGCTGGTGGATTACATAAGTTTATGAATTATAATGGGCCAATATTAACTGATTCAGGTGGCTTTCAAGTATTTTCTTTAGCTAAAGAAAAGGATATAAATGATGATGGTGTTAGATTTAAAAGTCATTTAGATGGTAAAGATTTATTATTAACACCAGAAGAGAGTATAAGAATACAAAATGATTTAGACTCAGATATAGCAATGAGTTTTGATGAATGTGTAAAATATCCATCTACATATGAGTATATAGAAAAAAGCATTGATAGGACCTTAAATTGGGCAATAAGAGGCAAAAAAGCATTTAATAATGAAAATCAATCACTATTTGGAATAGTACAAGGTGGAGCGTATACAGATTTAAGGAAAAAAAGTGCAATTGATATAGTAAATCTAGATTTTGATGGCTATTCAATTGGGGGAACAAGTGTTGGAGAACCAAAAGATGTAATGTTTAAGATGATTGAAGATTCAATAAAATATTTACCAGAGGATAAACCAAGATATTTAATGGGTGTTGGAGAACCAATTGATATTTTAGAAGGAGCTGAAAGAGGAGTAGATATGTTTGATTGTGTACTTCCTACTAGAATAGCAAGACACGGTAATTGTTTTATTAAAACTGGTAAATTAAATATAAGGAATGAAAAATATAAATATGATTATAATAAAATAGAAGATGATTGTGATTGTTATACTTGCAGAAACTATACAAGAGCATACATTCGTCATTTGATAGTAGCTAAAGAAACTTTAGGTGGTAGATTATTATCAATACACAATATTAGATTTCTAACAAGATTAACTGAAGAAATAAAAGACGCAATTAGAAATAATAGATTTGATGAATATAAGAAACAGTTTATTGAAAACTATAGAAAATAATATTGTTAAATAGTACTTATTATGCTAATATATTAATATATAATAAAGGAGTAATAATATGGATAATGAAAATGATTTATTTCCAGAACTTGATGAAATTAAATATGAAGAAGAAAAGGAAAATAAAGAAGAAAAAAATAATTTTAATGATGAGGAAAATAGTGAAATATCTAATGAAAATGAAATTAATTTAGATATCGATATTAAGAAAAAGAAAAAAGAAAAGATAGAATATGATCCAATTATGAATCCAAAGAAACCAAAGAAAAAGAAAGATATTACTATAATATTTTTAGTATCAATACTAATTATTGTAATAATTGCAGTATATTTTGGTATAAAAAATGATGTAATAAATATTAATAGTATTAAAACATATTTTATAAATCAAAAAGTAACTTGTACAAAAACAAATGAACCCGATACTTATAGTGAAGAAATAACTCATGTATTTAGATACAGATTTGATTTAATAAATTATATTACAAGTACTTATAATTATGTTTCAGATGATTACATAGTTTTAGATAGTATAGCAGAATATAATAATGCAGTTATAGCTAATTCTATTGGTTATAATGGTATTTCATACAATTCAGATATTAGCACCACAGAATATAATATTGTTGCTAGATATAATTTATCAAAAATAAATATTGATTCAGTATTAACTAAAAATAACGATAATCCTTTAAATAATGATGTAAGTAGAGTTACACTTATTGATATTTCTAAAAAAATGAATATTAAAAGTATCATATTAGATTATGAAAATCAAGGATATGTTTGTGTAAAATAAAAATACTATATGGTATTTTTTAGTTATATGATATAATAAAAAAATCTCGGAGGTTATTATGGAAAAAGATGAACAACAAATAGTTAGAGAAGAAAAATTAAAAAAATTAATGGATTTAAATGTAAACGTATATCCAGAAAAATATACTAAAACTCATTCGTTAAAAGAGGCACATGTTTTAGATGATGGTATTAAAGATATTTCTATAGCTGGAAGAGTTATGTTAAAAAGAAAAATTGGTAAGATTACTTTTGCTGAGTTAAGAGATATTGAAGGAAGAATGCAAATTTGTTTTAAAGAAGATGAAATTGGTGAAGAACTTTATGAACAAATTAATGAGACATTAGATATAGGTGATTTTGTAGGAGTTGTTGGTGAAACATTTACTACGCAGACAGGAGAAAAAACACTTAGAGTAAAGGAATATACATTTTTAGGTAAGTGCTTAAAACCATTACCTGATAAGTTTCATGGGGTAGCGGATCAAGAAATAATATATAGAGAAAGACATCTTGATTTAATAATGAATCAAGAATCAAAAGATAGATTTCTATTAAGATTTAAATTAATGCGTTTAATTAGAAATTATTTGGATAGTCATAATTTTATTGAAGTAGAGACTCCAATATTACAAAATAAAGCATCAGGAGCAATAGCTAAACCATTTATTACTCATCATAATGCACTTGATATGGATATGTATTTAAGAATATCTCCAGAATTAACATTAAAGAAATTAATTGTTGGTGGATTTGAACATGTTTATGAAATGGGTAGAAATTTTAGAAATGAAGGTGTAGATCCCAATCATTTACAAGATTTCACTATGATAGAAGGTTATAGTGCATATTGGAATTATGAAAATAATATGGAGTTTTTGAAAGAAATGATGCAAAGCATTATTTATGATTTATTTGGTACACATAAAATAAATATTAGTGATAAAGAAATAGATTTTTCTGGTAAATGGGAAGTAATTAAATATAATGATTTAATATTAAAAGATTGTGGTATTGATATTAGTAAGTATAATACTGCCGAAGAACTTAGAAAAGAAATTTTTAATAGAAATATTAGTCTTGATATTGAAGATATTGATAGTCTTGGAAGAGGTAACTTAATAGATCAATTATATAAAAAGGTAAGTAGGCCAAATATTATAAATCCAACATTTTTAATTAAACATCCTATTGATTTATCACCACTAGCAAGAGCTAATGACGATGATAATAGTTTAACAGATAGATTCCATTTAATTATAAATGGACAGGAAATTATTAATGGATATTCTGAGCTTGTTGATCCAGTTGAACAAACAAAAAGATTTGTTGAACAAAATAGATTAAAAGATAATGGTGATGAAGAAGCAATGGAAATAGATTATGAATATATTACTGCCATGGAATATGGTATGCCTCCAATATCTGGTTGGGGAATGGGTATAGATAGATTAGTACAATTTTTAACAAATTCATATAATGTAAAAGATGTAGTTTTATACCCAATATTAAAACCAAAAGAAAATATTGAAAAGTAACTTCGTTACTTTTTTTATTTGTAATATTTATATTTATGTGTTAAAATTATATAGAAAATAGGTGATAATACATGAATGATGATAATAAAAAATTAGAAGATACAGGTGTTAATTTAGATGAACTATACGATGGTAAGATAAATCAAACTGTAATAATTGATCCAGTATCTAAAAACGAAGTAATTATTAAAGATAAGAAACCACATTTTCCTTTTTTTGCAATACTTGCAGCCATTATTGTTTTACTAATATATTTTACATATAATAAAGTTGATTATATTGGCATAATTAGTAAATATTCAAACATGATATTTAATAAGAGAACTACTACAATAACAACTACTAAGAAGAAAGTTGAAAGTACATTAACATGTACATATACAAGTTTATATAATGGTATAAATATAAGTAATAATATTGAAATAAAAAGTGAAGATAATGTTATAATTACAAATAGTCAAGATTATTCATATACATTAACTAATGATACAAACCAACTAAAATATAATGAATTTATTACATTTTTTGATTCAGTATATCAGAAACTAAATGGCATAACTGGTATTAATGTTGAATATAATAAGGAAGCAAAAGTATTTTCATTTGAACTTGATTGCTTTTATGATGTTGCAGACTTTACTTTATTAGGAACACCATATACAAACGAAGTAGAATATAAAACTAACCTAACTATGAGTAAAAGTGATAATATAAATACTATTAGAAATGAATATAATGCAATGGGTTATATTTGTTCAATAAAATAAGGAGGACATATGATAAAAGAGTTTAAAAAATTTATTTCGAAAGGAAATGTTATTGATTTATCAGTTGGTATAATTATTGGTACTGCATTTACTAAAATAGTGAATTCTATAGTAAATGATATGATCATGCCAGTAATTGGTGTGCTTACAGCAGGTATTGATTTTGCTGATATTAAAATTAGTTTAGTACCAATAGCAAGAGCACTTGGTAATAAAAAAATACCAGATGGTGGTATTAATATGTCTCTTGGTTTATTTATTAATGCTGTTATCGAATTTCTAATAATAGGATTCACTGTATTTTTATTAATAAAATTTATTAATAAAAGTAAAGAAAAGTTAGAAGCAATTACTGACAAAAAAGAAAAAGTAAAAGAAGAAAAAGCTAAAAAACCAGATGATATTTTATTACTTGAAGAAATAAGAAATATATTAAAAAAGAAGAAATAAAAGCAATTATATTGCTTTTTATTTTTTTAATTATGTTATATAATATTTAGTAGTTAAATATCAATTTGGAGGATTCAATGAAAAAAGTAATAAAACTATTTATTATATTATTAATTAGCATAGGAGTAGTAGGTCTTATAAGTATATTTTTATTAAAAGATCTTAATTTTGGATTAGATTTAAAAGGTGGATTTGAAATATTATATAAAGTTAAGAAAACAGATAATAAAAAACTAGAATCTACAGACTTAGAAAGTACATACAATACTCTTGTGTCTAGAATAGATAAACTTGGAGTTAGTGAACCAGAGATTACTATTGAAGGTAATAATATTAGAGTTAAGTTAGCAGGTATTACTAACAGTGATAAAGCAAGAGATGCTTTATCAATGGTAGCAGATATTTCATTTAGAGACACTAATGATAATTTGTTAATGAGTAGTAATGTAATTAGGAGTGCAAAATTAAGTACTGATAATGCTGGTAAACCAGCAATAGCACTTAGTATTAAAGATAAAGATAAATTCTTAGAGGTTACTACTGATATTAGTAAGAAAAGTGATAATGTTATAGTAATATGGAGAGATTTTAAAGAAGATAGTAATTCATATTCTAATGAGAAAAGTATATGTGGTAGTAGTGAAAGTAATTGTTTAAGTGCAGCTAATGTTAGTCAAGGATTTTCAAGTGATGTAATTATTACTGGTAATTTTACAACAGAAGAAGCAAAGTCACTTGCAACTGCTATTAATTCTGGATTTACAAATACTAAATTAGAAGAAATATCATCTCAAACTGTTAATGCATCATTTGGTGTTAATACATTAAATAAGACCCTTTATGCAGGTATAATAGGTTTAGTTGGTGTAATTATATTTATGACTATTATTTATCGTTTCTCAGGGTTTATTTCAAGTTTAACTTTAGCGTTTTATATGTTTTTTGTACTTGGAATATTTTGGTTAATTGGTGGTGTACTTACATTACCAGGTATTGCTGCTATTGTACTTGGTATAGGCATGGCAGTTGATTCATGTTGTATTACACTTGAGAGAGTTAAAGAAGAGTTAAGAAAAGGTAAGACACTTGGTAATGCTGTAAAAGAAGGTAATAAAATGTCATTTGCATCAATATTAGATGCTAATGTTACAACACTTTTGGCAGCAATAATATTATTTATTTTTGGAGAAAGCACAGTAAAAGGCTTTGCTACTGTTTTAATAATTACAATAATTGTAACAATGGTTATAATGGTTTATTTGTTAAGATTTATATTAAATAAATTTATTAACAGTGATTACTTTAATAGCAGAGAAAAATTATTATTAGGAAAGTATAAAAAATCTACAAAAGAAAAAAACTTTATTAAATTTACTAAACATTGTTTCATATTTACAAGTATTATTACTGTAATTGGATTATTTATGCTTTTTAAAAGTGGTTTAAATCTTGGTATAGATTTTAAAAGTGGTACTGATATTACAATAATTGCTAAGAATAATATTACTGAAAATATTATTAGAAATGATCTTGATTCACTTGGATATAAGAAGATAGTATCATCTGAATTAAAAAATAGTAAAACAGTATATATTAAAATGAATGAAGTATTAAATAAAAGTGATGTTAAAAATTTAAATACATATTTTAATACAAAGTATGAAGCTAAAACTGAAATAGGTATAGTATCTAATTTAGTTAAAAGACAGTTAATTAAGAATGCACTTGAAGCCTTAATTTTTGCTGCAATAGGTATGACTATATATATTACTTTAAGATATAAGTTTTCTTATGCTATAGTATCAATACTAGCTTTATTGCATGATTTATTAATAATAGTATTTGTATTTGCAATTACAAGATTAGAAGTAAGTTCTATATTTATTGCAGCACTTCTTACAATAATTGGTTATTCAATAAATAATACTATTATTGTATTTGATAGAGTAAGAGAAGGTTTAAAAGGTAAATTAAAATTAAATAAAGATGAATTTACAAGTTTAGTTAATCAAAGTCTTACTCGTATATTTAAAAGAGCATTATATACTACAATTACAACAATTATACCAGTAATATCTCTTATAATATTTGGATCAATAAGTGTATTTACATTTAATATAGCATTATTAGTAGGTTTAGTAGCAGGTACATTTTCATCACTAGTTCTAGCACCACAACTATGGTATATAATTGAGAAAAAAAAGAAAGTAACAAAATAGTTAGGAGGACGACTTATGTTGCCTGAAGAACAAATAACAAAATTTGAAGAGTTATATAAAAAGTTAAAAACTTATATTAAATCAGAGACTGATTTAGATAAAATAAAAGATGCATATACTTACGCTAAAGATATACATTTTGGTAAGAAGAGATTAAATGGAGAAGATTTTATTCTTCATCCTCTTAATGTTGCTTATATCTTATCTAATGTGTTTTCTGATACTAAGACAATAATAACAGCATTATTACATGAAGTTATCAGTGTCGGTGAAGTTGATGAAGCAGAAATAGAAAAAATATTTGGTAAAGATATACTTTTTTTAGTAAATGGGATTTCAAAGATAAATAAACTAAGTATGTCTGCAGAAAGTGAAGCTGTAGTAAATTATTATAAAAAGATACTAGTAGGTTTATCTAGTGATGCAAGAATCATATTAGTAAAACTAGCAGATAGATTATATAATATGAGAACACTTTATATATTACCAGTTTCAAAACAAAAAGAAAAAGCAAAAGAAACATTAGAGATATTAGTGTCTATAGCACATAGATTAGGTATCCAAAAAATAAAAAGTGAATTAGAAGATCTTTCATTAAAATACTATAAACCAGAAATATATAATGATATTCTTGAAAAAATAAATGATAGTAGGGAAGAGTTAGATAGTTTGGTTAATGAAATAATGACTGATATATCTAAGATATTAAAAGAAAATAATATAGCTCATGAAATGAAAGGTAGAACAAAAAGTATTTATAGTATATATACAAAACTATCTAAAGGAAGAGATTTTAAAGATATATATGACATTTTAGCATTGAGATTTATATTAAATACAGAACAAGAATGTTATTTGGCATTAGGATTAATACATTCAAAATATATGTCAATACCAAAGAGATTTAAAGATTACATATCAAGACCAAAATCTAATATGTATCAATCACTTCATACTTCAGTATTTGGACCTCAAGGGAAAGTATTTGAAATACAAATTAGAACAAAGGAAATGGATCAAATTGCTGAATATGGTTATGCATCTCACTGGTCATATAAAGAAAAAGGGAAAATTAGTAAAGATATTATTGATCAAAAACTAGGATTATTCAGAGATATATTAACACTAAATGATGATATTAGTAATGATGAATTTATTAAGTCTGTAAAATCAGATTTACTTAGTGATGAAGTAATATATACTTATACTCCAAAAGGTGATGTTATTGAACTACCCAAAGGTGCTACACCAATTGACTTTGCATACAAAGTACATAGTAATATTGGTGATACAATGTGTGGAGCACTTGTGAATAATACTATCGTACCATTAAACTATGTATTAAATGATGGAGATATTGTAAAAATAAATACTAATAAAAATAGTAAAGGCCCAAGTAAAGAATGGATTAATATTGCTTATACTGCTAATGCAAAAGGTAAAATTAGAAATTTTTATTCTAAAATTAATAAAGATGATGCAACTATAAAAGGTAAGGATATATTAAATAGAGTTTTATTAAAAAGAAAGATAAATATTAATACTTTTTATAATGATGATAATATTAAAGTAATACTTGAAGATTTAAATATTAATAATATTGATGATTTATTTTATCAAATAGTAAAAAATAAAAATATTATTAAGAATATTATTAATATATATATCAAGAAAAATAATATTGTTGATACTAATGTATTAAAAAAATTAATTGGAAATAGCGTAAATACTAATGAAAATAATGATATTTTAGTAGATAATGTAAAATATATTAAAACAAATCTTGCTAATTGTTGTATGCCAATAAAAGGAGATGACATTGTTGGATATGTTACCAAAGGAAATGGAGTTACAATTCATAGAAAAGAATGTTATAATATTGTTGGTATTAGAGATAGAAAAATAGATGTAAAATGGAGTAATGAAAAAGAGAAAAAATATAAAACAAAAATTAAAATATTTACAAATACTGATAAAGATTTAATTATGGAAATTCTTACAAAAACATCTGCATGTAATGTAAATATTATTAGTTTTAAAAAGAATCTTCATAATAATAGCATGGACTATGAGTTATTGATTAATGTATTAGATATTGATGCACTCACTAAGCTTATGATTAGTTTAAAACAAATAAATAGTATATTAAGTGTAGAAAGAATGTGTGAATAATGAAGTTAGTAGTACAAAGAGTAAAATATGCAAAAGTTAGTGTTGGTAATGAGTTAATTAGTGAAATTAATCAAGGGTTTCTAGTATTTATTGGATTTTCAAATAATGATATAGATACTAATTTTGATAAAATAGTTAATAAATTGATAAACTTAAGAATATTTGAAGATGAAGAAAATAAAATGAATTTATCATTAAAAGATATTAATGGGGAAATACTTTTAATATCACAATTTACACTATATGCAAAACTAAATGGATTAAGACCATCATTTAGTGATGCACTTAATTATGATAGTGCTGAAAAATTATACATTAAGTTCTATGAATTATTAAAAAATAGTTATAAAAATGTTAAAAAAGGTGTATTTGGTGCTAAAATGGATATAGAGTTACTAAATAATGGGCCAGTAACAATTATAGTTGATGATAAGGAGATATGGTATGAATAAAGTGATTAATAATAAGTTACTAAACATAGTACTTGTAGCTATACTAATATATATTGTATTTTTATTAAGAGAAGTATGGTTACCAATATATTATAAATTAGTAATAGCATTAAAACCATTTGTAATAGCATTTGCAATAGCATTTGTTTTATATCCTTTACTAAAGTGGCTAGTAAAAAAGAAAGTTCCAAAATGGTTAGCAGTGTTATTAATAGTACTGGTAGTAGTATCTATTTCTGGATTAACATTATACTATCTAGCACCACTTTTAGTTACTCAGTTAGTTGAATTAATAAACAGTTTATCAGTATTTCTAGGAGAAATATCTACAAAATATGATTTGAACTTTTTAAATATAGATAATAAATTAGATATATATAGTAGTAAGATAATGGATTCATTTGGTACATATATTATGAATGGTTCTTTTATTGAACTTATAAATACATCTATCGGTTATATTACAAATACAATAATTGTATTTGTTGTTAGTATTTATATGCTTTATGATATGGATAAAATTAGAGCAGCAATTAAAGATTATTTTAAAGATAAAAAGTCGTTTAAATTAATACAAACTTATGATAAAGAAATGTATTTATATTTAAAAGGATTATTAACATTTATGGTTGTTCAATTTTTTGAATATACAATTGCATTTATGTTAATTGGTCATCCAAATTTCTTGTTAATAGCATTCTTAGCTAGTGTAACAACTATTATTCCATATATAGGTGGTTTTATAACAAATATTATTGCAATAATAATAGCATCTGTAGTAAGTACTAATTTATTAATTTTAACAATAATTATGTCATTAGTATTACCAAATATAGATGGATATATTATTTCACCAAGAATATATAAGAAAACAAATAGAATATCTCCATTATTAACAATATTTGCAGTATTTACATTCGGAGTATTCTGGGGATTTATGGGTATAGTAGTTGCATTACCACTTACAATTATATTGACCTCTACGTATAAAATATATAAACAAGATATTGAAAATAAGATTAAAAAAATAAAAGAGAAAAGAAAACACAGATAATCAAAAGAAAGATTTTTAGGAATTTTTTC
>DAOOPL010000024.1:0-11673 GCA_035388245.1 Bacilli bacterium | reverse complement strand
AGATGCATCTATATATTTTTTAGTATTACTGTCTCTTTTAATTAATTCATTATTAATTTTTCTATAATCTCTTTCTAAATCAAAATAACTATTTACAATCTTTTCTAAATTATCTTCATTATTAGATGATAAATATAGTACATTATCTTTTTGATATACATTTATTACTCTATCCTTTAATACAATATCATAGCCTTTATCACTAATATAATATCTAAATATTTGACCACAAGTAACTGTTTCTTTTAAATCAAAATAATTTACTTTTATTTTTATCATAATATTACTCTTTCACATTATTTAGAAAATCATCTATTGTTAAAAATCTTTTATCTATTTCCTCAAGTGAAACTTCTTTTTTATCTTCTTGTTTTTCTTTTAAAGAAAACACTTTGTATGCACTTAATATGTTATCTTTTAATAGACTTGATCCAGTACTATATCTATCCATAATTGGTATTTCAGCTGATTTAATTTCTTTAATACCATTTACTGTTTTAATTCCCAATACTGACTTACTATCACATATTAAAGATGCTACTACCTTTTGAGGATTACTTTTTATTTCTTTCATTAATAATAAACCTCTTTTAGCTCTACTAGTTTTTTCAAAATCACTTATTTTAATACGTTTACCTAATCCCTTATTAGTAATAACTGTAATATAATTATTTTCATCAATATTAAATATATTACCTGATATAACTAAATCATTTTTTAAATTAATAGCTTTAACACCTGCTGTTTTAAGTCCAATTACTGGCACTTCACTAGTATCATACCAAAGTCCATATCCACCTGCTGTTGTAATAAATATCTCTTTATTTTCATCACAAGCTATGTTTACTACTTCATCTTGTTCTTTTAATTTAATATATGATAATGGTTTAGAATATCTTGATACTTTAAATTCAGATAATATACTTCTTTTAATTATACCTTTTTTAGTAAATGATGTAACAAATATTTCTTTTTCAAAATTAGTTACTGGTAAAACTCCAATAATAGTCTCATTTTCTTTTATTTCTATAATATTACTAATATGTTTACCAAGTTCCTTCCATTTTAAATCTGGTATTTCATTTACTGGAATATATAAATAATTACCTAAATTAGTAAATAATAATAAAGTATCTATGGTGTTTAATTCATAAATACCAAGTACATAATCATTATCTTTTAATAAAGTTTCTTCATTATTAGCTGCTGCATATGACCTATTTGATACTCTCTTAATATACCCATCTTTTGATACTACTACTATAACATCTTCTTTACTTATCATAAGATTATTATCTATTTTAATTTCAGTAATCTCATCTTTTATTTCTGTTAATCTTGGTGTTGCAAATTCTTCTTTAATATTTTTTAATTCTAATTTCATAATTCTTTTCATTTCAATTTCATCAGATAATATTAGTTCTAATTTTGCAATTATTTTCTTTAAGTTTTCTAATTTAATTTTTAATTCTTCAACATCAGTATTAGTTAATTTATACAATTGTAATAATACTATTGCTTTTGCTTGTTCTTCTGTAAAACCAAATTTAATTACTAAATTTTGTTCAGCATCTGCTTTATTTTTAGATGCTCTAATTGCTGCTATTACTTCATCAAGTATAGATAAAGCTTTAATAATACCTTCAGTAATATGAAATTGTTTTCTTGCATATGCTAAATCAAAATTAGTCCTTCTTGTTATTACTTCTTTTTGATGAATAATATATGCATCAAGTATATCAAATAAACCCACTAATTTTGGTCTTCTATTTGCTATTGCAACCATATTAAAATTATATGATATTTGAAGATCAGTATTTTTAAGTAAATAATTAATTATTAATTCTTCATTAGATTCTTTTTTAATATCAATTGATATTTGTAAACCATTTCTATCACTTTCATCTCTAACTTCAATTATTCCATCAATTTTCTTTTCTATTCTTATTTCTTCTATTTTATGTACTAAATTAGCCTTATTAACATCATATGGAATCTCTGTTATTATTATTTTCTTTTTACTACCAATTGTAACTACTTCATACTTAGACCTAACTACTATTTTTCCTCTACCTGTTTTATAAGCATCAATTATTCCTTCTTTACCTTCGACTATTCCACCAGTTGGGAAGTCAGGCCCTGGAATTAATTCTATTATTTCATTAAGACTACAATTTGGTTTGTCTATTCTTTTTATTGTTGCATCAATTACTTCACCTAAATTATGTGGTGGTATATTTGTTGCATAACCTGCTGATATTCCTAAAGACCCATTTACTAATAAATTTGGGAATCTAGCTGGTAATACTGTCGGTTCTAGTAATTGGTCATCATAATTTGGTGACATAATTACTGTGTCTTTATCAATATCTTTAACAAGTTCATTTGCTATTTTTGTTAATCTTATTTCTGTATAACGATATGCTGCTGCTGGATCTCCATCTATTGATCCATTATTACCATGCATATCAATAAAGCCAACTCTTTGTTTCCATTGTTGACTAATTCTTACAATAGCATCATATATACTAGAGTCTCCATGTGGGTGATATTTACCCATAACATCTCCAACAACATGGGCACTCTTTTTATATGGTCTATCATATGTATTATTTTCTTTATACATAGCAAAAAGTATTCTTCTTTGTACTGGTTTTAATCCATCTCTAATATCTGGTATGGCTCTATCTTGAATAATAAATTTAGAATATCTTCCAAATCTTTCACCCATTATTTCTTCAAGAGAATACTCTTCAATTTTTTCAATTAAACTTTTCATATTTCACATCCTAATTTGAGGCTCTGTAATCATCTTCAAGAGAAAAGATTACATTCTCATCTATCCATTCTTTTCTTGGTTCTACATTATCACCCATAAGTACAGATACTCTTTTTTCTGCTAATGCTGCATCTGTAATATTTACTTTAATTAAACTTCTTGTTTCGGGATTCATAGTTGTATCCCATAATTGTTCTGCATTCATTTCACCAAGACCTTTAAATCTTTGTAAGTTATATCCAGTTTTACCTTTTGTTAATTCATCTAATTCTTCATCTGTCCATGCATAAATAATCTTTTTATTTATTGTTACTTTATAAAAAGGTGGTTTTGCTATATATAATTTACCATTTTCTATTAAAGGTTTCATATATCTATAAAAGAATGTTAATAACAATACTTGTATATGTGCTCCATCATCATCTGCATCTGTCATAATAATAATTTTATTATAGTTACATTCTGAAATATCAAAGTCAGTACCTACTCCTGCCCCAATTGAATGTATCATAATATTTATTTCTTCATTTTTAAATATTTCATCAATTTTAGCTCTTTCTGTATTAATAACTTTACCACGAAGTGGTAAGATTGCTTGGAAATTTCTATCTCTACCATTTTTAGCAGAACCTCCTGCTGATTCACCCTCTACTAAAAATAATTCATTCTTAGTTGGATCTTTTTTACCTGCTGGAGTTAATTTTCCAATAATATTTTTTTCTTTTTTAGTACCTTTATCTTTTCTTGCATCTTCTCTTGCTTTTCTAGCTGCTTCTCTTGCTACTTTACCCTGCATTGCTTTATTAATAATATTAATAGCTATAGTTTTGTTTTCCTCTAAAAAATATTGCATTTTTTCTGTTACAAAACTTTCTACTACTGTTCTAGCAATAGGTGTTCCAAGTTTAGATTTTGTCTGCCCTTCAAATTGTAGTAATGCCTCTGGTATTTTAATTGATAATATTAATGTTAAACCTTCTCTAACATCAGATCCTTCAAAACTTTTATCTTTTATTTTAAAATAACCATTATTTTTAGCATAATCATTAAATACTTTTGTAAGAGCAGATTTTAATCCTACTTCATGAGTACCACCATCTATTGTTTTAACATTGTTTACAAAAGTAACAATATTTTCATTATATGAATCTGTATATTGAAAAGCAAAAGATACTTCAATTTTATCTTTTTCACCATTAAAACTTATTACTTTATGAAGAGATCTTTTTTCTTCATTTAGGTATTCTACAAAAGCTTCTAAACCATTTTCATAATAAAATGATGTTTCTTTTTTATCATCTTCATCATATACTTGTACAGTTAAGCCTTTAACTAAGAAAGCACACTCTTGCATTCTTTCACATATAGTTGCATATGAAAACTTTGTCTGCGAGAATATCTCATTATCAGGCATAAATCTAACTGTAGTACCAGTTTTACTAGTAGGTCCTATCTTTGTAAGCGGTTTATCAACTTTACCACCATCTTTAAATGATATTTCGTATTTTCCACCATCTTTACATGTTTCTACTCTCATCCATTTACTAAGTGCATTAACTGCAGAAGCTCCTACTCCATGTAAACCCCCAGATACTTTGTATCCACCATCTGAAAACTTACCACCAGCATGAAGTACTGTATAAATAACTTCTGGTGTTGATTTACCACTTTCATGCATACCAGTTGGTATACCTCTACCTTCATCACTTACGCTTACTGATCCATCAGTATGCATTATTATTTTAATCCTATTACCAAACCCATTAATAGCTTCATCAATACTATTATCTACTATTTCCCATACTAAATGATGAAGTCCCCTTTTATCAGTAGAACCAATATACATACCTGGTCTTTTTCTAACTGCTTCTAATCCCTCTAATATTTTAATTGATGATTCATCGTATTTAACCATAATTGTATACTCCTTATAAAATAATTATAACATAAATTTAAAATCTAAAAAAGGACTTAAGTCCTAATTATTATTAACAAATATATCAAATATTCTCTTTGAATATTGTAAATCATAATTTTCTGATATTAATACATATAATTTTTTATTTTTATATTTATTATATTCTGTGATATTCATACTATAAAAATCATATACTTGTGAATAAGATACTAATATAAAATCTATTTTTTCTACTTTTTCTTTATAACCAAATAAATTATTATTTTCTAATAATAAATTTTTATTATATAAAATATATTCATTAATTTTAAACTTTGTAGTTTTTTTAAACTTTACTAAAATAAACTTTAAACTTTTTTCATCATTAGTTAGATAATATTCTCTATAATAATCTATTTTATTATTACCAATATATGTATTATCAGTTTTTTTAATAATACTTATATCTTTAATATTATTATACTGTTTGTCATATGCTACATTTATATTTTTATCTAAACTTCTATTAATAGCTATATTAGACGTTTCTTTATAAAATGATAAAATATTAGTGTTTTCAAGAATATAATAAAAAGAAAAACCAGCAATTAATAAAAATAAAATTGCCACAATAATTATAACTTTTTTTCTTGTTTTCTTACCAGAATACTTCTTAAGAATTTTATTATTTACTTTAGATTCTTTTACTTCATAAGTAATATCCTTATATTCTTCATTATTCATATCCTTTTTATTCCTAATCTTATAATTGTTTATTCATCGCATTCATAATTTGATTTATTTGTTTTTGATTTGGTGTTCTACCCATTTGTTGCATCATTATCTTAATCATCTTCTCATTAATTGGTGGATTATCTTTTAAATACTTTTTCATATATTTTCTTGCAATTAAAAACCCTAGAATTGCTCCAACAATTAAACCTACTAACACATATATTATTTGTAACCATATCATAAATATTCACTCTCCTTAAAAAATATTTTACTAAAATTAAGTAATATATACAACTAATTTTTAATAATACTAACTATTTTATTATAAATACTACCTTCATCAAAACCAAATTCTTTTAATATATCCTCTTTTGATGCACTAATACCAAATCTATTAATATTTATTAATTTTTCATCACTATCTACATATTTTCTCAAATTATAATCATTTGATTTTTCAATAAAAATTCTTTTTGAAATATCATTTAGTATTTCATTTTTATAACTATCCGACTGCATATCAAATAATTTCATACATGGCATACTTACTACTCTAGCATCTATTCCATTTTCATATAATTTATTAACTATATTTAGTACTGTTTTTACTTCACTACCAGAAGCAATTAATACAATATCACATTTTTCTTTTTCATGTTTTACTATATATGCACCTCTACTAACAGAGTATCTATCTGATGGTATACTTTCTCCATCGTTTCTTGAAAGTACTACTACAGATGGCTTTTTATTATTTAATATACAATTCCACATACCAATAATTTCATTATAATCAGCAGGTCTAAATGTATATAAATTAGGGATTGATCTAAGTGTTCCAAGTTGTTCTATTGGCTCATGAGTTGGTCCATCTTCACCAACTGATATAGAATCGTGTGTAAATATATATGTAGCTGGTATATTCATTATTGCTGACATTCTTATTGCTGGTTTTACATAATCAGAGAAAGCTAAAAACGTTGAACAATATCCTCTTAATCCAGATAATACTAGGCCATTAGTAATAGCACCCATCGCTTGTTCCCTAACACCATACCATATATTTTTACCACAATTATTATTAGAAAAATCTTTACCATTTTTTATATATACTTTTGTTGATGAAAATAAATCTGCGGATCCTCCAATAATATCATCATATTTATTTGCAAGTACATTTAATACATTACTATTAATATTCCTAGTTTCTTTATCATCATTTTCTAGTATTTCAAATATATTAAATACATCATAGCTTTGCTTATTACTAATAATATTTTTTACAGCAATATTTTCTTTATTTGATAATAATTTATAGCTATGTTTATTTTCATTTTCTCTTTGTTTATATCTTTTTATTATTTTATCTTTAAAACTCTTTAATAACTTCTCATTTATTTCAAATGGATCACTACATTTAAGTTTTTTATATAATTGCTTTATATCTTCTTTTTCTAATGGTGAACCATGTACTAAATTACTACCTTTAAGTATAGAACCTTCGCCAATTATTGTTTTAACTTCTATTAAAGAAGGCTTATCATTTATTTCTTTTGCTCTTTCTATTGCTTTATTAATAGAAGATACATCATTTTTAACTTTTTTTACATCCCAACCAAAAGCTTTAAACTTTTCACAAACATTTTCTGTAAAACTTTTTTTAGTTGAACCATCTAAAGATATGTTGTTTGAATCATAAAGTACAATTAATTTTCCTAATTTTAATGTGCCTGCTAAAGATGCTGCTTCACTAGTAATTCCCTCCATTAAATCTCCATCACTAGCTAAAACATATGTATAATAATTATATATATTAAATTTATTTCTTAAATAGCTTTCTGCAATTGCCATTCCAACTGCCATTCCAAAACCTTGACCTAATGGTCCAGTTGTAGCATCTACTCCAGGAGTGATACCATATTCAGGATGACCAGGAGTTATAGAATTTAATTTCCTAAAACTTTTAAGATCAGATATATTAATATTAAATCCAGCAAAATATAAAATGCTATATAGAAGTGCTGATCCATGTCCACATGATAAAACAAATCTATCACGATTAAACCATCTATCGTCATCAGGATTAACTACAATCTGTTTATTATATAATGTATATAATATTGTAGATGCTCCTAATGCAATACCAGGATGACCACTTTTAGCACTATCTATTTGTCCAATAGATAATGCTTTAATAGCATTAATACTCATTTTATCAATAATATTTGCCATATCTATAATCTCCTACATTAACATTATATCAAAAGATTAAAAATATACAACATTATTTAAGATAAACCACTCTATTCTTAATATTAATATTATCCATTCTATCTAATCTCCATACTATAAAATATGTAAATAATGATATAAATGCATAAAATAATAATATCTCTTTATATGCTTTAATAAAAGTCATATTATCACTTCCTTACATTTCCATAATAACACGAACAAAGTTTCGTGTCAATAATTTATAGAACAAATGTTTGACATTGTAAACTAAATGTGTTAATATGAATATATAATTAAGGAGGAATATAATGGAAAAACTTACAAATAAGCAGGAAGAAGTTTTAAAGTATGTAAAAAACTATATTGCCAAATACAATTATCCACCAGCAATAAGAGAAATAGGAAAAGCTTTGGGGCTAACATCCCCTGCTACTATTCATACACATTTATCATCTTTAGAAGAAAAAGGATATATTAAGAAAAGTAATACAAAGTATAGATCTTTGGAATTATTAGTAAAAAACGAATATATTAATGATAAAATAATTGATGTTCCTTTATTAGGTAAGGTTACTGCTGGTAACCCTATTGAAGCAATAGAAACACCAAATGAATATTTTTCATTACCTGCTTACCTAATACCTACTAAGGAAGAAATATTTACTTTAAAAGTTAGTGGGGATTCAATGATTAATGCTGGTATATTTGATAATGATATCGTAATTGTTAAAAGACAGAATACAGCAAATAATGGGGATATTGTAGTTGCAATGAATGAAGAAAATGAAGTTACATTAAAAAGATTCTACAAAGAAAAAAATCATATTAGATTACAACCAGAAAATGATACAATGAGTCCAATAATACTAGAAGAATGTACAATACTAGGAAAAGCAATAGGACTATATAGAAAATTTTAAGCACTTTATGCTTTTTATTTTTCTTGCACAATTTATCACACTAATTCATATTCCCTAGCGAGTATTCTATTATCTGAACAATATTCTAAAATAAATTTATTATCTTTCTTGCAAATAATTACTCCAATCGTTTTATCTTGATTAAACTTCTTAATGTTATTATCAATATAATTCATATATACCTGTATTTGGCCAATATATTCTTTCTTTAATTCAGTTACCTTTAGTTCTACCACTACATAACAATTAAATTCAATATTATATAAAAGTAAGTCTATATAATTATACTTATCACCCACTTTAATTTTATATTCATTTCCTATATAACAAAAGCTATTACCAAGTTCTAACAAAAAGTTATCTATATCTTCTAGTATTAGTTGCTTTAATAACTTTTCTGATATTTCAGTATAATTATTACTGTTTCTAATTAATATAGGATTTAGTATGAAATCTTCTATTTCTACATGCTCCTCTTTACTTAATTTATTTTTAGTTTCAAACGGTAACCTATCGAACTCATTAGATTTTAATTTAAATTCCAATTCTCTAACTGAAAGATGTTTGTTTATTATAACATTAATATAATAATTTATAGAATTATAATCTAAACTAAACAATAATCTAATATGGCTCCACGATAATTTTGTCCACATTGTGGACACTTTTTTATTACTAAATATATTATAAAATTGTTTCATTCTAAATAATGTTCTTCTATTATATTTTTTGCCAACCTCTAATACTAACTTCTTTGAATACTCATCTATTATGTTATCACCATATTTACCTCCTGCATCATTTAATAATTTTCCTATTTCAAAATATGTAATTAATTTATGCCTTTCTTTAGAATAATCTTTTACTTTTGAATATACTTCATTATCTATTATTTTATTCTTTATCTCATAATAATAATTCATTCCTATCTCCTTTAATTTACTGTTTTTATTTCATAACTATTATCCTTTAATTTTATTTCTACACTACCATTTAAATCTGTTCTATAAATATTACAATAATCATCTAATGTATCAATAACACTATCTTTTGGATGCCCATATCTATTATTTGCTCCTACTGATATTAAACATGTTTTTGGATTAATACTATCTATAAATTCTTTACTACTACTTGTATTTGATCCATGATGACCTATTTTAATAATTTCTATGTTAGTTAAATTATATTTTTCTATAATATTATTCTCTCTTTCTACTCCAGCATCACCCATAAATAACATTTTTGTATTATTTATTTCAGTATATATAACAGAACTATTTGCATTCTCTTCATTGTAATCTTTTGTATTTAGAAAATATAATTTACCGTTACCTATATTTAAGGATTCAATATTCTGATAATATGGAATCTTCTTACGTTCTAATACTTTAATTAGTTCTAATTCAAGTTCATTATATTCACCAATATTAAATATTACATTCTCTACTTTAAAGTTTTCAACAAAATTAATTGCTTCTCCCATATGATCATAATCACCATGAGTTAATATTAAATATTTAATATTATTAATGCCAATAGAATTTAAAAATGGAGTTAATGTAGAATCGGTTATTGATACTTTTTCTGTTTTCTTCCATTTTTCTACCATATAATTCATTTTCCCTCCAGTATCAATCATTATTGCTTCTTTACTATTTGGAAATGTAATTACACTCGAATCTCCTTGCCCTACATCTATTACGACACTATTCTTAATACAACAAACCTTTTAGAGTGAACACAATTTATCTTATATAATAAGAAAAGTTTTGTAAGTGAATAGAATTTAAGAGCATAAAAAAAGAGCCTTTCGGCTCTCTTGCATCTAATCGTTAAATTGTAATTTGTTGCCCTCTTTATAATTTTGATATCCAATTATTTTATCATCAAATGTTAGAAATGTTTTATCTTTGATATTTTTCTTTTTGTCTTATAACATAATTACTAATATTTTTATCATAATCTGGATATAAATAATTTAAACATTGTGCCACTTCTTTTGATACCATTCTAAAAATTCCCATACATAATTCTAAAGATTTCCACATTTCTGTATATGACCCCATATTATATGTAGCAAGAATTTTCTTCCATAATTCAGGTGAAATATATCGTTCTAAAAATTTATAGTTTTTTCCTAGACTAAAACTATAACCTTGCTCTATTCCAACCTTCCATGAAATCATTCGCAGTAATTCCATACGCACAATATTATTTAAATGGTCGATTGCAAATAAAATTTCCTTTCGACATAATCCTTTCACTACATATGTTACAGTATTCCAAAATTCATTACAGCAATCATCAAAAGAACGTGCTGTCGGATGTTCTATATAATAATCTTCATCTGTAGGTACTGGTATATTAGTAACACGATTATCCTTATCTAATAATAATTTTACTAATTTATCCCAAGTAAAATATTCATCTAAAACTTCTAATGGCAATAATGTCAAATCTATTTTAACTCCGTCCCAAAATAACATAAGATATGAATACCCTTTTTCTTCTTTTGGAAACAATTCCATATCCTCGGGTTTTTGCATAATAAGTCTCTCTCCAAAAACATTAAGCCACTCATCACTATTAATAAAACTCTGCATGTCTGTGACAAAAAAAGTAATATCATAATCTTGAAAATCATCTGGTATAATATTAATATTTGTTCTTGAACCTTCTAAAGTAACCACCCTAATTCTATCATCTGCTTTAGCAAAATTAAGTATAGTATCATATATTTGTTTCTCTGTTCTCATTTTCATATCAACTCACTTTTAAAATTATTATTACTTATATTATAACAGAAAAAAGTAAATTTTCTATTGCCTTAGATTTACCTTAAACATAAAATTATTCTTTAAATTTAACCTTGTATCTATTTTATATTTTTTCCTTTTTGGATTTCCATCAATCCTATAAATGCTATTATTTTTAATATCATAGCTTACAGACCAAATTGTATTAGCATCCTTTCTCTATCATAATCACATCTAAACAGTACAAAAATCTTTTTGATTTCTAAATACTTATCCATATCATCAACTACTTAACAAATTGTAATTTAGCGAATAGTAACTTAATTTTCTTTTTTATTAAACATATGG
>DAOOPL010000023.1:0-11745 GCA_035388245.1 Bacilli bacterium | reverse complement strand
AACTATTAAAACTTAATATTGGTGATAATATTAAAATAAGAGATAGTAATAACAATTTATATATTCTTAGAGTAAGTGATATTGTTGAAAATTATATACGGCATTATATATATATTAGTAATGATTATTATAAAAAAATATTTAATAAAGATATTAAATATGATATGGTTTTAGCAAAAATAAATGATAAAGATATAGATACTGTTGCTAATTCTTTAATGAAAGATAAAAATATTGGAAGTATTAATTATATTAGAGATAATTATACAATATTCTATCAAATGTTAGATGGATTAAATAATGTAGTGCTACTAATGATTCTATCAGCATGCTTACTTGCTATAATTGTACTATATAACTTAACTACAATTAATATTAATGAAAGAAAAAGAGAAATAGCAACATTAAAAGTACTTGGTTTTAGAGATAAAGAGGTATCAAACTATGTATATAGAGAAATATTCTTATTAACACTAATAGGTATAGTATTTGGATTACTACTTGGTATATTATTACATAAATATGTAATGTATACTGCAGAAACAGATAACATTATGTTTAAAGTAATAATCAAATATAGAAGCTTTATATATTCATTAGTACTTACTTTAATATTCTCTAAAATAGTAGAACTATTTACACACTTTAAACTAAAGAAAATAGATATGATAGAATCACTTAAATCAATTGAGTAGTATTTGACAAATATAGTAAATAAATGTATAATTTGTAAACGAAAGGGAGAGATTATAATGATGAAATTAAATAAAAAGCATCATAATAAAATCTGCACTTGTTAAATACAAAGTAATTTGTAGGCACAAGTGCTATTTGTAGTGCTTGTTGCCTGTTAGTAAACTATACAGGTAACTGTATAGTTTTTATATTATAATTAATTTTATGATATAATAAAAATAAATATAAGGAGAATAATTATGAAAAAAATTAAGTTACAAAATGTTAAGGGTAGTTTTGATTTTATGCCTAAAGAACAAAATATTAGGAATAATATAATAAGTGTATTAAAGTCTAATTTTGAAAAGTATGGATATTTACCAATTGAGACTCCAATAATATGTTATTATGATTTATTGAAATATAAATATAATGAAAAAGCAGAAATATTAAATGAGATATATAAGATTACTGATCAAGCGGATAGAAAACTTGGTCTTAGATATGATTTAACTGTACCTTTTTGTAAAGTAATTGGTATGCAAAAGGAATTAAAGTTACCATTTAGAAGATATGAAATAGGTAAAGTATATAGAAATGGTCCAGTTAAACTTGGTAGAAATAGAGAATTTTATCAGTGTGATGTAGATGTAGTAGGAATAGATGGTAGATTAATAGAAGTAGAACAAATAGAAATGGCTATTAAGATATTTAATGAATTAAATATAGATATTATAGTTAATTGGAACAATAGAAAATTAATGTCTGGTCTTATTATAGAAGCTGGTATTAATGATGAATTAATCTCAGATGTAATAGCAATATTAGATAGAAAAGATAAAATATCTAAATCTGATATGATAAAAGAATTAAATGAGTTAAATATTGATAATGAAATTATTAATAAATTATTTGATCTTTTTGAAATAGATTTTAATTTATTAAAAGAAAAATATGTAAATACTAATAATAATTATTTAAAAGAAGGTATTGATGAAATATCTGAAGTATTTAAATATTTAAAAGAGTTAAATATTGATAATAAGTGTTATTTTAATCCATATTTAGCTAGAGGATTAAGTATATATACTGGTATAGTATTTGAATTCTATGATAGTAAAAAAAGATTAAATTGTGCTCTTGGAGGAGGAGGCCGTTACGATAAGATAATTACAGAATTTATTGATGATGGCAATACTTATCCTGCAATTGGACTATCTTTTGGTCTTGAACCAATATATACAATATTAAAGAAAGATAAAAAATATAATAGTAATTTAATAGATATATATTTAATACCTATGAATACAGAAGTAGAAAGTTTAAAACTTGCTATTAAATTAAGACAAATGGGCTATAAAGTAATAGTAGAAATGAACAGTAGAAAAGTTAAAAGATGTTTTGAATATGCTGATAAAGAAAAGATACCATATGTAATAGTACTTGGTGAAAATGAAATAAATAGTAAATCATTTAATATTAAAGATATGAAAACAAGTAAAGAAATAGAAATATCATTTAATGATTTAAATAAGATAGATGATTTAATAAAAGGATAAAATATGAATATAATAGGTAATTATATTAAACAGTTCAATGATATGAATAAAGATGAAAAAATGCAAATTATTTTGATTATTTGTCTTTTTGTGGTATTATTTTTATCTATTATTGGTAATATTTATATAAGATCAAAAATAAAATCAGTAAAGAAAGATTTTAAAGATAAATATAATTAATATATTTATTTTTTTAGGAGGCACATATGTTACTTACAAATAATTTATCATTAAGATATGGTAAAAGGATATTATTTGAAAATGTTAATATTAAGTTTTTAAAAGATAATTGTTATGGTTTAATTGGAGCTAACGGAGCAGGCAAGACAACATTCTTAAAGATATTATCTGGTGAAATAGAAAGTACAACAGGAGATGTTATAATAACTGATAATGAAAGAATGTCTGTATTAAAACAAAATCATAGTTTATATGATAATTATGATGTAATTGAAACTGTAATAATGGGTAATGAAAAACTATATAATATTATGAAAGCAAAAGAAGAAATATATTCTAAAGAAGAATTTACTGAAGAAGATGGAGTAAGAGCAGGAGATTTAGAAGCAGAGTTTGCAGAATTAAATGGATGGCAAGCAGAAACAGATGCAGCAATATTATTAAATGGTCTTGGTGTTACAACAGAAAAGCATAATATGAAAATGAATATGTTATTTAATGAAGATAAAGTAAAGGTATTATTAGCACAAGCTTTATTTGGTAATCCAGATATATTACTACTTGATGAACCAACTAACTATTTAGATATTAATGCTAAGATATGGTTAGAGAACTTTTTATTAGAATTTAAAAACACAGTGCTTGTAGTATCTCATGACAGACACTTTTTAAATAAAGTATGTACATATATGTTAGATATTGATTATGAAAAGATTAGTTTATTTCCTGGTAATTATGATTTTTGGTATGAATCAAGTCAGTTAATGTTAAAACAAAGTAAAGCATCAAATAAAAAGAAAGAAGATCAAATAAAAGAATTACAGGATTTTATTAGAAGATTCAGTGCTAATGCATCAAAATCTAAACAAGCAACATCAAGAAAGAAAATATTAGAAAAAATAGAGTTAGAAGAGTTAAAACCATCTTCTAGAAAATATCCATATATTAATTTTGATATAGAAAGAGCACTCGGTAAAGATGTGGTTGAATTAAAAGGCGTGTCAAAAACAGTAGGTGGTAAAAAAGTATTAAATAATTTAAATATGATATTTAATAGAAATGATAAGGTAGCTTTTGTTGGTAAAAATGAACTTGCAAAAACAACATTTTTTAAGCTTTTAGCAGGAGAAATAGAGCCGGATGAAGGTACTATTAAATGGGGAACAACAGTAGTAAAATCATATTATCCAAAAGAACATGAAGAGTATTTTAAAACTGATGAATCACTTGTAAAATGGTTAAGTAATTATTCTACTAATCAAGAAGAACCATTTTTAAGAGGTTTTTTAGGAAGAATGTTATTTTCTGGAGATGAAGCATTAAAAAAAGTAAGCGTACTATCTGGTGGAGAAAAAGTAAGATGTATGTTTTCAAGAATGATGCTTACTAAAGCAAATGTAATAATACTTGATGAACCAACTAATCATTTGGATATAGAAGCAATAACATCTTTAAATAATGCTATGAACTCTTTTTCTGGAACAATATTTTTTTCATCATATGATTATGAACTATTAAGAACAGTAGCAAATAGAATAATAGAGTTTAAAGAAGATGGAAAATATATTGATAAATCAGTAACGTATGATGAGTATATTGATCAATAATATTTACAAATTATAGAAATAGATATATAATAAGAGCCAATAAATTGGTTCTTATTTTATTGGGGGTAATAATATGAAGAATTTAATATTTCTTCCACTTGGTATATCAATCAGTAGTTTAATACTATACATATATAATGTAATATATTATAGAATAAATAATATACCAGTTACAGAAGATGTACGAAAGGTATTGAAAATATATATATTAATAGCAATACTTGGATTTATAGTATTTATTCTAATAAAAGGATTAATGTATTATCTATCTAGAAGAAGTACTAATATTTATAGTATGAAAAAAGATTTTAATAATCTTGAAAAACAAATATCTAAAGAAACAATAAGATGCAAGAAATGTAATTATGTAATAGATGAAACAGATAATTATTGTAGAAATTGTGGTATGGATTTAAATAGAATAATTAACAAGGATCTTATTAAGAATATTATTAATATTATAGAAATAGTAGTGCTAATAATAATATTATATTTATTAGTTATGTTTATATTTGAATATAAATCAAAAGTAGATTCTAATTTTAAAATGCCAAAATATTTTAGATTATTGAAATAATTATTAAAATAAAGTAAAATGTATCAGGAAGGTGATAAAATGGGAAGAGCATATGAGGTAAGAAAAGCATCAATTGCAAAAACAGGGGCAGCTAAAGCTAAAATATATTCTAATTATGCAAAAGAAATTTATAGTGTAGCTAAAGCACATGGTACTGATCCAAATGGTAATTTAACATTAAAACACTTAATTGAAAAAGCTAAGAAAGAACAAGTGCCTCAAGATATAATAAAAAGAGCACTTGATAAAGTAAATAGTGGAGTAGATGAAACTTATACTCAGTTAAGATATGAAGGTTTTTTACCAGAAAATATTACTGTAATAGTAGATTGTCTTACTGATAATGTTAATCGTACTATAAGTTATGTAAGAAATGCATTTACAAAATGTAGTGGTAAATTAGGAATAAATGGTTCAGTAATACATACATATAATAATTATTCAGTAGTAGTTACAGATAAATTAAATGAAGATGAAGTTTTAGAAACTTTACTTAATGATAATATTGATGTTAAAGATGTAATAATAGATGATTATACAACTATATATGGATTACCAGAAGATTTATATAAAATAAAAGAATCAATTAAGAAAATAGATAATAATATAGAATTTATAGTAGATGAAGTATCACTAATACCAATTGATAAAGTAAAACCAAGTAAAGATACAATGGAACTATTTAATAGGTTAATAAATATGTTAGATGAAATAGAAGATGTACAAAATGTATATCATAATGTAGATGAAACTGAGTAATCAGTTTTTTTAGTTATATTATGATAAAATATTATTAGGAGTTATTATGAAAAAATATATAATAATATTTATATTTATCTTTTTTATTAATATAACAAGTATTAATGCTTATTATGAAGCACCTGTAGATATTACTAAAATGAATATTGTTCAGTTGCAAGAAGCAGTTGACAATGGTTATTTAACATATGAAACATTAGTAAGATTATATCTAGATAGAATAAATACATATGATAAGAAATATAATTCAATAATTAATATTAATAAAAAAGCTATTGAAGAAGCTAAAGAAAAAGATATAGAGTATAAGAAAAATGGTAGGAAATCACTTCTTTTTGGTATACCAATAGTAGTAAAAGATAATATAGATGTATTTGGTATGCCAACTACTGTTGGTACAAAATCCCTTGCAAATTCATATCCAAAAAGTGATTCAGATGTAATAAAATTATTAAAAGATAAAGGAGTAATAGTAATTGCTAAAACTAATATGAGTGAATTTGCATTTATGGCATCATCATCAATAAGTAGTTATGGATCAGTAAAAAATGCATATAACACTAGTTATACTTCTTATGGATCATCTGGAGGTACAGCAACATCAGTAGCAGCACAATTTGCTACTATTGGTTTAGGTACAGATACAAATGCATCAATAAGAATGCCTTCATCAGGAGCAGGACTAGCAGGTTTTAGAACAACATTTGGATTAACTAGTACAAGAGGTATAGTAGCTTATGATATTACTAGAGATGTAGTAGGTCCAATAACTAGAAATGTAATAGATAATGCAATTGTGCTTGATGCTATTGATGGAAAAAACATTAACTATTATGATAGTTTATTAAATTCATCATTAGAAAATAAAACAATAGGAATACTAAGAGAGTTATCTTATGGTGATAATATTGGTATTACAAGTATTGGTGGTATGAATACAGAAGTAAAAGATATATTTGAAAAAACGATAAGTATATTAAAAAATAATAGTGCTAAAATAGTAAATATAGATAATTGGTATAATCAAACATATTATAATACTTATAATTCTACTATAGGTGGATGGACAATGTGCTCAGCATTTAATAAATATATTACTAATACTACAGGTACAATTAGAAACTTTAATCAATTAGTTAATTCATACGGACATATATATAGTATTTCTGGATATACCCCTTTTTGTAATGCAAATACAAGTAATGTTATAAATAAATATAATAATATTAAAAAAAATTATTATGATTCTTATAATAATTTATTTGATAAATATGATTTAGATGTAATTATATATCCAACATCTTTAGAAAAAACAAGTAGTACTAGAATGAAATCAACTATAGCATTAGTATCTCCAGTACTTGGAGTACCTTCACTTACTATTAATATGGGTTATGATAAAGATAATCAACCATATGGATTAGAAATAATGGGTTTAAAAAATAAAGAGGAAGATATATATAATATTGCATATTCTTATGAAAAAATAACTAATAATTATAAATTACCAAGTATTTCACCAAACTTATATATAGTACCTAAGAATGTAATAAAATTACAAAAACTATATAAAGATAATAAAAATCTAATATTTAATGGAATATTTAGCAGTAAAAAGAAGACTACATATAATAAAACATTAGAAGATATAAAATCATTTTTCTTAAACTATAATAGTTATAAAGACAAGTCTGACTATGCAGAAGATCTAACAACAAGATTAAATAAAAGCATTAAAGATAATAAAACAAATAATATGTATTTAATGTTATTAATTATTTTAATACCCATAATATTTATAAATAAAAAGCATAAAAGGAGGAAGAAGTTTACTAGAAGATAATATATTATTGTAAAAGAAGTAATATTATGATATTCTAATATTAAAGATAAGGAGGATATAAGTGAACAATAATGAAAATAATATAACACCAAATGATATGTTTAATTCACAAGTACCAAATAGTGTTCCAGAAGAACCAAAAGTAGAGGAGCAAGCACCAGTTGTACCAACTCCACCAGTAGAAACACCATCAGTGGTACCAGAACCAGCAACACCAGTTGTTCCTACACCATCAGTAGAGTCAACACCAACATTACAATTCAATCTACTATCACCATGGGCATATATTGGTTATAACATATTATTTAGTTTACCAATAATTGGTTTAATTATGATGATAGTATTTGCAGTTGATAAAGATACATATAATGTTAATCGTCGTAACTATGCAAGATCAATGTTATATGCAATGTTATTAGTAGCAGCAATATCAACAGCAATAATTATTATATTTGTTGTATTTCTTGATGCAGCAGCAACAGACTTTATGAACTATTTTAACCAGATGACAACAACAACACCTGCAATGCCATTTTAGTATAAATTATAATTTTTTATGAAACAAAAACTTTCTTTTTAAGAAAGTTTTTATATTTAAAAAATATATATGTTATAATATTAATAGGAGGGTATATATGAATAATAATAATAATAATTTTATTAATAAAGAAGACTTAGCGAAGTTAAAAAAAGAATTAAATAGTTTTAATATGTTTATTGCTGAAAAAAAGAAATCAAAAGTAGTTTTAACCGAGAGTATTCTTGGAAAGAGGTTTTCTCAATTTGTTGGAGAAGAAGCAGTAGAAGTTGGGATGGATCATTATTATTTAAGTAACAAGGACGAGAATATGTTTACTCTTGATGTTGCTCCTTGCTGTGCTATATATGTTGAGAAAGATTTACAAACCTTTTTAATGCATATTAGTCCAATACAAAAAGTAGAAGATATTATTAATTTATTATCATGTTTGTCACTTAGTAGAAATGCAAATGTAACAGTATTTCCAGGCCCAAAGTGTAAAACTAATGGAAGTAATTTTGATTATCTAAAACTTGTAGAAGAATTAAAGCAATTAGGTAATGATGTTGATGTTAATAAACCAGTTGGAGAATATTTAAATTTATTTGTATTTGGAAGAGATTTATATATTTATGAACATAATGAATTTGATGATAAATTGTCAAAAAATAAATAAGTTTAAAAAGTTAAATAGTAAATAAATAAATACTTGTGAATTAAATTGCAAGTATTTTTTTATTGGAGTGATAACTTAGCAATTTTAAGATAAAATCATTGATAAAATCTATAAGTCAATTATAACATTAAATCACTTTTTTTAATTAAAAAAATGTAATATTTGTGATAAAATAGTAATAGAAATGAGGCTTTATAATGATAATTATACTTGAAGGATTGGATAATTGTGGTAAGACAACTTTAATTGATATGATTCATAACTATTATCAATCAATTGATATTAAATCTCAAATTTCTAAAGAATTTGAGACTAATATTGGTAAGGAACTAAAAAATATGGCTAATTCAGGAAATTTAGATTCAGTTTTAAAAGCTTATTTATTTGCGGCAGATAGATATATTAGAATGAAAAATTTAAGTAATGAAGAAAGAAAAAAATTATTATTATTTGACAGATATGTACCATCAGCTATTGCATATCGAATGGCTGAGGGAATTGATAAAGAATGGATTAGTAATATAAACTCAGTTTTCCCAAAAGCAGATATAGGATTCTTTATTGATATTACCCCAATAGAATCAGTTAAAAGAAATACTGATATAAAATTTAATATTAAAGCATCGCCTGAACATTTATCACATGTAAGAGAGGCGTATCTATCTATCTTAAATGAACAAAATTTAATTTATATTGATGGGATGAGACCAATAGAAATTATATTTGATGAAATAATTACCAAATTAGAGGAATTTCGTAAGAAAAATGAAAAAAGAATTTGATGATCTAATATTTTTAATCAAAAAATGTGATATTTGTAAAGAAAAATTTGGCTTTAAACCTCATCCAATATTTTTAGGAAATATTAATTCTAAAATTGTTCAAATAAGTCAAGCCCCTTCAGCAACTGTACATAAAACTTTAAAACCATTTACTGATCAGAGTGGAAAAAAACTAAAATATGAATGGTATAAAATTAGTGATGATACTTTTTACAATCCTGACAATTTTTATATTTCTGCTTTATCTCATTGCTATCCTGGAAAAGATAATAGAGGAAACGATAGATTACCACCTAAGATATGCTATGAAATATGGATTAAAAAGGAACTACAATATATTAATAACCAATTATACATAATTATAGGTGCTAAATCAGCAAAAGTTTTTTTCCCAAATGAAAATTTTAATGAATTAGTATTTAAAAATAATTATTTAAATAATAAGTTAGCAATTGTATTACCCCATCCATCCCCACTTAATATAAAATGGTTCAAAGATCATCCTGATTTTTATGAAAAAAGAATTATAGAAATAAGAAAAATAATTAATAATATTCTAGGAGAAAAATAATGATTGATTTAAAACAAATTCAAAAAGAAGTATATCAAAATAAAATGAATAAAGGATTTAATGTAACCGATATTAACAAAGAATTTTGTTTAATATATGGTGAGCTATCTGAGGCATATGAATCATGGCGAAAAAAGCAAAATGATGTTGGCGAAGAAATTGCGGATATTATAATTTATTTGCTTGGATTAAGTGAAATATTAAATATAGATTTAGAACAGGAATTATTGCATAAAATAAATAAAAATAAAAATAGAGAATATAAAGTTATTGATGGTGTTAATACTAGGACAAAAGAATACAAAGAAAAAACTCAAGAAAACTAATCTTGAGTTTTAAAATACAAAAATTTGGAGCAAGTGATGAGAATCGAACTCACATCCTAGCCTTGGCAAGGCCATGTACTAACCATTGTACTACACCTGCGTGCATATAAATAATATCATAATAAAAAAAATATGGCAATAATTATTTAGATAAAAAATATTGCTTTTTATTAAATTAAACTATATAATAAATAACTAAATTGGAGGAGAAAATGGATAAAGATTTTATAGATATGAATTCAATAGTAGGTAAAATACCATTTATTGGTGTTAATTATAGTATTAAAGGATTAAACAATGCATTTAGATCTGCACTTAAAACTTGGAATGTCAAATATGAAGAAGATAAAGTGAGTTTACTATCTTTTATTCTTAGAGAAGTTGAAGAAATGGGGTGTAAAATTCATGCATACGACATTAATTTTATAAAAGGAAGTTTTAGATGCAGAAATGAAAAAGGAGAAGAATTAAATGTAGAAGTAATTAGTGGTTATCACTTAGATCCATCTCCTAAAATAAGTGTTACAAAAAATGGTATTAAACACGTTTATGAATGTGAAGCGGTTAAACATGCAGCAAATAATATGTTTGAATTATATTTATATACTAATTCTATTATATACGAAAAAGATGATGTAGTAGCAACAAGAGAATATAATCCATATTCGTTTTCATATAGTATAAAAAAAGATGATAAATTTTTATCTATATATATTACACCAGTAAACGGAAGTTATGATAAATTTTTTTGTTTACCAAATGAAGGACAGTTTTTACAAGACTTATATAAAATTGAACCCCCTATAAATGCACTTAAAATATATACAATGATCACTGAAAGATATAGTAATAAACTGATTGATAAGGTTAGAATAAAAACTCCAAGTAATGAATGTTTAGAAGCAAAAGTAAAAGGAAATATATTAATTGAATACTCAAAATCTAAAACACTTGAAAGTGGTAGCGAGGTAACAAGTAGTTATCTATTAAATAATAAAGAAGATAAATTTTCAATAGTTATTAAAAGTGATAATCTTAAAGCAATTGTTGATGATAAACAAACTCAAGGACTTATTGATGAAGAGTTTAAAGGTATAATAAAGAGGTTTAAAAAATAAGCCTTTTTTTAATTATTAATAAGTAATATTATGATATAATTTTATTAGATTGGATGTGATACTATTATTAATATAATATTAAGAGAAGATTTAAGTAATAATAGTAATATAATAGATAAGTATATAAAAGATAATACTGTTTTATTATGTCCTAACAATACTATATATGAATATAAAAAATATTTAATAAATAGAAAAGAAGATATAAATATTACCAGTATAAAAACATATATTAATAAATTATTAGCAAAAAATAATTATAGAAAAGTATTAAGTGATGAAGAAAAAGTAATATTTATGTATAAAGCATTTAATGAAGTAAAATCAAAGTTAAATGTATACAAAGTAAAACCTACTATTAAATTTGCAAAAGAATTATTAAAACAAGAAGAATATTTATATAATGAAGATCTACTAGATATATTAAATATTAATAATGATAAAATAAGTGATTTAAATAAAATATATAATAAGTATTATAATTTAATTGAGAATAAGTCATTTACAAATAAGAATATGTTAGATATTATTAAAAACTTTATACCAAATAAG
>DAOOPL010000022.1:0-11777 GCA_035388245.1 Bacilli bacterium | reverse complement strand
AAGAGTGTAAAATAGTAATAGAATAGGAAACATATATATGTACATTGAAATGTTTAATAAAGCAATTAGTAGTGTATGGCCAATGTTATTTATTTTTAGTGTTATATTAATATTAATGAGAATAGCATACCTATATACTCATAGAGATAAGATGGTATTGTATGAAGAAGTATTAAAACTAGTTTTTATTTTGTATATATTATTACTTTATTATGTAGTAACATTTCAAGATGTAAACTATAATACTAGTAACTTTGTACCATTTAAAGAAATATTTAGATACAAATTATTATCAACTGGTTTCTTTAAAAATATTCTTGGTAATGTAATACTATTTATTCCATTTGGTATGTATATTACATATTATTTAGAAACAAAGAAAATATATCTCCCTATAATTATTACTGTATTAACTTCTATTACTATAGAGTTTGCTCAATATAAAATAGGTAGAACAGCAGATGTTGATGATGTTATATTAAATATTATTGGTGGAATACTTGGATATATATTATATAAAATAATTCATTCAATAAGTAATAGGTTACCAAGATCATTTAGATCTCAAACATTTTTGAATTTTATAACTATAATTTTAATTGCAGTAATAACATTATACCTTTCTGGATTTAAGTTTTGGGGAATTATTAAATGAATTACTATGAAGTATTTAATTATAATAAATATGATATAAATATAAAAAAAATTAATAACTATATTAAATACTGTCTAAAGTATTTAAAAATAAAAAATGTGGTATTTAATGTAATATTCATTGATGATATTAAAATGAGAAGTATTAATAAAGAGTATAGAAATATTGATAATACAACAGATGTAATTAGTTTTGCTCTTGAAGATAATAAAGATGCTATAAATTATAATAAAAGATTGTTAGGTGATATATATATTTCATATGATAAAGCAGTAGAGCAAGCAAAAGAAAATAATTTTAATATAATTTATGAGATATATTTTCTTATTATTCATGGTATACTACATTTACTTGGTTATAATCATGAAAATGATAATGATGAGAAAATAATGTTTGAATTACAGGAGGAAATATTAAATGAATTCAAAAGAAGCAAAAAAAAGTTATGTTGAGACCCACAATTTAAAAAAATCAGGAATTAGGAGATTTATTAATAGTGTTAAGTTTTCATTAGATGGATTACATCATGCATATTTACATGAACAAAGTTTAACAATACTATTAATTGCTACAATATTGGTAATAGTTACAGGTATTACTTTTAATGCAACACCTATGCAATGGATAATAATTTTAGTAATGATGTCTATTATTATGGTTGCTGAGTTATTTAATACAGCAATTGAAGCAGTAGTTGATATGGTTACACAAGAATATAATGAATATGCAAGAATAGCAAAAGATACAGCATCAGCAGCAGTTTTTATAGCATCACTTACTGCATTTGGAATGTGGTTAGCAGTTTTTGGTACAAAGATAGTAAATGTAATATTTGGTAAATAATATGAATAATGCAAAAGAGTTTATAAATAGAGAACAAAATCTTTTTATACACTTTTTTGTGTCTTTTATTGTTATTGTTTTTTCTTTTTTATTTAAAATAAGTATAATTGAATGGTGTTTTGTATTACTAAGTATTACTTTTGTTATAGTTTCTGAGTTAATTAATTCTGCTATTGAAAGAGTAACTGATATATATATGGTAAAATATAATATAAACGCTAAAATAGCAAAAGATACAGCAGCAGGTGCTGTGCTTGTTTCAGCAATTTTATCAGTAATTATTGGTATAATAGTATTTTTACCTAAGATAATACTTATATGGGAGGCATTATGAAAACAGGTTTTGTAGGGATAATTGGTAGACCAAATGTAGGCAAATCTACATTAATAAATAGTTTAGTTGGTGAAAAAGTAGCAATTGTAACAGAAAAAGCAGGGACAACAAGAAATACAATTCATGGTATTTATAATGATTTAGAATCACAAATTATTTTTGTTGATACTCCAGGTATTCATAAACCTATAGATAAATTTGGTACAAAATTAAATACACAAGCATATTATTCTATAGAAGATGTAGATATAGTTATTTTCTTAGTTGATGCTTCTGAAAAGCTTGGTAAAGGTGATATGTTTGTAATTGAGTTATTAAAGAAGATCAATAAACCAGTTTTTTTAGTAATAAATAAAATTGATAAAATTAAAAAAGAAAATATTTTGCTAAAGATTGATGAATATAAAAATTTATATGAGTTTAGTGAAATAATTCCAGTTTCTGCAAAAGAGATGGATAATACCAAACGTCTAATTGAGGTTATTAAAACATATTTAAGTGAAGGAGATAAATACTATAATGAAAATGAAATTACTAACAAATCATTAGTATTTAGATCTGGTGAGATAGTTAGAGAAAAATTATTTAGCTTAACAAAAGATGAGGTACCTCATAATATAGCGTGTGTGGTAGAAAAATTTTCAAATAAAAAGGATTTATTAAAATTAGATGTATTGATTGTAGTTGAAAGAGACTCATTAAAAAAAATAGTTATAGGTAAGAATGGTAGCATGATAAAAGAAATAGGTACTTTAGCAAGGAAAGAACTTGAAGAAATGTTTGATAAGAAGGTATATCTTGCTTTATATGTTAAAACTATTGATAAATGGAGAAGTAAAGAAAATAAATTGCTAGATTTAGGCTATTACGAAGTAGATTAAAGGGGGTAATATATTTTGATTGAAAAACTAGAGGGTATAGTAATAAGTAGTGTTGATTATAGTGAATCTAGTAAAATATTAAATATATTTACTAAGGAACATGGTTTAATTGGAGTAATGGCAAAAGGAGCAAGAAGAATAAAAAGTCAATTAAGATCTATGTCAGAAAAATTTACATATGGAAATATAAATTTATATTATAAAAAGGATAAATTATCTATATTAATAAGTATTGATATTATTAATTCTTTAAGAAATATTAAGAAAGATTTATTATTACTATCATATATTAATTATATATTAGAACTTACTTCTCAAGTAGCAAAACAATCTATTTATATTAGTAGTATATATGACATATGTATTAGTAGTATATTAAAAATAGAAGATAATTTTGATCCTAAAATTATTACAAATATATTGGAAATAAAATATTTAGAATATTTAGGAATTGAATTAAATTTAAATGAATGTGTATTATGTGGTAATAAAGAAGTAGTTACTTTATCAGTAAAACATGGAGGATTTGTATGTCCAAAGTGTATTGATGGCGAGTATATTGTTAATAAAAAAACAATTAAAATAATACAAATGTTTAAATATTTGGATATATCAAAAATAAGTAAGTTAGAAATAAGTGATGATGTTAAAAATGAAATTAATTCATTTATTAATAATTATTATTTAGAATACACAGGTCTTTATTTAAAATCAAAGGATTTTTTATATAAAATAAGTTGATTTTTAGTGTTATTAATAGTAGAATTAAGACAGTAATAGATATATACGGAGGCATTATGAAAAATGTTGATATGGATAAAATAGTTAATTTGTGTAAGCAATATGGTTTTATATTTCAAGGTAGTGAAATATATGGGGGTCTTGCAAATACATGGGATTATGGACCACTTGGTATTAATTTAAAAAATAATATTAAAAATGCTTGGAGAAAAAGATTTATTGATGAGCAAAAAAATGCATATGAACTTGATTCAGACATTTTAATGCATCCAACAGTATGGAAGGCATCAGGACATATTGATTCATTTAGTGATCCACTTATAGATTGTAAATCATGTAAAACCAGACACAGATTAGATAATTTAATACAAAATTATGATTCATCAATTAATACTGATAAATTAGATATTAATGAAATGAATGAGATTATTAAAAATAATAATATAAAGTGTCCAAAATGTAATAGTAATGATTTTTCTGAAGTTAGGAACTTTAATTTAATGTTTGAAACGCATAGAGGTGTTACAAATGATAGTAAGAGTGTTGTATATTTAAGACCAGAAAATGCACAAGGTGAGTATGTTAATTTTTTAAATGTACAAAGAAGTATGAGACAAAAATTACCATTTAGTATTGGACAAATTGGTAAAGCATTTAGAAACGAGATAACACCTGGTAATTTTATATTTAGGACAATTGAATTTGAACAAATGGAATTTCAAACTTTTTGTAAAAAAGGTGAAGATGAAAAGTATTATAATTTTTATAAAGAGTATGGTAAACAATTTTATATTGACTTAGGATTAAAGGAAGAAAATTTAAGATATCATGATCATGATAAATTAGCATTTTATGCTAAAGCAGCTTGTGATATAGAATATTTATTTCCATTTGGATGGGGAGAAATAAATGGTACTCATAATAGAACAGACTACGATTTAAAAAAGCATATTGAGTATAGTGGAAAGAGTCTTGAATATCTTGACCCAGATACAAATGAAAAATATGTTCCATATGTTGTTGAATCTACATATGGTGTAGGAAGAACAATGCTAGCTATACTTTGTGAAGCATATAAAGAAGAGATTCTTGATGATAGTTCTATTAGAGAAGTATTATGTATTAAACCTTCATTAGCACCATATAATTTTGCAATATTACCACTTATTAAAAAAAGTCATGGAGAAAAAGCAGAAGAATTATTAAAAAAATTGTCAAAAGGTTTTAAAATATCTTATGATGATACAAGCAATATTGGTAAGAGATATAGAAGACAAGATATAATAGGTACGCCATACTGTATTACAGTTGATGATGATACATTAAGTAAAAATACAGTTACTGTTAGAGATAGAGATACTATGATACAAGAAGTTATTAGTGTAGATGATATTGATGAATATATAAGCTCAAAAATAAAATTTGTATAGTATAATATTTTTCTTTAAAATATTAATAATATATGATACAATATATAAGTAGACTAAAAAGAAGGTGTGATAATGGGAATTTTTAAAAAAATATTTTCTGCAGTTGGTTCAGATAAATCTATAAGTGAAGATGAGTTTTATACTTTATCAACTGAAGAGGCATTTAGAGAAGAAACAGGTGAAGGTAGTAAAATGATATTACTTGAACCAAGGGCTTTTTCCGAATCTCAACAAATAGCAGATTATTTGAAAAAAAGAAATACAGTTGTAGTCAATTTAAAAAGAGTAACACCAGATCAAGGAAAAAGAATAATTGATTTTGTAAGTGGGACTTTATATGCAATTGGTGGTGAATTACAGAAATTAGGTGATGGTATATTTTTGTGTACACCTAAAAATATAAATGTACAAGGTAAAATGGCTGAAGAAGATGAATATGCTAAGGCAAGAAAAAAGACTATTAATGAAGATTTTTAAAACATCGTAAGATGTTTTTTATTTGACATAAACATAAAATTGTAATAAAATGATAAACATAATAGGGAGGTATAGATGTGAGAAAAACATTACTATTTTTTACGACTTTTATATTTATATTTTTTTTAGGAATAAAAAGTATAAGTGCACTTGGTTTTGAACTTGCATCAACAGATGCAACAATTAATGATAATCAGAATGTAACAATAACAGGTAAAATTACAAATACATCTTGGCCTACCGGATATGGAATTAAAAAAATAGAAGGTGAATTATCTTTTAATACTAATTATTTATCTTTCTTATCAGTTACAACATCATCTCCTGGTGTGTTTACAGTAACTAGTACTAATATTTCTGCTGGTAAGGTTAGTATAGTTATAGAAGCTACTGCAACAAATGGTATACTTACAGATAGTGTACTATTTAGTGTGGTATTAAGAGCCACAGCTCCAACTACAGGTACTAATGTTAGTTATAAAATAAATGCAAATGGGTTAACTGACAAAGATGGTAACAAACCAGCAAGTGAGTATCCTTCTACAACAACTACTTCTAATAATTTAAAGGTTGTTGTTGGTGAAGTAGAAAGTACTGATGCTAATCTAAAAACATTATCATTAAAAGATTCTGATAATAATAGTATAACTTATACTCCTGTATTTGCAGCTAGTACTATAAGTTATGCAGCAACAGTTGATTACGAAATAGATTCAGTTGCTGTATCAGCAACACCAAATGATTCATCAGCAACAATTACTGGTACAGGAACTACTGCTCTTACCACTGTTGGTGATAAAACAATTACTCTTGTTGTAACAGCAGAAGCAGGTAATACAAAAACGTATACAATTGTTATTACAAGAAATCCATCTAATTCTGATAAATCAAAATTAAAATCAATGATTATTGAAGGTTTTGATGATTTTGAGTTCAGTAAAAATAAAACTGTATATACATTATATATTTCAAATAAAATACCAGAATTAAAAATAGTTGTAGAAACAGTTGATCCAGATGCAACATTTGCAATAACAAATAATACTAATTTAAAAGATGGTTCAAAAGTCCGTATTGTGGTTACATCAAAAGATAAGTTAGAAACAACAACATATTATATAAAAATAAAAGATAAAAATGCTACTACTACAAAATCCAGTACAACAGCATATGAAAGAAACCCATATATTATTATTGGATTAAGTACTATATCATTTGGTCTTTTAGGAGCACTTATATATGTTATTAAGAAAGAAGGATAATATGAAAAAAATAGTTATTAGTTTTCTATTTAGTATATTTTTATTTATATTATTTCCTATAGTTACTTTTGCAAGTGGTACGGTTAATTTTGATTTATCATCACCGTCAACATTTTATGTTGATGATGAACTTTCAGTTGCTTTAACCATGACTAGTATTGCTGGGTTTGATTCAAATGACTATTTAACTTATTTAAGTGGAGCATTAACATATGATTCTACTAAGTTAGAATATGTGTCTGCAACAGCAGATGTAGCTGGATTAACAGTTAGTAAAACAAGTGATGGTAATATTTCAATACAAGTAAATACATCAGAAGTTGTAATAGATCATAGTATGAGATTAGCATTATTAAAATTTAGGGGTATTACAGAAACCTCATCAACACAAATAAAATATACAGTAACTGAATCAAAAGCAGGGTCAAATATAAGCATATTAACTTCAAATAATCCAACATTAAATGTTGGTATTCTTAAGGAAGAATCTACAAACAATGATTTAGAGTTATTGACTGTAAAAGATAACTCAAATCAAATATTAACACTGTCTCCAGCATTTAATTCAGAAGTTTTAAACTATGAACTTAATGTACCTTATTCAACTACATATTTAAAATTAACTCCTATATTAGATGATACTAAAGCAACGTATAAAGTAAGTGGATCATTAGTATTAGTAGCAGAAGAAAATAATTATATAACTATTACTGTAACTTCAGAGTCTGGTAGTGTAAAAGTTTATGAAATAATTGCATATAGAAATGCTAAAATATCAGAGGAAGCAGCATTAAAAAGTTTAAGTGTTACTGGTTATTCAGATCTTATTTTTGATCCTGGTAAAACCACTTATACTTTAGTATATACAAGTCAAGAAGATTTAGATGAATTTGATTTAGAATATGAAACAGCAAGTGATAAAGCAACTGTAGTTGTTGATCAACCAAATATATTAGAAGATGGTTCACAAATAAGAATAGTTGTTACAGCAGAGGATAAAGAGACAACTACAACATATACATTAAAAATTAGATTAAATAGTATTACAACAACAACTACAAGTAAAGGCGTAACTACACAAAGTAGCAATATAATTGGTAAGATATTAATTGGAGTAATAATAGTAATTGCAATCACAATAGGAATATTATTATATATTTTAAAAAAAGGTTCAAAACCAAAAGTAAAGGAAAAAGAAGACGAGGAAAAAACTAAAATATTTAATAATGAAGAACCAGATTTAAAAGAAGAAAAGCAGGATATGGATGAACAAATTAATGAAGAAGAAATTGATGAAGAAGATAGTGATGAAAATGATGAATCTGATAATGATGAACCAACAAGAATATTTGATTAAAAAGTATTGAAAAATACTTTTTATTGTAATAAATAAATCATTTGTGATAAAATGATATTGTAGAAAAGATTAGTAGAGGAATATTATGAATAATAATGTTAATTATATTATAAAAGAAAAAAAAGAAAAATCATTTTATTATTATATATTTGAAACTTTACTTACGGGTTTTTTAATATTTATTATAATTAATATAGTAATTGGTTTAATTAGTTTTATGCTAGTATTAAATGAAAAGGAACCATTATTTTATACAAGAATAAGTAATTATTCATATAAGGATGGTAGTATTACTAATAACGTAAAAGTTTATCACAATTTTTTATATAAAATAGTAATAGTAAGAACAGCTACAAATAAAACTATTAATATTAAACTTTGGTTTTCTGTTGATGTAAAAAAGGAGTAATTTATGAATTTTAATTTTTTTGATAATAATTATTATTTTTATGAAAATATTATTGTACTTGGTATTTCATTAATACCTGCAATTTTTATATTAGTTGGAGTATTAATATCTGATACTAAAAATAGAGAACCAATACCCAATATTGTTTTATGTTTATTATCTGGATTTATTACAATTGGATTAGTACTATTTTTTAATCAATATACTCCAGATTATATATCAATACCTGGCACAATACAATATGTATTTGGTCATGCAGCAATAGAAGAGTTTTGTAAATTATTATTATTTATGTCATTAGTATATTTTGGTACAAAATATGATGAAATATATGATGGTATTGTATATATGTGTTTTATTGCTCTTTCTTTTGCAGCAATTGAAAATACTATGTATGCATTTAATGAAAGCACATTTGTAGAAAGTATTAGTACGGCCTTAGTTAGAGATGTAACAACTATTCCAGTACATGTAATGTGTGGTATATTACTTGGTTACTTCTTATCATTATCAAAATTTTCTAAAGATATATTTCACAAGATTCTAAATATATTTTTAGGTATTACAATCGCATGTTTAACTCATGGGGCATATAATTATTTTATAAGTAATTTACCTCATACAACAAGGTCTTTACTAGCGTATATTGTATTTATTATTATTCCACTGTTCTCATTTGTAATAATACTATTTATGATATCTAAAAAATTTATTAAAAAAAGTAAAACTCTTAATGATATATTTTTATCAAATGGAAGATATGATAAAAGACATAATTACCTGCATACTAAATCTTCATACAAAGGGAAATAATTATGAATATATTTAAACCTAATAAGTATTTTAAGGATATATACTCAATTAATTATAATTTATTAAAAAAGGAAGGTATAAAGTTAATATTATTTGATTTAGATAATACAATATGTCCACCTAAAGAAATGATTTTGGAAGAAAAATTAAAAAACCTATTTATAGAAATTAAATCTTTAGGTATTGAGTGTTTAATATTTTCAAATAGTATTAATAAGAAGAAGCTAATAAAATTTTCTGATTATTATGATATTAATTATATTGGTAAAGCATGTAAGCCATTAAGTTATAATTATAGAAAAGTAATTAGAAAATATAAATTAAAAAACAATGAAGTATGTTCTATTGGAGATCAACTGGTAACAGATATATTTGGTGGTAACAAAATGAAAATAAAGACAATACTTGTTGATCCAATATCAAAAATTGATGAGAAAATGACATTATTTAATCGGTGTATCGAAAAGTTTATATTTAAACTATTATTAAAAAAGGGATTTAAAAAAGGAAAATATTATTATTAATAATATTTCTTTATTTTTTAAAAATATTATTGTATAATACAAAAGAGTCTTAAGGAGGAACAAATGACAAAAGAAAAAAATATTCATAATGTAGAAATAAATATTAGTGGAGAAAAATGGAATAGTGCAATTGAAAATGCATTTAATAAAGTAATAAAGAATATTAAAGTAGATGGATTTAGACCTGGCAAAGTACCAAGAGAAGTATATGAAAAAAAATATGGTAAAGAAGGGTTATATATGGAAGCAGCAGAGCAAGTATTACCTATAGCGTATACGCAGGCTTTACAAAGTATTAAAGAAGAACCAATAATAAGACCTAATGTTGAAATTAAGAAGTTAGATAATGATGGTGTTACATATGCATTTATAATTACAACAAAACCAGTTGTTAAGATTAAAAAATATAAGAATTTAAATGTAAAAAAAGAAGAAATAAAAGTAACAAATGAAGATGTAGAAAATGAAATAAAAATTATTCAAAAACAATATGCAGAGTTAGTAGTAAAAGATGGAAAAATAAAAGATGGAGATGTTGCAATTATTGATTTTGATGGTTATAAAGATGAAAAACCATTTGATGGAGGTAAAGCAACAAACTATTCTCTTGAAATAGGATCTGGTAGTTTTATTCCTGGTTTTGAAGAAGCTTTAATAGGATTAAAACAAAATGATGAAAAAGATATTAAATTAAAATTTCCAGATGATTATCCTAAAGAGGATTTAAAAGGACAAGAAGTAGTATTTAAAGTAAAAGTCAATGAAGTAAAAGAAAAAAAGATCCCAGAATTAAATAAAGAATTTTTCTTAGATATGGGTCTTTCTGATATTAAAAATATTGATGAATTTAAAAAACTAGTTAAAGAAGAAATATCAACTAAATTAGAAGTTGAGGCAGATAATAAATATGTTGATAAATTATTAGAAGAACTAGAAAAGCAAACAGAAGTAGAATTACCACATGAATTAGTACATGAAGAAATAGATAGAATTATGAAACAAAGAGAAGAAGCATTAAAAATGCAAGGAATAACTCTAGAACAATTCTATCAATATACAAATACTACTGAAGCAGATATTAAATCAAAATTACATGAAGAAGCAGAAAAAAGAGTTAAGATTAGATTTGCTATTGAAGAGATATTTAATCTAGAAAAAATAGATGCAACTGATGAAGAAGTAGAAAGTGAGATTAAATTACAAAGTAATAAATATAATATGTCTGAAGAAGATTTGCTTAAAGCTTTAGGTAATAAAGATATGATTAAATATGATCTAATGGTAAGAAAAGTAATAGAAATACTTAAAGAAAGTAAGAAGAAGTAATATTTATATTTTAAAATAAAACATATAGAGATTATATGTTTTTTATTACTAATTTTATTGACATTTATCTTTATTACTTTATAATAAAGGGTATTATTTTATGGAGGGCATTATGAATAAAACAAATCTACCTGTTATTGTTTTAAGAGAAATAGTGGTACTTCCACATACTGAATTAAAGATTGAAATTAATAGTGATATTGATATTAAAATAATTAATTTGGCAAGAGAAAAGCATGATGGGTATGTCGTATTGGTGTCTCCAGAAAAATACTTAGAAGAAGTTATTGATGTAGCTGATTTACCAAATGTTGGTGTTATATCAAAAATTGTTCATTACTTTGAGAAACCAGATGGTAAGATTAAAATAATTATTGAAGGTATTAGTAGAACAAATATTACTAACTATTTACCATATGAAGATCTTACAGATATTTTAGATGCTAAATTAAGTAACCCTACAAAGTATGCTATAGAAAAAAGAGATGAAGAAACATTAATTAGAAAGCTATTATATGAATTAGATCATTTTATTAATTTAGTACCTTATTTTAGTAATAGTATATTTGCTAAAATTAATAAAGAAGATGGTATTAGTAAATTAACTGATATTATAGCGGATTTTCTTAATACTAATTTTGAAAGAAAATTAGAATATTTAAATACTATAAATCCGCATACTAGAGTAATGATGATATTAAAAGATATTCGAAAGGAAATAGATA
>DAOOPL010000021.1:0-11941 GCA_035388245.1 Bacilli bacterium | reverse complement strand
TTTATTATGAGTAAAATTATATTAATAGATGGTAATAATATACTATTTAGAAGCTATTATGCAACAGCATATACAGGTAATATAATGAAAACATCAAAAGGATTTCCTACTAATGCTTTATATGGTTTTATTAATATTATTAACAAAATATTACAAGAAGAAAAATGTGATAATATTTTAGTAGCTTTTGATAAAGGTAAAACATTTAGACATGATTCATATGATTCTTATAAAGCAGGTAGAATTGAAATGCCTGATGAATTAAGAAAACAATTTGGTAGAGTAAAAGAAATACTTGATAATATGGGTATTAAATATTATGAGAAAGATGGATATGAAGCTGATGACATTATTGGTGCTTTTTCATCTTTAGCAGAAACAAGAGATTATAATGTACTTATAATAAGTAGTGATAAAGATTTATTACAACTAATAACAGATAAAACAAATGTAAAATTATTAAAGACAAAAGATAGTACTCTTATGAATAAAGAGACATTTATAAAAGAATATAATATTACTCCAGATAAGATGATTGATTTAAAAGGATTACAAGGTGATCCTTCTGATAATATACCAGGGGTAAAAGGTATTGGAGAAAAAACAGCATTAAAATTATTACAAGATTATGGTAGTATTGAGAAAATATATGTAGATATTGATAAAATAAAAGGTAGTGTTAAAGATAAATTATTACAAGATAAAAAAAATGCATTTATGAGTAAAGAACTTGCAACAATTTTTAAAGAAGTACCTATTGATATTGATTTTGAAGATACAAAGTATAAGGGTATTAATGAAGAAAAGTTAAGAAAAGTATATGAAGAACTTGAATTTTTTTCTTTATTAAAATCATTTAAAGCAAAAAAAGAAATTAAAAGTAAAGAAGTAATTATAGTAAAAGATATTAAAGAATTAGAGGATATTAAAGGACCTTGTAGTTTTTATATTGAATTATCAGAAACTAATTATCATAAAGCTAATATTTTAGGTTCAGCTTTATATGATGGTAGTAATACATACTTTATATCAAAAGAAATATTAATATCAAATCCCAATTTTTTAAAGAAAATAGAAAAGTATACATATGATATTAAGAAAAACCTAGTAGTATTAAAAAAACTAAATATTGATTTTAATAATTATATATTTGATTCAATGATAGCAGGTTATTTATTAAATTATAATGTAAAAGATGATATAGCATATTTAGCACAATCTTTAGGATATGATATACCATTTTATGAATCAATTAGTAAATCAAAAGATTTAAAAAAAGAACATGTTATAGAAATGTGTCAAAAAAAGGCAGAATTTATATATAATACTAAAGAATTATTATATGATAGATTAAAACTTGAAGATATGCTAAATCTATTTAATGATATAGAAATGCCTCTTACAGAAGTACTTGCAAGTATGGAGTATGAAGGTATTAGAGTAGATAAAAATATTCTTGAAGATATGGGCAAAGATATAGATAAGAATATTGATTCTATTGCAAAAGAAATATATGAACTTGCAGGTACACAGTTTAATATTTCATCACCTAAACAGTTAGCAGATATCTTATTTGATAAATTAATGTTAAATAAAGGTAAAAAAATAACTACAGGTTATACAACAGATAAGAATTTATTAATTAAATTAAGAACTAAACATCCAATAATAGATAAAATAATAGATTATAGAACCCTTACTAAACTTAAAAGTACATATATAGTGGGTTTATTAAATGCAATATCAGAAGATGGTAAGATTCATACAATATATAATCAAACATTAACTAGGACGGGCAGATTATCATCAATAGAGCCTAATTTACAAAATATACCAATAAGACTAGATTATGGAAGATTAATTAGAAAAGTATTTGTTCCAGAAGAAAACTCAGTATTACTATCAAGTGATTATTCTCAAATAGAACTAAGAATTTTTGCACATTTATCTAAACTTCCTAATTTATTAGAAATATTTAAAAATGATGAAGATATTCATACATCAACAGCAGCAGATATATTTAAAGTAAAAAAAGAAGATGTTACAAAATTAATGAGAAGAAGAGCAAAAGCTGTTAATTTTGGTATATTATATGGAATAAGTAGTTATGGTTTATCTGAAGATTTAGGAATATCTCCTAAAGAAGCTAAAGAATTTATTGATTCATACTTTAATACATATCCAGGTGTAAAGGGTTATATGGATGAAGTAATAAAAGAAGCATACAAGAATAAATATGTTACAACGTTATTGGGTAGAAAAAGATCCTTAAATGAATTAACAAATACTAATTATGTTATTAGACAACAAGGTGAAAGAATGGCTTTAAATACCCCAATACAAGGTACAAGTGCGGATATACTTAAGATAGCAATGATAGATATATATAAAGAAATAGAAAAGAAAAAACTAAAAAGCAAAATGCTTCTTCAAGTACATGATGAATTAATATTTAATGTTATAAATGATGAGATAATAGAGTTAGAAAAAATTATTAAAGAAAAAATGGAAGATGCATATAAATTAGATGTACCTCTAAAAGTAGATATTAATACAGGAGACAATTGGTATGAAGCTAAGTAGAATAAGAAAAAATTTGACTTTTATTAATAATTATAGTATAATCTCCATACTTAATGGAATAACACTATTAAGAGTAATTAGGGGGTAAAATATGAAAGAAAGTTATATTCTTGAATATGAGAATGAAAATGAGTTTAAAAAACTAGAAAGTTCTGTAAAAAAATACAATATGTTAGCATATAAAAAATTAATATTTGAGTATTATCCAGAATTAAAAGATGGTAATTTTTTAGGGAAATTAGTATCAGTAAATACAAAAGAATTTAGAAAAAATTATGAACTAAAATTACCAACAGATGATTTATTTATTAAAGTTCATGGTGAAGTAACACTTTGTTATACAGTATGTATGGATAAAAGAGTTATATTACTAAGATCAATTAAACCTGAAAGTCTTTTAATAGAAGGTCACAGACAAGAATTAAAAGCATATAAAGGTGTTATGATATCAAATGCTAATTCTATGAAAGATAAATTTAAAATAGATTTGCTTACAATGATAGAAAAATAGTGTATACTATTTTTTTTGTTTCTTGTATTTTTATATATAATGTTCTATAATAATACTTAGAATAAAGGTGGTATGTATTATGGGAATAAACATATTTAATAGAAAAAAAGATAAGTATAAAGTAGGCAGACCTAAACTTGCAAAAAGAACACTTTTAAAGGCGGCAAAAATAGAACTAGCATTAGCACTAGTTTTATGTGCTACTATGATATTATCAAGTATAAGTGTACTTACTGGAAGAAGTCCACTTGATTTAATATATTCAACTATAAAAGAAAATTTTGCTGGTGCAGTACAACTTGATAGACAATTTGTAATAGAACCACAACCAGGAGGATTATGCTATAAAATTTATTTACCAAAAGAAGCAGGTAAAAACTGGAGAATACATATATTTTATAAAAATAGTAATAAAAGCCTCTTTGGTATTACACCATCACTTGCTTTAGAAGGAAGAGATTTAGGAGAAACAAGTAGTCAAATAGTTTGTTTTGAGAAAAAAGATAATGCAACAAATATACAAACAGCAAGAATACTTTTAAGATGGACAAAAAGTGGAAATAATTTAGTACAAACAAATCCGAACTATAAAACATGGAAACCAGATAACTGGGAATATAATAATTTATTAGGTTGGGCATACAAAGATTACGAGATAAATTGGGCAAATGCTACAACTACAACAACAAGAACATCAACAACTACAACAACAACCACAAAGCCAGTAACAACTGTAATAAAAAACGAAAAATTAAAATGTCCTAGTCTTGAATATGTAGAAGGAACTAAGATGGTAATTATTAAAGTAGTACCTCAAAATAGTAATAAGTGGTCTTTCTATTCAAACAAAACTAATAGTACTGGTTTCTTTGGAAAATGGAAAGAAGAACTATCTGATCAAGAAAGTATGAAACAGATAACGCTTGAATATGCTAATTTTAAAAGACAAGGTAAGATAGTTGTTAAAAATAAAAATGGATTTAAAAAAACATGTTACACAAAAGTATTTAATAAATTGGAAACAACTACAAAACAAAAAACTATTGTATCTCTAAATGTTAGTGGAACAGAAACAAGACAAGTAGGTTATTCTGCTGGACCAATTGTTGCAAGTACAAATCCTAGTAGTGCTACAATCACATGGACAACTAGCAATAAAGCAGTAGTTCAAGTAATAATATTGGATACTAAAAAAATTAAAATAAAAGTAGTAGGAGTAGGGACTGCTAATATTAGTGCAACAACAGATGATGGATCTAAAGCAACATTTACAATCATTGGCAAAGGAAATACTGCTGTTCAGACAGTAACAACAACTAATAGTGGGTATTTATATAAAGCTGTAAATGGATTTGATAGTGCTGTATCTACTACAATAAATGGAATAAAAGTATATGTTGAAAAGGGATGTAATGCATCAAATATTACAAAATATAAAACACTAGTAAAAACATTCCCAAATTATCTTTCTAAAGCAAAAGAAATATATTTTCTTGGAGATAAATCGATGATAAATAATTTTTCTAGTGATGGAGTAAGTATGCCTTTAGGAGTGGCAAATTCAGCAGGATATATTGCTATGAGTTGTTCATCATACTCTTCAAGCGGATTAGTACATGAGGCAGCACATATTTGGGATTCATATTATAGCAGAACAACTGGTACTGGAAGAATATCAGAAACTAATGATTATTTAATGGCATTTAATTATTATAAGAATTTATATAAAAATGGAAGAATGTATTTTAATAAGGGAGCTTATATAAAAGGTGATGGGGTATATAGAGATATTGCTAATGAGTTTTTCCCTGCATCATATGTTGTATATTACAACAGTAAAATTACAAAACTAGATATTAGTAATAATTCATCATATAATGTTTCAATACCATCACCAACAGATACATCATTAAATATGATTAATTTAATACAAAAATATATTCAAAAAACAAATGATTTAGATAATTAAGAGGTGAAGAAATGAAAAAAATATATTTTATTTTAATAGTATTTGGCATAACTTTTATAATAAGTGGTTGTACAAATGGTAATTTCTTAGAAAGATTTGATAATAAAATAAAAGAAAAAGCATATAACTGTACTATGTATGAAAGTTATAATAGTATTGAAGGCGCTGTTGCTGGTAGTAAATATATATGTGAAGATAATGCACCTTTTGCAGTATATAAGTTTAATAAGAGTTCAGAGGAATATACAAGGGTATTAAAGGAAAATAAAATTGTAATTGAAGAAGAAATTCCTCTTGAAGTTAATGACATTTATATAAATAATGAATATGTATTATATTTTTATGGAAATAATTCAAGAGAAACTGAAATAATAGAAATATTTAATTCAATAAAATAAGGTATCAATGATACCTTTTTACTTGCTAATTTCTTATATTTAGAATAAAATTATATATAAGAGGTGACTACTATGAATAATATTACAATATTACCAGCAGATACTTTTATAGTAGTTAATAAAACTATTACTAATGATAAGGATAGAAAGATAATTAGTACTTTATATCAACCTATAATTGGTAGTTTAGCTACTAGTTTATATTTTACTTTATGGTCTGATTTAGATAGTCAAGAAATAATGAGCATGAGTTATACTCATCATCATTTAATGGCCAATTTAAAGTCAAAATTAGATGATATAATAGAAGCTAGAAAAGTACTTGAAGCTGTAGGATTACTTCGTACATACTTTAAAAAACAAGAGATAAACAATTATATTTATGAATTATATTCTCCACTATCTCCAAGTGATTTTTTAAATCATCCAATATTATCTACATTTTTAGAAAATAATATTGGAGAAAAAGAATATAAAAAGATAATTGAATATTATAAAAATATAAATATTAGTTTAGATGAATATAAAGAAATAACAGAAGTTTTTAGTAATATATTTGAATGTAAAAGTAAAGATATTAATAACATTAATGATATTAAAAAGAGTAATATAAATGATATTATTATTGAAAAAGATTTTGATTTTAATTTACTACTTGAATCAATTCCTAAAGGAATAATAAATATTAAATCATTTAATAATGATAGTAAAAATTTAATAATTAATTTATCTTATATATATAATCTAGATGTAAAAGAAATGATACCTTTAGTAATAAATTCAATTAAAGATAATGGAATAGTAGATAAAAATTTATTAAAAAAGAATGTTAAAAATTATTATGAATTTGAAAATAAGAACAAGCAATTATTTTTATTATATAGAAAACATCCAGAAAGCTTAAAAACAGAAGGCGGTCTTGGTGCTAGAGCAAAAATGATTTATATTTTTGAAAATGTAACACCATATAATTTTTTAAAAGCAAGAAATAATGGAGCAAAACCAGCAAGTAGAGATTTAAATATAATAGAAAGTTTACTTACAGATTTTAAATTAAGTCCTGGCGTTGTAAATGTACTTATTGATTACACATTAAAAATAAATGATAAAAAATTAAATAAAAACTTTTTAGAAACAATTGCGTCTCACTGGAAAAGACTAAATATTAAAACTGTTGAAGAAGCAATGCTGCTTTGTGAAAAAGAACATAAGAAATATGATAAAGAAAAAGTACATACTAAAAAAGAAGAAGAAAAATTACCTGAATGGTTTGATAAGAATATTGAAGTAAAAAAAGTAAATAAAGAAGAAGAAGATGAGTTAAAAAATATACTAAAGGAGTTTATGTAGTATGGATAATATAAATAAATATATCAATAAAGATGTAGAATTTGATATTAAAAAAGAATATGTAAAAGCAAAAAAAGATGAGACATTTAAGAAAATAATAGATAGTCTTCCTCTTAATGATGAAACTTTAATGAAATATACTTCTAAAATAGAAGATTCAACTAGTGAATATAAGAACTGTTTAGAATGTAAATCATTAGCAATGTGTAAGAATAAAATAGAAGGTTATTGCTTATTACCACATGTAGAAGATAGTGGTTTAATATTCACATATAAACCATGTAAGTATATGAAAAAATATAATAAAGATAATAAATATAAAGATAAAATAACTTTATTTGATATACCAAAAGAAATAGCAAATGCTAAAATATCAGATATATATACTAATGATAAAAATAGATTAGAAGCAATAAAATGGTTAACTAATTTTGTTAAAAATTATAATAAAGATCAAAAGGGATTATTTTTACATGGTAACTTTGGTTCAGGAAAAACATATTTAATATCAGCAGCTTTTAATGAACTAGCAAAAAAAGATATTAGAAGTGTTATTATATATTATCCAGAGTTCTTAAGAAGTTTAAAAGCATCATTTAATGCTAGTGAACCAGATGAATTTGAAAATAGATTTAATTTAATAAAAAGAACACCGCTACTTCTTATTGATGATCTTGGAGCAGAAGCTGTAACATCATGGAATAGAGATGAAATTCTAGGTACTCTTCTTCAATATAGAATGCAAGAGAATTTAACTACATTTATTACATCTAATTTAAATATTGATGAATTACAAATACATTTAGCTAATTCAAATAATAAAGTAGAAGGATTAAAAGCAAAAAGAATTATTGAAAGAATTAAACAATTAACTATTGATATGGAAATGATTAGTAAGAATAATAGAGTATAATTGGAGGCGTTATGAAAGATTATGAAAAAATATTACATGCATTTTTAGATGACTATGAAAATAGTGATGATGTAATAGGAGCAATTCTTTGCGGTAGTTATGCAAATGGTAATAATGATGAATTTTCAGATATAGATGTACATATTATTACTAGAAGCGATATTAGTGAACTAGAAAGAGGTAATAAAAAAATAAATGATTATTTAATTGAGTATTATGTTACACCTATTTCTCAGATATATAAAGATCTTGATGAAGAATATTTAGAAGGTGGTACTTGTACTGCAAATATGATTGGTTATGGAAAAATATTATTTGATAAAACTGGTGAAATAGAGATATTACAACAAAATGCAATACTATATATTGATAAAGAAATACCAAGTATAAAAACAGAAGAAATAGAAATGAATAAGTATTCAGTATGGGATTTTCTAGATGAATTAAAAAGATGCTTGATAAAGGATACAAAATCATTTAATATAATATATTATAAGTTATTAAATATTATATTTGATTCATATTTAAAATATAATCAAATACCAAGATTACCAATTACAAAAGTATATGATATATTAACTAATGAAGGATATAGAATAAATTATCATATATTTAAATTACCAGATGAAAAATTTAAAAAATTGTTTTTAGAATGTTATAATGTAGATAGAAAAGATGTTATGTATAATAACATTAAAACTTTAATAGAATATTATTATTATAAAACTGGTGGATTTGATATTAATAATTTTTCTTTAAAAGAAGAAATTAGGAAGGAAAATATATATGAAGAATATTAAAGAGGATGAAAAATTAAATGTACTTAATCATTCTTGTGCACATTTACTAGCTCATGCGATTAAAAGATTATATCCAAATGCTAAGTTTTGGGTTGGTCCTGTAATAGAAGATGGTTTCTATTATGATATAGATCTAGGAGATATAACTATTACTGAATCAGATTTTGATAAAATAGAAAAAGAAATGAAAAAAATATCTAAAGATAATAAATTAATTAAAAAGATTGATTTACCAAAAAAAGAAGCACTTGATATGTTTAAAAATGATCCATATAAGATAGATTTAATTAATAATATGGATTCAAATATAACAGCATACAAACAAGATGACTTTATTGATTTATGTAAAGGACCACATGTTGAAAAAACTGGAATGATTAAGTATTTTAAATTAACTAAAGCAAGTGGAGCATATTTCAAAGGTGACTCTAATAATAAGATGTTACAGAGAATATATGGTATATGTTTTGAAAATGAAGATGATTTAAATGAATATATTAAACTTCTAGAAGAAGCAAAAAAAAGAGATCATAAAAAATTAGGCAAAGAACTAGAACTATTTATGATAAGTGAATTCGGTGCGGGATTTCCATTTTGGTTACCAAAAGGAATGATAATTAGAAATATTATAGAAAACTTTTGGTATAGTGAGCATCAAAAGGAAGGATATAAATTTATAAAAACACCAATGATGCTAAGTAAGGAATTATGGGAATTATCGGGTCACTGGGATTATTATAAAGATAATATGTATATATCAAAAGTTGATGATAGAGAATTTGCAATAAAGCCAATGAATTGTCCAGGTGGAATGTTGGTATATAAAAACAGTTTACACTCATATAAGGATCTTCCTGAAAGAGTTGGTGAACTTGGTTTTGTTCATAGACATGAAGCTAGTGGAGCTTTAAATGGTTTATTTAGAGTAAGAGCATTTACTCAAGATGATGCACATATTTTTATGACAGAAAATCAAATGGAGGAAGAGATAATAAAACTATTAAATTTTATTAGTAGAATATATAAAGTATTTAATTTAGAATATAGTATTGAGTTATCAACTAGACCTGAAGATAAATATATTGGTAGTATAGATATTTGGGATAAATCTGAAAAGGTATTAGCTGATGCGTGTAAGCATGCAGGAAAAGAATTTAAAATAAATCCAGGAGATGGAGCATTTTATGGACCTAAGTTAGATATATATATTAAAGATTCTTTAAACAGAATGTGGCAATGTGGAACGATACAACTTGATATGAATTTACCTGAAAGATTTGACTTAACATATATTGAAAAAGATGGCAGTAGAAAAAGACCAGTAATGATACATAGAGTAATATTAGGTTCAGTAGAAAGATTTATTGGAATACTAATTGAACATTATGCAGGCGCATTTCCACTTTGGCTTGCACCAGTTCAAGTTAATATTATTCCAGTTAATAATGAATATCATTTAGATTATGCAAAGGAGGTAAATAACTTATTATCAGATAGTGATATTAGAGTGGAATTAGATGATAGAAATGAAAAACTATCATATAAAATGAGAGATTCACAAGTCAAGAAAATACCAATAACTATAATTATTGGTGATAAAGAAATAAAAGATGGGTTAGTTAGCTATAGAAGATATAATAGTGATGAAACATATTCCTGTAATAAGGATGACTTCATAAGATTACTAGTAAATGAAATAAAAAGTAAAAAGTAATTAAGGAGAAAACATGACAAATTTAGCAATAGAAACAAAAGCAACAACAAAAATATTTGGTATAGTCGATGGTAAGGAAGTAGCAAAAGAAGTAGATTTAAGTAAATGCAAAATATGTGAAATATTAGAACTACTTAAATTTGCAGAGGGAACTGATTCTCATACATATTTATTAGGTATATTTTTTAGTATGATCGATAATAAGCTTAATCCTGTGTTAGTTGCACAATCAAAAAGACTTATTAAAAAAATGAGGGGAGAAAAAGCTATTAGTAAAAAAGATAGCTTTGAAGAATAGAATTATATTTGACACTATTTATATAAAATGATAATATCAGTGTGAGGTAAAATATGAATAAAAAAGGGTTTACATTAATGGAATTAATAGCAATTATAGTTATTATTGGAATACTTGGATTAATTTCAACAGGAGTAGTAAAAGTAGTACTTGCTAGGCAAAAAGATAATATTAGTGCAAATGCAAAACAAGCACTATTAAATGTAGCACCAATATATTTTGATGAAAATAGTAATAGCGATTGTAATCAAGTACGTATTGAAGCGCTAATGTCAAAAGGTTATATAAGTTCTAAAAGTATTGATCCAGTTACAAAAGAAAGATATGTAGATAATTATAGTGGAGAACAAAGTATTGTTTATAATTCGGCAGAAAAGACATATATATTTTGTGAATATAATGATTATGTGGATTGTTTAAGCGTTATAAAAGTATTATGTGAATAATAAAAAAATAAGAATGTTAATTCTTATTTTTATTTACTATCTTTTATTGTTTTTCTATACTTTTTAGCTTCTCTAGCACTTGTTATTACTTTTTTTCCATCTATAGTTACGCTTTGTACATTAACTCTGCTTTTTTTCTTAGTAATATTTAATGCTTTAGATCTATTGTTACCAAATAATGGTTTTCTAGTAGATATTTTTTTTGCCATTTTATCCTCCTTGATGAGTTCTTGCTAATTAACTTTATCATATAATATTAAAATAGTCAATTTAAAATAGGAAAAAAGTATTAAATGTAGTAAAATATTATTAGAAAGAAGGTTTTATTATGGATAGTAGATTAATATATGTTCAAACTGAATATTCATTTTTAACTAGTATGATAACTATTAATAAACTAATTAATAAAGCCAAAGAAAGTAATATTAAAGTACTTGGTATAGCAGATACTAATATGTTTGGAGTATTAGAATTTTATAAAGAATGTATAAATAATGATATTAAACCAGTAATAGGATTAGAAATCAATATTGATAACTGTAATATTGTTTTATACGCAAAGAATTATAAAGGGTATCAAAACTTATGTAAAATATCTACAATTGTATCAGAAAATAATCTTAATATTGATATATTAGATAAATATAATAATGATTTAATATGTATAGTAGATATAAAATATATATCAATTTATTCTAATCTTGAAAAAATATATAAAGAGATATATATTAGTTATTCTAAGATAGAAGATAAAGATGATAAATATAAGAATATGATATATTTACCAAAAGTAAGATGCTTTGAAGAAGATAAAGATTATTTAGTTTATTTAGAATCAATTAAAGAAGGAAAGTTAATAGATAATTATAAAGTAAGTGATATATATCCAGATAGTGATTATAGTAATAAATTATTAAATAAAATACTTGATAGTATCTCCATAGAAATTACTAAAGATG
>DAOOPL010000020.1:0-12209 GCA_035388245.1 Bacilli bacterium | reverse complement strand
CGCGAGCTGGGTTCAGAACGTCGTGAGACAGTTCGGTCCCTATCCGTCGTGGGCGTTGGAAAATTGAGAAGAGCTATCCTTAGTACGAGAGGACCGGGATGGACTTACCTCTGGTGTATCTGTTGTAGCGCCAGCTGCAATGCAGAGTAGCTATGTAGGGAATGGATAACCGCTGAAGGCATCTAAGTGGGAAGCCAACTTCAAGATGAATTTTCCTGTTTTTTAAAAACTAAGATCCCAGACAGACTATCTGGTTGATAGGTTAGTGGTGGAAGAATAGTGATATTTTGAGCTGACTAATACTAATAGATCGAGAGTTTAACTATTATTTAATTTGAAAATACCATATTATCATGTTTTCAGAGAATTATTTCTCTATAATTTATTGGTGACTATAGCAAAGTGGAAACACCTGTTCCCATTCCGAACACAGCAGTTAAGCACTTTAACGCCGAAGATAGCGTAAGCAAAAATAGGAAGTTGCCAATAATTTTTATGTTTACACACCTAGTAATATACTAGGTTTTTTTAATATATTCTTGTTTTTAAATACTATTTTGTTTATAATGAGATTAGGGTGATTATATGGAATATAAATTATTAACTTCTTCAGAAGAGGAGACAATGGTAATAGCAGAGAATATTGAATCTGAGAAGTTTGAAAACATGGTTATATGTTTAATTGGGGATTTGGGCAGTGGTAAGACTGTATTTACTAAAGGTTTTGCAGCAGCACTAGCTATTGAAGATACTATTACATCACCAACATTTAATGTTATTAAGGAATATACTAGTGGTCAATTACCTTTATATCATATGGATTTTTATAGATTAGAAGGAGATATAAAGGAATTAGGAATAGAAGAGTATTTTAAGAAAAAAGGTATAGTTATTATTGAGTGGGCTGATCTTATAGAAAAGCATTTACCAAGACAAAGACTTGAAATAAGATTTATGATAGTGGATGAAGAAAGAAGATTACTTATTATTAAACCTTATGGTAAGAAGTATGAAGAGTTATGTGAGGCAGTATTATGAAGTCATTATTAATTGATTCATCAAGAAATAATAAGTCTATGGTATCTTATATTAAAGATGATAGACTTCTTTTTACATCTGAAGTATATGTAGATAAGAATTTATCATCTAGTTTATTACCTAGTGTTGAGAAATGTTTATCTGTAGATAATAGTGATATATCTTTATTAGACAAGATATATGTGATAAATGGACCAGGTAGTTTTACAGGTTTAAGAATAGGTATTACTATTGCTAAAGTAATCGCATGGTCTTTAAATAAAAAAATATATACTATTTCATCTTTATTTACTTTATCTTCAGAAAAGAATATGTATGATTATAATTTATCAATATTATATGATAAAGATGATAGTGCTTATTTTGGATTATATAATAATAAGACTACTATCTTTGAAGTATATTCATCATTTAATGATGTTTTAGGATTAATAAATAAAGAAAAAATAAATACATTATTAATTAATACTGATGATGATAATGAATATTTAGATGAGTTTATAATTAATTTAAAAAAGAATATAAATACAGTATCTAAAAATATAAATCCTAAAATAGATATATTTAATATTATTGAAAAAGGAAATATTAATGGAAAAATTAATCCTCATGATGTAAATCCTGTATATTTAAAACAGATAGAGGTAGAAAAATGATTATTGAATATGATATAAAATATAAAAAAGAGTTATTAGAGTTAGGTAAGAAGTTACATGATAACTTTAATGCTGATTTTAACGAGTATACAAGGTGTTTATTATATATATATGATAATACATTAGTAGGATTCATTACGTTTAAAATAATGTATGAAAAGTGTGAAATAGAGGATGTATATGTTAAAGAAGATCAAAGAAGGCAAGGAATTGGTAAGAAGTTATTAGAAGAAGTGGAAAAATATGCCAATAAGTGTGAAAATATTACTTTAGAGGTTAATGAAAATAATATAAATGCTATTAAGTTTTATGAAAGTTTAGGATTTAAGTTTATTGCAAAAAGAGAAAATTATTATGGAAAAGAAGATGGATTACTTATGGAAAAGAAAATAGAATTTAATGTATTAGCAATAGAAACTAGTTGTGATGAAACAAGTGTAAGTATTGTTAGAAATGGAAAAGAAGATGTAGGCACAATAATTCTATCTCAAATAGATATACATAAATCTTATGGGGGAGTAGTACCAGAAATAGCAAGTAGAACTCATACAAAGAATATTACAATTGTATTAGAAGAGTTATTAGAAAAAACTAATATGAATATGAATGATATTGATGCTTTTGCAGTAACAAGTGGTCCAGGATTAAATGGATCTTTATTAGTAGGAGTAGAAGCTGCTAAAGCACTTGCTTATATCTATAAGAAACCATTAATACCTGTTAATCACTTATCTGGTCATATTTATGCTAACTCAATTGAACATGAATTAGTATTCCCTTTATTAGTACTTTTAGTAAGCGGTGGTCATACTGAATTAATATATATGGATAAACACTATTCATTTAAGAAACTAGGTGGTACTCTTGATGACTCTGTTGGTGAAGCATATGATAAAGTTGCTAGAGTAATAGGTATACCATATCCAGGAGGACCTGAAATAGATAAACTAGCTAATATTGGTAAACATACATATGATTTACCAATACCAAAAGATGATACTACTAATGACTTTAGTTTTAGTGGAATAAAAAGTGCAGTAATAAATTTAGTACATAATGAAAAACAAAAAGGTAAAGAAATAAATAGAGAAGACCTATGTACATCATTTCAAGAAGTAGTAATAGATATTCTAATAAAAAAAACAATAAGATTAGCAAAAGAACTAAATATTAATAATATACTATTATCTGGAGGAGTATCTGCTAACAGTTTACTAAGAAAAAATATGAAAGATATATGTGATAAAGAAAATATTAACTTAGTATATCCATCATTAAAATATTGTACAGACAATGCAACAATGATAGGAGCAGCAGCATATTATGCATATAAAGAAAATATTTCTGCTAACTCATCTTTAAATACAAATCCAAATCAAAAATTATAGTGTATAATGCTTTACAAATAGTATAAAAGAAAAATATTGCAATTTTTTTTTTTTTTTTTTTGTTTGGTATACTTATCTTATAAAATAAATAATAGGAGGGATGATAACTTGGAAAAAAAGAAAATCATATTAATTATTGTAATATCACTACTAACAATACTAGTATTGGGATTAGGCGGTTATATTATATATGATAAAGTAATAAATAGGAGTGATATTGAAGATACCCCAACGGAGCTTACAAAAAAATATAGTTTTAAGGAAATAAGACTTAATAAGTGCTTTGAAGAATATTTTGAATATGACGAAAAAATAAAAACTTGTACTGCGAATATAAGACAAGGTAACAATATTTACAATATTAAAGTTATAAATGAAAAGGTAATAAATGAGCCTAACTCTGATGGCTCTGAATCTATTTTTGCCTCAAAAATAATTATTAATAATAAAGAAGTATTTTCTAATGACTCTTTACTTTATGTAAATAATTTATATTTTATTGATAACAATATATTTTTTAATACTACATTAGCATATTATTATGTAGTTCCATACCATTTGATTATTAGATATTCAATTGAAAGTGAAAAAGCAAACAAAATAGTTATTGATGAAGAAATAAGTGATATGATGAAAGCAAACAGAGAGGTAAATATAGTAAAAAATAAAATGTATTTTGAAGGTACTATTATAGAAGGTGATGAAGGACCTGAAATATTACCACCGGGTAAACATGAATATATTTGTATTTGTGATGAAGAGCAAATAAAAGACAATAATATTGATGTTGACACTATTGCCAATGCAATTTATGAGCTTGAATATAAAGGGAACAATAATTTTTCAACAACTAAGGTTATGAATCTATGGACTATTCAAGATGTTATTAATCAGGAATGTGAAGATTAACATTATTAATTATTAACTAGTATACTTTACTAGTTTTTTATTTCATTATAACAATCTTGTATTTAAATGCTATTTTGTTTATAATGATGTTAAGGTGATAATATGAAGAAGAATAATAGAGGGTTTACTTTAGTAGAATTATTGGCAGTAATTCTCCTTTTATCTATAATAGCAGCAGCAGTAATACCAAAAACATATACGTATGTAAAAGATAAAGAAGAAGGAGAAAATACTATATTAGAAGATAAATATGTGAATGCTGCTAAAATACATTTTGCAAAACAAGGTATAGCTTCAATTGAGAATAATGAATCTGTAACTACAGCAGAGTTATTATCTGAAGGATTAGTAGATAATACAAATTCATGTGATAATGGGGTTATTACTATAAGTATTGATGGAAGCAATATTATTAGTTATGCTTTAAATTGTAATCCATAAATAGTGTACTATACACTATTTTTTATTATACGAACATTTTTTCATTAAAATAGTATTTAGTATGATAAAATATATATGTGTATAGGTGAAAGAATGAACTTAGATTATTTAAATGAAAGACAGAAAGAAGCGGTGTTTATTACTGAAGGACCTCTTCTTATATTAGCAGGTGCTGGTTCTGGAAAAACAAAGGTATTAACAACTAAAATAGCGTATTTAGTAAAAGAAAAAGGTATTAGTCCTAGTAATATATTAGCAATTACTTTTACTAACAAAGCTGCTAAAGAAATGAAAGAAAGAGTTATTGATTTAGTAGGTATTAGTGCCTATAATATTCAAATATCAACATTTCATTCTTTTGGGTTAAAAATTATTAAAGAAAATTATAATGTATTAGGATATAATAAAAACTTCACTATATTAGATAGTGATGATTCTTTATCTGTTATAAAAAAGATATTAAAAGAATTAAATTATGATGCAACAAGATATAATCCTAAAATGATAAAGAATAAGATTAGTTCTGCTAAAAATGAGCTTATTAGTCCATCTAATTATAAAAAATTAGCATATGATGATATTGGAGAAATAATATCAAAAGTATATTCAAAATATGAAGAGAAATTAAAAATAAATAACTCTGTTGATTTTGATGATTTATTGCTCTTGCCAATAAAATTATTTAAAGAAAACAAATATATATTAGAAAATTATCAAGAGATATATAAATATATATTTATTGATGAATATCAAGATACTAATGAAGCACAATATCAGTTATCTAAAACGATATCAGAAAAGTATAAAAATATATGTGTAGTTGGTGATAATGATCAATCTATATATTCATGGAGAGGTGCTAATTATAAGAATATATTAAATTTTGAAAAAGATAATAAGAATACAAATATAATATTACTTGAACAAAATTATAGATCTACAAAAACAATATTAGAAGCAGCCAACTGTGTTATTAAAAATAATATTGAAAGAAAAGACAAAATATTATGGACTGAAAATGAATGTGGTAATAAAATAAAATATATTAGAGCAAATGATGAAAGACAAGAAGCAAATAAAGTAGTAAAAGAGATAATAAATTTACAAGAACAAGGCATTGAATTAAACAAAATAGCAGTACTCTATAGAATGAACTCACAATCAAGAGTATTAGAAGAAGAATTACTTACAAGAAATATCCCATATAAAGTAGTTGGAGCATATGCCTTTTATAATAGAAAAGAAATAAAAGATTTATTAGCATATCTAAAACTAATATATAATCAGCAAGATGATGTTTCTTTACTTAGAATTATTAATTATCCTAGAAGAAAAATTGGAGAAAAGACAATAGAAGAGCTATCTACTAAAGCAATATTAGAGGGAAAATCATTATTTGAAGCAATTAGTAGTGGCAAAGAATTAGAATTTAAACACATGATGTTAGAAATAATTAATCAAGTAGAAAAAGTATCTCTAACAGAATTAATTGATATTATTCTTGATAAAACTGGTATTAGAGAAGAGTTAAAATCAGAAAAAACTCTAGAAGCAGATATTAGATTAGAAAACCTAGAAGAATTTAAGTCAATAACAAAGAGTTTTGAAGCAAATAATGGTATAATATCATTGTCTGATTTCTTAGATGAAATAAGTTTGGTTAGTGAACTTGATGAAAAGGATAATGAAAATGTTCCAAAACTTAATTTAATGACAATACATGCAGTAAAAGGATTAGAATTTAGTTATGTATTCGTAGTGGGCTTAGAAGAAAATATATTTCCTCATATTAATTCTTTTGAAAGCAATAATGAATTAGAAGAAGAAAGAAGATTGTTTTATGTAGCAGTTACAAGAACTAAAAAACAATTATATTTATTTAATACATTTAGAAGAACATTAATGGGTAATACAAATATTAATCCACCAAGTAGATTTATTTCAGAGATTGATAAAATATATATAGATAATAATGATGAAAAAGAAGAAGTAATTATGAATAATTATTATAATGATGATATTGATATTAAAGCAGGAGAGAGTATTATTCATAATGAATTTGGTAAAGGTATTGTAATATCAGTTGAAAAAAGTATAATAACTGTAGCATTTAAGAAAACTGGTATAAAAAAACTTATGAAGAATCATAAGAGTATAAAGAAGGTGTAGAAATGGAAAGATTGCAAAAAGTAATAGCTAGTGCTGGTGTATGTTCCAGAAGAAAAGCAGAGGAATTAATTAAGCAAGGCAAAGTAAAAGTAAATAATAGTGTGGTTACTGAAATGGGTTTTAAAGTGGGATTAAATGACAAAGTAACAGTAAATAATCAAGAATTAAAAAATGAGCAAAAAGAATATTATTTATTTTATAAACCAAAATCAGTACTATCTACAACAAGTGATGACAAGGGTAGAAAAACAGTATTAAATTACTTTGATACAAAAGCTAGAATATATCCAGTAGGAAGACTTGATTATGATACAACAGGTGTATTATTACTTACTAATGATGGAGATTTTGCTAATTTAATGATGCATCCATCAAGTAATATAGAAAAAGTATATGTTGCAAAAATAGAAGGTGTATTGAATGGTGAAGAGATACATACCTTAAAAGAAGGTTTTATTTTAGATAAAGAGTTATATAAGGTTGATAAATTAAAAATTGTAGATGCTAGTAAATCAAAAAACACATCTATTATAAAAATAATGATTCATGAGGGTAAAAATCATCATATTAAAAAGTTATTTGAACATATTAATAAAAACATTATTAAACTAAAAAGAGAAAGTTACTCTTTCTTAGATTTAGGTAATTTAAAACCAGGAGAGTGGAGAAGATTAAATCCAAAAGAAATAAAAAAATTATATTCATTAATAAAAAAATAGGCTATTCAGCCTTTTTTTCTTTTATTGCAGTAATTGCATTAACTGGACATGCTTCTAAAGCATCCATTGCTGCTTCTTTATGTTTTTCTTCTACAACAACATCTTTAGCTTCAGCCAAACCTGTTTTGTCATCAATTTCAAATACTTCTTCACAGGTATATGTACATGCTCCACAGCCAATACAATTATCATTGACTTTAAACTTCATAACGCCTCCAATAAGATAATTATATATTTCTTTTTACTAAAAATCAATAAAACAGTTTAAATAATGTAAAATATATGTTATTATTAAAATATATAAGATACGAGGTGAGTTATGGAAACTAGAACCGGAAAATATTCTTCTTCATCAGATTCAGAGATTGGTGAAAGAACAAAAAAGAATGAAGAATTATATGAAAGTGTTGACGAAGAGATATATTCAGATCCAAAATATAATAATACATCTATATTAGAAAGTGCTAAAGAAATAAATATTAATAAATTAAAAGATATGATTGATAATAAAGAAAATGATTATGAAATTGGTAAATATAGAACCAAACCAGTATATGATGATGATAAGAAAAGCATAATTGAAGAAGAAACAGTAAGAGATATTAATGAAATATTAGAATTAGCTAAGAAAAAAAGGAAATTTATAGAAGAAGCTATTGAAAAAGATAAATATGCTGATTCAAATTATAATGAATATAAAAAAGATGATGAAAAAGAAGAATATAGAGAAGAAAAACACGAAAAAGATGAAGATACTACAACTACAGCGTTAAATATATTATCAGATCTAAAACCAACAGAAAATACAATAATTACTGATCCAATTGAGTCAGATTTAGAAAAAGAATTTACAGATAAAGGTACTGAATATTCAGACTCATTAATTTTTACTAATAACGATTTTGAAGATGTTAATGAAAGTATTAAAAGAGATACAAAGATAGTAAAAGTAGTAATAATATTAATGGTTATAGTATTGCTTTTAATAGGAGCGTATGCTTATTGGTACTTTATATTAAATAAGTAATGGGGGATATATGCAAGTAAATATTAATAATATTAAATATGAAATAACAACAAATTATAAAGATGGTTTTGATGAAGAAGAAGTAAAAAATAAATGTACTGAATATTTTAATGATTTTGATTATATTGTTGGCGATTGGGCTTATGGTAAATTAAGATTAAAAGGATTTTATGACAAAAGCAATAAAAATTGTAAACCAATAAACAATATTGAAAATTTAGATAAGTATATTAAAGATTATTGTGCTTTTGATTGCAAATATTTTATTGCAAAAAAAATTAATATATGATAAAATTTATATAATAAGAATAAAAGAGGTGTGACCATGGATACAAAGAAGGAGACATTTATTATTGTTGATGAAACAGGTGCTAAAAAAGAAGCAAGATTAATATCACTTTTTAGTCTTGAAGAAAAGAAATATATAATATATACTTTTGATGAAATTGATGAAAATAATATGATAAAACTATATGTTTCTATATTTGTAGAAAAAGATGGTGTATACTCTTTTGAAAATATTACTGATGATAATGAATGGACAAAAGTAAAAGATGTAATGAGACAAATAGCTAAAGAAGGTAATACTTCTACTGCTACTCAGGGTCAGTGAAAGGTATTGGTGAATAATATGGGAATAGGAATAGTATATAATAAGATGCCTACGCCAGAGGTAAATGGAGCAATAGCAAATAGAGCAGTAAGAGTTGCACAAGAAATGGCAGAGGCAATTGCAAAAAATCAAAATAAAGGAACAAGTGGAGAAAATATAGTACAAGGGGAGCAAACAGATGTAAAAGCAGAAGTAGCATTTGAACAACCACAAATGACACCAGATGTATCAATTGATAGTTTCAGTGTTAAACAACCAGAAATACCAAAAGAAATTCCAATAGATGCTCCACAAGTTGTAACAACTCCAAATGAGAGTGAGATAGTTAAACAAATGCCTGATTTAGGAGCAACACCACCCCCACCAGTTAATCCACAAGTTATGACTAGTGGATCAGAAATACCAGAGACTCCAGTAGTTACCCCAGTTCCAGAACAAGCTTTTGTATCACCAGTAATAGAAATCCCTGATATTGATACACAACCAAAAGAAGAAGAACAACCAATGCAAAATAATGGATTTGGAGTACCAGCACCTGCAGTAAATAATACTACTATGCCAGAAGAAAGTGTAAAAGAAAATATAGTAAATTTAAATGATGAAGTAGTAATTAAATATTTAAAAGAGAAACTTGCACAAAGTACTGAAATAGATAAATTAAGAAGCACAGTTGAATCACAGAAAATAGAATTAGAAGCAAAAGATAAAAAGTTATCAGCGGTTAATAATGCATTGACTCAAATACAGACCGCAGTAAATTCTCAGCCAATTGAAGAACCAGGAGAAGTATTTAGAAAAGCAGCTTAAAAAAGATAGATATCTATCTTTTTTCTTTACATAAAATGTTTTATATCATTTTAAATATTACTTTTTTATTGTATAATACTTTTATGGAAGTGATACAATGAAAATATTATCTGTTAATTCTGGAAGTTCATCATTAAAATTCCAATTGTATGAAATGCCTGATGGTAAGGTATTAATATCTGGTAATTTTGAAAGAATTGGAGAGCAAAATAGTTTTTATACAATAAAATTAAATGATGATAAGAAGACAAAAGAAATCGAGTTAAATAATCATGAAGAAGCATTTAAAATATTAGTTAATGAATTAATAGAAAATAATGTAATTAGTTCTCTTGAAGACATTAGTGGTGTAGGTCATAGAATAGTACAAGGAGGCAGTTATTTTTCTAAGTCTGAAATTATTAATGAAGATGTAATTTCAAAAATAGATGAATTATCTACTTTAGCACCTCTTCATAATCCAGCAGCAATATTAGGTATAAAAGCGGCAATGGATGTGTTTAAAAATGCTATACAAGTAGCAGTATTTGATACTGCTTTTCATCAGACAATGCCAATAGAAAATTATTTATATGCATTACCATATGAGTGGTATGAGAAATATAAAGTAAGAAGATATGGTATGCATGGGACTAGTCATAAGTATGTATCTGAAAGAATAAGTGAAATATTAGGTAGAAATGATTTAAAGATAATTACTTGTCATATTGGTAATGGTGCTAGTATAAGTGCAATAAAAGATAATAAGTGTATTAACACATCTATGGGCTTAACACCTAATGCAGGACTTATAATGGGTACTAGATGTGGTGATATTGATGCCACTATTATCCCATATATTATGGATAAGACTGGTTTATCCACTAAAGAGATAGATAATATACTTAATAAAGAAAGTGGATTATTAGCAATAAGTAAAAAAAGTAGTGATTCAAGAGATATAGAAGAAGGAATTAAGAATAATGATCCTAATTGTATCCTCGCTCAAAAGATGTATGTTAGAAGAATAATAGATTATATATCAAAGTATTATGTAGAATTAAATGGTTGTGATGCAATTATATTTACTGCAGGTATTGGTGAGAAAGCAGTAGATACTAGAAAAGACGTATTAGAAGGGTTGTCAGTATTAGGTATTAAAATAAATAATGAAAATAATTTAGTAAAATCAAAAGAAATAAAAATAACAAGTGATGATTCATTAATTGATTGTTATGTTATTCCAACTGATGAAGAATTGATGATTGCTAAAGATACATATAATATAATAGATAGGAATTAAATATGGAAAAAGAGATATTAAAATTAATTAAAAAATATAAAAAGATTGTTATTGCAAGACATATTGGTGGAGATCCAGATGCACTTGGAGCTTCATTTGGATTAAAAGCAATTATTGAAGAAAACTTTCATAAAAAAGAGGTAATAGTAGTGGGTAATTCAATATCAAAGTTTAAGTATTTTGGTATTCATGAAAAAGTAGAAGACTCTTTTCAAAAAGATACTCTTTTAATTGCACTTGATGTTCCAGATACCAGAAGAATAGAAGGTACTTCTGCTTCTAATTATGAAAAAATAATTAAAATAGATCATCATCCACTTATAGAAAAGTATGCAGATATTGAATATATAGATTCACATGCTACAAGTACATCTGAATTGATAATAAAGCTTGCTTATAATCAAAGATTAAAAGTATCTAAAAAAGCAGCAGAATTGTTATTTACTGGTATTGTTGCAGATACAAACAGATTCTTATTACCAACAACAACATATAAAACATTTGAATTAGTAGCAAAAATAATAAAAGAAAATAAAATAAATCCAGATATTATTTATGAAAGACTATACGAAAGACCAATATCAGAAGTAAAACTAGAAGGATATATATCTCAAAATATGACAGTATCTAAACAAGGAGTAGGTTATATAGTAATTACTGATGATATGTTAAAAGAGTTTAAAGTTGATTCTGCTAGTGTTGGAAATATGATGAATAATTATAATTATATAAAGAATTTAACTATTTGGGTTGTATTTGTAGAAGATAAGAAAATGAATGTTATAAGAGCATCAGCAAGATCAAGTGGTCCAGTAATAAATAAGTTATTTGAGCAATATAATGGTGGTGGTCATAAACTAGCATGTGGAGCGAAATTAAAAAGTTTTGATCAAATACCAGAGATATTAGAAAGATTAGATGCGATTTCTGAAGAGTATAATACAGAGAGTATTTGATTTAAATACTCTTTTTTGTTATAATTTAGCGGGTGATTAAATTGAAAATTAATAATGTGGAACTAGTAATAAGTGCAGTTAGACAAAGTCAGTATCCAGATGATAAAAAACCAGAGTTTTTATTACTTGGTAGAAGTAATGTAGGTAAGAGTAGTTTTATTAATACAATAATAGAAAGAAAGAGTTTTGCTAGAATTTCTAGTA
>DAOOPL010000019.1:0-13164 GCA_035388245.1 Bacilli bacterium | reverse complement strand
AATAATAGATTTTTGATAGAAATGAAAAGGATGCTTTGTATTACTATAACCATCACTTTCTTTTTCTTTATTTAAACGAAAAATATCTTTAATACCAACTCTATTAATATTTATCATACTAATATCTGCATATTTTTGTAACTCCTCAGCTTGTTTTATAAAGTAATTCCCCCATATTGGATTTCTTCTATGAGGATACCATGATGGTATTAATAATATTTTCATTTTACACCGCCTATAATAAATTCATATATTTATTATAGCATATAGTAAAAATATAATTAATATAAATTGACAAAAATAGTAAAAAATGATATATTCTAAACAAGTTATTGAGAAAAACTATAGTAAAGACAGTAATAATATTTTATGATATAGTGAACTTAGGATAGTGTAAACTAAGGATTAAAAAATATTATGAAGATCACTTTATTTGTTGTAACTCTGAAAGTAGTAAGAGTTGACGGATTCCTACCGTTATTAAGGGCGTATATGATGGTATATGTAAATGGTGGTAAAAAGTTAACTTTTTCTGTTTATGGAAGAAGTTTTTTTAATTATAGGAGGATAAAATGGCAAAATTAAAAAGTAATTATGATTTTGTAACTGGAGAAAAAGAGATATTAAAATATTGGGAAGATAATAAATGTTTTGAGAAACTATTAGAAAAAAATAAAGATGGTAAGAAATATCGTTTTATTGATGGACCTATAACTGCTAATAATCCAATGAAATTACACCATATGTGGGGTAGAACATTAAAAGATACATATTTAAGATATAAGTCAATGAATGGTTATACCTCTCACTATAGAAATGGGTTTGATGGACAAGGTCTTTGGGTAGAAGTAGAAGTTGAAAAAGAATTAGGTTTTAAAACTAAAAAAGATATTGAGCAGTATGGATTAGATAATTTTACTGATGCTTGTGTCAATCGTGTAAGAAAATATTCACAGATTATAACAGAACAATCTAAAATAATGGGTCAGTGGATGGATTGGGATAACTCATATTACACATTAACTGATGAGAATATAACAGGTATATGGTCATTTCTTAAAAAATGTTTTGAAAAGAATATGATTATAGAAACATATAAACCAATGCCATGGTGTGCTAGATGTGGAACATCATTATCAGAACATGAAATGACTGGTAGTTATCATGATGTTGAACATGATGCAGTATTTATTAAACTACCATTATTAGATAATGATTCTAATATCTTAGTATGGACAACTACTCCATGGACCTTATCTGCAAATGTAGCTTTAGCAATAAATCCAAAACTGGATTATGTTAAAGTTAAATTTCCTAATGAAAATAAACCACTTATCCTGGCATTAGATGTATTTAATAGCAGATTTAGAAAAGATGGGGGAGAAATATTAGAGACATTTAAGGGAGAAACTTTAAAAGGATTAAAATATGAAACATGTTTTCCAGATTTTGAACTTCAAAAAGAAATAGATCATAAAATAGTACTTTGGGATGAAGTATCAAATGAAGATGGATCTGGTATTGTGCATATAGCACCTGGTTGTGGAGCAGAAGACTTTGAACTTGGTCAAAAAGAGAATCTAGATATTATTGTACCAATTGATGAAGATGGTAAAATACTAGATAATTTTGGATTCTTATCAGGAAAAAATGCTAAAGAAGTTAATGAAATAGTATTTGATGAATTAAGAAAACAAAATAAGTTATTTTTAACTCATAAAATAACTCATAGCTATCCATTTTGTTGGAGATGTAAGGAAGATATACTTTTTAGACTTGGTAAAGAGTGGGCAATTGATGTAGATGTTGTAAGACAAGATCTAATTACTAATGCTCAAAAAGTTAAATGGTATCCAGAATATCAAGGAAAAAGAATGCTTGATTGGTTAAACAATATGTCTAATTGGAATATATCAAGAAGAAGATTCTATGGGCTTCCATTACCATTTTATAAATGTGAATGTGGGCATTTAGAAGTAATAGGCAGCAAAGAAGAATTGAAAGAAAAAGCAGTAAATAAGGATTTAGTAGATAGTATTAAAGAATTACATAGACCTTGGATTGATGAAATAACAATAAACTGCCCGGTGTGTGGTAAAGAAATTAAACGTGTAGAACAGGTTGGAGATGTTTGGCTTGATGCTGGTATTGTACCTTTTTCTACATTAAAATACTTTACTGATAAAGATTATTGGCAAGAGTATTTCCCTGCAGAATATGTAGTAGAAATGCATGAACAAGTAAGATTATGGTTTTATTCAATGTTATTTATGTCAACAGTACTAGAAAATAAACCACCATATGAAGCAGTTGGTACTCATGGTATGGTAACAGCAGAAGATGGTACTAAGTTTTCTAAAACAGGATATAGCATTAGTTTTGAAGAAGCAACAACAAAAATAGGTGTAGATCCATCAAGATATTTATTTGCAGGTTCTAATCCATTAAATGATATGAGATTTGGACTAGTTCTTGGTGATGAAGCAAGAAGAAAGATGTTATCATTATGGAATATCATATCATTCTTTGATTTATACTATAGAATAGATAAACCGGACTTAACTAAAGATATAAGAGTAGAAGACTTATCTGATAAATGGTTAGAAAATAGAATAAATAAATTTGTTAGTGAATCAAAAGATTATTTTGAAGATTATGATGTATCAAATGTAGTTAAGATATTTGAATTATGTATAGATGATGTATCTAATTGGTATATTAGAATAAATCGTAAGAGATTCTGGAAATCAGAAATGAATGATGATAAGTTATCAGCATATAAAACATTATATAATTCAATTAAAAAGATATTACAAGTTATGGCACCAATAATACCTTTTATGACTGATTACATATGGAAAGAATTAGTATTAGATATAGAAAAAGAAGAAATATCAGTACACTTATCTAGTTTTCCTAATAAAAAAGATTATGATCAAAAATTATTAGATGAAGTAGAAGTAATAAGAGAAGTAATAACAGGAGCTTTAAAATTAAGAAATGAAAGCAATTTAAAAGTTAAACAACCACTAAGTACACTATACTTAATGGGTTATGAGAAACTAAATGAATATGAATCTATTATAAAAGATGAATTAAATATTAAAAATATTGAGTATTTAGAAAATAAAGATACATTATGTAATGAATACTTATCACTTGATTTTAAAGTGGCAGGGTCTTTATTTAAAGAAAAGGTTAATGAAGTAAAAGATAAGTTGTTTAATACTTCTAATATGTTAAAACTAGTAGAAGATTACAAAAATAATAATGAAATAGTACTTGATAATATTAATATTCCCAAAGAAGCATTAAAATTAGAATATAAATATAAAGAAAACATATCTATTTATGAAAATAGTGATAAATTAATTGGTATTAATATTGATATAGATGATAATCTTCTTGAAGAAGGATTATATAGAGAAATATTAAGATATTGCCAAGTATTTAGAAAAGAAGCAGGATTTGATGTAGTAGACAGAATAGAGACAGCATTTATATCTAATGATACAAAATTAAACTCTATGCTAGATAAATATAAAGATAATCTAGAAAAAGAAACTCTATCAAAGGTATGTAAAGAATCAATTAATGACTATTCTTTTGAAAAAGAAATAGATGTATATGACTCAAAAGTGTCAATTCAAATGAAGAAATCTAGTAATAACTAGATTTTTTTATTAAAAAGTAATAAAATATAAATAGAGGTGATATATTATGAACATATTAGTTCATGCTGAGCAAAAAGATGTAGTAAATGGAACATATACTATTCAATCAGGTGTAACAGATATAGAATATGGAGCATTAGAAAAACTTGAAATCAACGAGTTTATTGTAAATTTAGGAAATGAAAAAATCAATATATTAGATGCAGAACTTAAAGCTCAAAAAATAGGAAGAGAGCATGTATTAAAATATGCCAAGTGGAAAAAACTTGTTACTAGAGTTGGTAAGATAACTAAACTTAATGAATTCTTTTATAAAATACCAAATGAAGTAATAATTAATCTTCCACCAACAGAAAAGAATCTTGAATTAGTTAGAAATGGTTTAGATAATTATTTAGAATTTAAAAGAACAAGTGATTTATTAGATAAACCAGGAAATACTAATGAATATGAAATAGATGAATTTGATTTAGTAAAAATAAGTTATATATTTGGAGTATTTTCTAAAGATGAAAAGGAATCTAAGGAAGCAGGAAAATATATAGAAGATTTAATAAGCAAACTTGGTCCAGATAGAGTTCATAAAATATTTAGTGAATTTGATCTTGATGATAATTCTAATAAAAAACAAATAGTAGATCTATTAAAGATTGCACTTGAAAATCCAGGATTAGCAGTAAAAAGATAAATTATTAATAAATAAAAAATCTAGTTATTAACTAGATTTTTTTATTCATTTCTTCAATATATTTGGCAACACTATCACTATATACATCTCCAATAACAATTGTAGCAGCATTACGTACTTCTTCTACTGCATTACTAACTGCAATACCTGTTCCTACACCTTTAACCATTGTACAATCATTACTATTATCACCAAATGCAATAATATTTTCATTTCTAATTTTTAATTTCTTAGACAATATTTTAACACCATAATATTTATCAACGTCTTTATATGCTACTTCAATAAAATACCCTTTATTATTAAGTCTTTGTATTATATTATAACTTATATTTATTTTATTATACTTAATAAGCTCTAAAAACTCTTTTACTTTATCATCAGTATTATAATATATTTCAAATTTATATATATCTTCTTTATTAATAATATCATAGGGATTATTAAGCAGTTTTTCTTCAGGAAATAAACTATTTTTATATTCTTCAACATTAGTATAAAAATTCCAGTTATTTAAAGTACATAAATATAATTTCTCAGATTTTATATTAGCAATATCTACTATTTTTTTAGCTATCTTTTTAGGAAATTTATTCTTATACAAATACTTTTTCTTCTTTATATTATAAACAAAAGCACCATTTAATCCTATTAGATAATCTCCAATATTATATTTATTTATTAATTTAATAGCATTTGAAAATATTCTTCCTGTTGCAAGTACTATAACATTATCTTTCATAGCATCTTTAAATACACTAACGGTATAATTAGATAATACATCATCTGTAACTTCTCTTGGTATAATCGTACCATCTATATCACTAACTATCATGTTTTTCATATAATCACCTATTAAAATATATCATAAAAAGTATACATATGTAAAACATAAAGTATTTTATTTGTCATTTTATTGTTAATATACTATAATTTTATTATAGGAGATTAATATGAATATTAAAGTTGATTCAAGAAAAGTAACAAAAGGAGATACATTTGTAGCACTTCCTGGTATTAAAACTGATGGACATGATTATATTGAAAAGGCTATAGAAAATGGTGCTACAGAGATTATTGCACAGCATGGTAAATACTTAGTAGACACATTATTAGTAGAAGACGCTAGAAAGTATCTAAGTGATTATTTAAAAGAAACTTTTTCTGATGATTTAAAAGATATTAAGTTTATCGGAGTAACAGGTACTAATGGTAAGACTACTATTTGTTATTTAATATATAATTTATTAAATATATTAGGATTAAAAGCAGCATATATAGGTACAATTGGGTTTTATATTGATAATCAGGTAGAGTCTTTAGATAATACTACTCCAGAGATAACAGATTTATATGATATGTTTTTAAAAGCTAAAGAAAAAGGAGTTAAAGTAATAGTTATGGAGGTAAGTAGCCATGCTTTAGAACAAGGAAGAGTAGATGGTATAGAGTTTGATTATGCAGCATTTACTAACTTAACAAAAGAACACTTAGATTTCCATATAAATATGGAGAACTATTCAAAAGCAAAACAAAAATTATTTGAAAGATTAAAAGATGAAAAAGTAGCAGTAATAAATGCAGATGATGATTATTACAAAGACTTTATTAAAGATCAAAATAATAATTTAACATTAGGATTTAATAAAGATTCTGATTATAAGATATTAGATTATGAATTACATATAGATAAAACAGACTTTAAGTTTGAATATCAAAATAATACATATAGTACAACAATAAACTTACCAGGAGAATATAACATACATAACTTCTTAACAGCACTTATAATAGTTAATAAAATGGGTTATAGCATAGAAGAAATACTATCAAAAACAAATATACTTTCTGCTCCTCCAGGAAGAATGGATACAGTAAGTTATAAAGGAAGATCAATAATAATAGACTATGCTCATACACCAGATGCTGTTGAAAATGTACTTAACTGTGTTAATTCATATAAAAAAGCAAAAGTAATAACACTAGTAGGATGTGGTGGAGATAGAGATAGAGCTAAAAGACCAGTAATGGGAGATATAGCAACAAGATTAAGTGACTATGTAATATTTTCTAATGATAATCCTAGAACAGAAGATGAAAAACAAATTATGGATGATATTACTAGAAATTTAAAAGCAAATAACTATGAAATAGAATATGACAGAGAAAAAGCAATTAAAAAAGGCATGTCATTACTACAAGAAAAGGATATGTTTTTAATACTAGGAAAAGGGCATGAAACATACCAAATAATAGGTAAAGAACACATACACTTTAGCGATAAAGAAGAAGTAGAAAAATATATAAAAGAACATAATTAGTTCTTTTTATTAGCATGTTGACATATTATACCGAGTGTGGTATGATACATATCGAGGTGATGATTATGTTAATCAAAGAAGCAAGTAGAAAATGGAATATTAGTGAAAGAAGAATAAGAAAACTTATTCAGGATAATAGAATTCCTGAGGCAAATAAAATGGGGTTATCTTGGATAATTCCGAATGATACTGATAAACCAATAGATAAAAGATTTAAAGATTTGAGTGAATATATTATTGATTTACCAACAAACTACTTTGAAGAAATAGATAACAAACTTGCTAAGTTAAATAGTAAGAGGCCTCTTCCTGAGGCTACATTAAAATCATTAAAAGAAAGCAATATTCTTGATTGGACCTATAATAGTAATGCTATAGAAGGTAATACATTAACTCTTAGAGAAACGAAAGTAGTGCTAGAAGGTATCACAATTGGTGGTAAAAGTGTTAATGAACATTTAGAAGTTATTAATCATAAAGAAGCTATTTTATTTCTTGAAGATCTTGTTAATAAAGATGAAGATATAACTGAGTGGAATATTAAAAATATTCATGCTTTAATATTGAAAGAAATTGATAGTGCAAATGCAGGAATATATAGAAAACAAAATGTACAAATATCTGGTGCTACTAAAAAACCATGTGATTATACCAAAGTTCCAGAAGAAATGGAAAAATTAGTATTAAAATACAATGATTGGAAAGAATATCACCCAATAATTAGATCTGCTCTATTACACGGAGAATTTGTATTTATTCATCCATTTATTGATGGAAATGGTAGAACAGCAAGACTACTTATGAACTTTGAAGCGATGAAAAGTGGATACTTACCAATAATTATTAGAAAAGAAATAAGAATTAAATATTATGATGCCTTAGATAAAGCAATGACAACACATGACTACACTGACTTTATTAAAATTTTAGTAGAAGAAGAAAATAAAATTTTAGATCAATACTTAGAGATTATAAAATAATCGCTTGATTTAAGATAATAATTGAGTATAATAATTACACAAGGAGAAAAGTATGGCAACAATAAAAGATGGAGTACTACTTGAAGTTTCTTATAATGAAATAACAGATGTAGATTGGAGATATGTAGTTCCAAATGAAGTAAGAGTAATAGGAGAAAAAGCACTTGCATGTAGATCATTAGAAAGCATAATATTGCCAGAGGGTTTAGAGAAAATTGAAGATCATGCATTGATGGATAATTATTTAAAAGAGATATTAATACCAGAGAGTGTAGAAGAGATAGGGAACTGGGCATTGTATGGTAATAGATTAACTAATATATGTATTCCAAAAAAAAATAAAAATATTAAGAGACGGGTCTTTGGCAAAAAATGATTTAGAAAGCATAACATTTTCTGAAGGATTAGAAAAAATAGGAATTTCTGCATTAAAAGGAAATAAATTTGAAAGTATAATATTACCTGAGGGATTAAAAGTAATAGGATCATATGCTCTTGATAATAACAATTTAAAAGAAATTATTATTCCAGAGTCAGTAGAAAGAATAGAGTTTTTTGCGTTTTTCGAAAATCAAGAATTAAAAAAAGCAATAATAAAAGGGAATCCCTATATTGGGGATTGTGCCTTCCCACAGTGGACAGAAATAATATATAGTAATCCAAATGTAAAAAGACTAAAAAGAATATAGATTTATTTATAATAATAAAACAAGGAGAAAATATGCCAACAATAAAAAATGGAGTGCTACTTGAAGTATCCGATGACGAAATAAAAAGTGGACAGTATATAGTTCCAGACGGAGTAAAAGTAATAGGTGACAGGTTATTTTCAAAAAGAAGATTAGAAAGCATAATATTACCAGAGGGACTAGAAGAAATTGGAATATCTACTTTTTCACATTGTCATTTAAAAGAAATAATAATTCCAGAAAGTGTAGTAGAAATAGGAAATTTTGCATTTTGGGATAATGATTTAGTAAATATAGTAATTCCAGAAAAAGTAAAAATAATAAGAAAAGTTACTTTTTCAAAAAATAAGTTAGAAAGTGTAATATTACCAAAAGGATTAGAGAAAATAGAATCCTTTGGATTTTCAGAAAATAAAATTAAAGAAATAATATTACCAGAAGGAATAATAGCAATAGATTTATGTGCACTTGCAAATAATAAATTGTTAGAAATAGTAATTCCAGAATCGGTTGAATATTTAGGAATGGGTTCATTTGGAAACAATCCATTACACAAAGTAATAATAAAAGGGAATCCCGATATTAATACGCCGGCCTTTCCAAATAGAAGTAAAATAATATATAGTGATCCAGAAGTAAAAGAATTAAAAATAAGACGAAAGTAATTATTATGTACAAAAATAAAACAAGGAGAAATTCATGATAAAAATAGAAAAAGGGGTGCTACTTGAAGTATCTGATGATGAAATAATTGATGGACATTATACAGTTCCAGAGGGTGTAGAAAAAATAGGAGACGACGTATTTGGTTGTAAATCTTTAAAAAGCATTTCATTACCAAAAAGTTTAAAAGAAATAGGTGACTGGTCATTTTTGGGTACATATTTAAAAGAAATAGTATTTCCAGAAGAGTTAAAGATGATAGGGGAATGTGCATTTTTTGGTATTGGATTGTCTAATCTAGTAATCCCTGAAAAAGTAAAGATATTACAAGAAGGTTCTTTTGGAAATAACCATTTAAAAAGTATAACGTTATCAAAAGGGTTAAAAGTAATAGGAAATGCAGCATTAGCAAATAATGATTTAGAAAGTATAATACTTCCTGAAGGATTAGAGGTAATTGATAGAGGAGCTTTAGCAAGAAACAAATTACCAAGCATAATTATTCCAAGTTCAGTAAAAAAAATATACCCTTTTGCATTAGAAGGTAATCCTATAAAAGGAGTTACAGTAGAAGGTGATCCTATTATAGAAAAATTTGCTTTCCCATACGGGACAGAAATAAAAAGGCAAAGTCCAAAAGTAAAAGTATTAGGAGGAATAAAAAGAACGTAAGTTCTTTTAAATTATTAAAATAATTAATTTGATTTTTAATTAATTAATAAGTATAATAATAAGCAAGGAGAAACCATGGCAATAATAAAAAATGGAATATTAGTCAAAGTATACAAAAAAGATATAATTAATGGGCACTACACAGTTCAAGATGGTGTAACAATAATAGATTATTCAGCATTTCCAGAAGCAGCTTTGGAAAGTGTAACACTACCAGAGGGATTAATTGAAATAAGATCGTTAGCATTTGTTTTCAATAGATTAAAGGAAATAATAATACCAGACAGTGTAATAAAAATAGGTAGTAGTGCATTTATGGGAGATAATTTAGAAAAAGTAGTGCTTCCACAGGGATTAGAAATAATAGAGTTTTCAACGTTTTTTGGTAATAATTTAAAGAAATTAACTATACCAAGGGGTGTACAACGTATTGAATTTGGAGCATTTGATATTAATCCATTAAAAGAAGTAATAATTGAAGGGGAACCAAGGATTGAAGAAAATGCTTTTCCAAAGACAACAAAACTAATATATAGAGCACCAAAAGTAAAAACACTAGTAAAATAAAAAGAACGTAGTTCTTTTTTGTTTTACTAATAAAGATAAAAATGTTATAATTTTTAAATGGAAGTGATTGTATGAAAATAATAAAATTTGGAGCTATTTGGTGTCCTGGATGTTTAGTTATGAGAAATACATGGTTAAATATTAGGGGGAAATATAAAGATATTGAAATAGTTGATTATGATTATGATAATGATAAAGATAGATTAATAGAATATAGCATAGAGAAGAAATTACCTGTTATTATATTTATTGATAAAGATAATAATGAAGTAAAAAGATTAGTAGGAGAACAATCTGAAAAAGATTTAGAAAAAGAAATACTAGAGGTAATAGACTTATGATAAAGAAATTAAAAATATTATTAATATTATTTATTTTTTTATTTATTCCATTAAATATCAATGCTTCTGAGAAAGTAAATATTTATTTATTTTATGGTGATGGTTGCCCTCATTGTGCTGAAGAAGAAGAATATATTGATACTTTATATGATAAATATGATATTAAATTATATAAATATGAAGTTTGGTATAATGTAGATAATCAATTAAAGATGAATAGTGTAGAAAAGTTATTAGATATGAATGTAACAGGAGTACCTTTTCTTGTAGTTAATAATACTGGTATAACAGGTTTTTCAAAAGGTATAACTGAAACTACTATTGAATATCATATAAAAGATATGATTAATAATCCTAAAGCTGATAAAGTTGGAGAGTTATTAGGAGTTGTTAAGAAAACAAATGATAAGTTAATTAAACAAGAAAATAAAGATTTTAAAATAACTTTACCATTTATTGGTAAAGTTGATTTAAAGAAGATGTCACTGCCCGTAGTATCACTTGTAATAGGTCTTGTAGATGGTTTTAATCCATGTGCTATGTGGATATTATTATTCTTAATAAGTATGTTAATTAATATGAAAGATAGGAAGAAAATGTGGATACTTGGTATAACATTTTTATTAACTTCTTCTATAATATATCTAGCATTTATGTTAACTTGGCTAAATTTTGCTAAGATGTTATCATCTGTAGCATGGGTTAGATTACTTATTTCTTTAGTAGCAATAGTAGGAGGTATATTAAATCTAAGATCATATATTAATACTAAAGAAGCAGGGTGTGATGTAGTTAGTGATAATAAAAGAAATAAGATATTTGAAAGAATATCTAAGTATGTAAAAGAAAAGAGTTTTTGGTTATCTATTTTAGGAATAATGTTTATAGCAGCATCAGTTAATCTAATAGAACTTGCTTGTTCTGTTGGACTTCCAGTAATATTTACTCAGTTATTAGCATTAAATAACTTATCTATTTTTGAAAGTTCTATTTATATATTTATATATATATTATTCTTTATGTTAGATGATTTAATAGTATTTATAATAGCTATGAAGACATTTGAACTTACTGGTATATCTACTAGATATAATAAGTATTCTCACTTAATAGGAGGCTTATTAATGCTTATAATAGGTGTATTAATGATAGTTAAACCAGCATGGTTAATGTTTAATTTCTAAGGAGGAGTTATGGGTACTATATATGTTGTTGCAACTCCAATTGGTAATTTATCTGATATATCTAAAAGAGCTTTAGATATATTTAATAATGTAGACTTAATCTTAGCAGAAGATACAAGACATAGTATTAAATTACTTAATTATTATAAAATAAATAAGAAAATGATTTCTTATCATAAATTTAATGAAAATAAAAGATCAATAGAAATAATTAATAAGATATTAAATGATAATATTGATGTAGCACTTATTACAGATGCTGGAACTCCTTGTATATCAGATCCAGGATATATATTAATTAAAGAAGCTAGAGGAAATAATATTAATATAATTGGTATACCAGGACCTTCAGCACTTATTACTGCTCTTTCAGTAAGTGGTATAGATTCATCTTCTTTTTCTTTTTATGGTTTTGTACCTAAAGAATCTAAATATAAGAAGAAGTTATTTAACGATATAAAAAGTTCTAATATTAAAACAAGTATATTATATGAATCTCCAAAAAGAATAATTAAATTACTAGAAGATTTAAAACAAGAGTTTAATAATCTAACCATATGTGTATGTTCTGATTTAACAAAAATACATGAAGAATCTGTATATGGAAATATTAATGATGTATTAAATAAATTAAAGGGAGATATAAGCACTGAAAAAGGTGAATATACAGTAATTATATATAATCCTAATGATATTATAGTAGATACTAATGAAAGTTCTCTAGAAGCCTTAATAATAGACTATATGATTAAAAATAATGTATCTATGAAAGAAGCATTAAATAATATTAAACAGAATAAGAATAAATTATATAAAGCAAGTTTAAATATAAAAAATATATTAAATAAATAAGTTTATAATTAAAAAAAGCAATAATAAAAGGTAGATAAATCTACTTTTTATTTTGAGTAATAAATTGACTAAATACACCATTAATAGTATTATATTAGTATATACTTGAAGAGAATACAGTAGAATTAAAAATGGTGGAGGAATAATGAAAAAGATATGTTTATTGTTAATATGTTTATTACTATTAACAGGATGTGCAAAATCTGATTTAAAAAAATATTATGAAAATATGAGTGTAGAATCTAAAAAAATAAGTGGATATAGATTAGATTTAAGAATAGTAGGTAATACTGATAAAATAATAGTAAATAAAACAATTAAAATTAGTAATTATAAAAATACTGACTATGAAATATCAGAGACAAATAATATAAAAAACATGTTTGAAGCATTTAAAAATAAAAAGTTTTTTACAGAAAGCAATTATGATACAGTATATGTAATTGACAATAAAGTTTATGAAGAAAATAAAGATAATAAAATAGTAAGATCAACTAAAAAACTAAGTGATATTAATTATAAAAATCCAAATA
>DAOOPL010000018.1:0-14194 GCA_035388245.1 Bacilli bacterium | reverse complement strand
TATTGATGAAATATTAAAAGTAAGTGAAGGAATAATGGTAGCAAGAGGAGATTTAGGTCTTGAAATAGCTCTTGAAAAGATACCAAGTATACAAAAGGAAATAGTAAATAAAGCAGTAGAAATGAATAAATTAACTATTATTGCTACAGAAATGTTAGCAAGTATGGTAAATAAAACATATCCTACAAGGGCAGAAGTAAGTGATATTGCTAATGCTGTAATTGATGGAGTTGATACTGTTATGTTAAGTGAAGAAACAGCAGTGGGTTCTTATCCAGTAGAGGCAATAGAATATATGAATAAAATTATTGGAGAAGCTGAAGAACATTTAGATTATAATGCTATATTAAAAAGTTATCTAAGAAAAGAAAAATCAGATGCAACAACTAGTATTGCATATTCAGTTACTGATTGTGCTAATAGATTAAAAGCAAAAGCAATAGTAGTACCTACTATGTCTGGATATACAGCTAAACAAGTAAGTCATTTTCATCCATCATCTCCAATACTTGTTACAAGTCCAAATAAAGACACAATATTAGCATTAAGTTTATATTGGGGAGTAATTCCACTACTTGTAGATTATGCTAATACTACTGATCAAATACTAGAAGAATCAAGGAATTTAGCAATAAAAGCATTAAATTTACAAAAAGATGATATAATAGTAATAACTGGTGGTATTCCACTTGAAAGTACAAAGACTACCAACTTTATGAAAATAGATGAAATAAATTGATATATTTATTCTTTTTTGTTATAATTGTTAGACTTTAAAGAAAGAAGGAAATTATGAGTGTAATAAACATTTTTGCTTTAGGTGGTTTAAATGAAAATGGTAAGAACATGTATATTGTTAAAGTAGACAAAGATATATATGTTTTTGATGCTGGTCTTATGTATGCTGATGATACTATTTTAGGTATAGATTATATAATTCCTAATTTTGATTATTTAAAAGATAATATAAAAGATATTAAAGGAATATTTGTAACACATGCTCATGAAAAGAATATGGGTGCTATATGTGATATAGTAAGTGAAATACCAAGTATTAAAGTATATGCTACAAAATATACATGTGAAGTATTAAAAAAAGATTTAGAAGAAAGTGAAATAAAGTTTAATAATATTATTGAGATAGAACCACATAAAAGAATTACATTTGGTAAGAATAGTATTTTCCCAGTTAGATTAACTCACAGTGTTCCTGATGCAGTAGGTTATGCATTAAATACAAAAGATGGAACTATATTTTATACTGGTAATTATTTATTTGATGCTAAAATGCCAGAAAATTATAAAACAGATGTTGGAAAATTAGCATATATTGGAAAACAAGGAGTACTTTGTTTACTTTCAGAATCTATGTATGCAGAAAAAAGTGGTTATACATCACCTAAACAACATATTGATGAATTAATTAGAAATACTATATCTAAAGTAAATAATAGAATAATATTTGCACTAGATACATCACAAGTATCTAGAATACAAGAATTACTTGGAGAATTAAATAAAGTTCATAGAAAAGTAGTAATTATGGGAAAAAAATTACAAAGTACTATCAATTATATATTAGATAATAATTTTATTATATTTGATAAAAGTAAAATAGGTGATTTATCAAATATTAATGATAATGATGCAATAATATTAATAGCAAGTGAAAGAGAAAAACCATATTTAAATTTAAGTAGGATAATTAGTGGTTATGATAAATATATAAAAATTAATGAGACAGATACAGTATTTTTCTTAGATCCAGAGACAGAAAATACTGAAAAGATATTTATTAAAGTAGTAGATGAAATATCTAAAATAGGTGCTAATGTAGTATCTTTATCAAGAAAAGATAATTTAATGTATCATGCGTCAAGTGAGGATATAATGCTTATGCTATCATTAATGAATCCTAAATATTTTATTCCAGTAATGGGAGAATATAGACATCAAATAGCATGTGGTAAAGCAGCAAAATTAGTAGGTATGTCTGATCAAAATATATTATTAAGACAAAATGGAGAAGTAGTATCATTTTTATCAGGGAAATTAGTAAATGAAAAACAAAAAGTAAAAGTTGATAATATTCTTATTGATGGTAAATCAAGTCAAGATATTGGAGAATTAGTTCTTAAAGATAGGGAATTATTAAGTGATAATGGAATAGTAATTATTTGTGCATCAATTAATAGAGTTACAAAAGAAATTATGGCAGGACCAGAAATAATTACAAAAGGATTTATATATGTAAAAGAAAATGCAGAATTAATAGAGAAAATAAAAGAAATATCTAAAAAAACAATTATTAAAAATATTGGTGTATTACATACAGATTTTAATAAAATAAAACAAGGTATTAGAGATGAACTTAGTTCATATTTATATCTTGAAACCGAATGTAGACCAATGATAATAACTGTTATACAAGAGATATAGGAGGAAATATGAAAAATATATATTCAGAATTAATAAAAAAAGGAGTTAATAATCCACAAGAACTAAATGAAGAGGAACTAATAAGTGTATTAAGGAAGCACGAACTTGATAGATATATTGCAGTTATTGATAACTATGGTGGTAAAAAAAATTATGATAGAGCTCTTAAGATGTATTTAAAAAAGAATGCATCAAAAATAAAAGTACAAATACCACTTGAAGAGTATAATAGATTTAAAAGAAATAAAGGTAAATTAGTAGCATATAGATTAATGACTATAGCAATTGTAGGAACAATGGTAATAAGTGGAATTAGTTCTTTTAATAAAAGTCATGAAACAGTAACTGTTGTATTTAGTTATGGTGATAGTGTAAATAGTGTTATTGAGGAGTTTTCTCCAGACTATGAGATTGCTACTTCAGAAGAAGAAAATCCTGATTATGAAACTGCTACACCAGAAGAAAAATTACCAACAGAGCTTACTCTTGCTGATAAGCTATTAATAGCAAGCAATAAGCTTAGAAATTTATCTGTACCTGATAAAGTAGAACCTTATGATTCTTCTAATCCAGAAGGTTTTGGTACAAAAATTAGTATTACTGTTCCAGAAAGCAGAGTTGATGATGTTGAACAGCACAATGAAGAAGCAGGATACAAAGGACCAACAATAAAAAGATAAAAGATACTAATGTATCTTTTTTGTTTACAAGTATAAAAATTGTGTTATAATCTCTTAGTACGTGAGGAAACAATTATGGAAATTAGAAATATAGCAATAATAGCGCATGTAGATCATGGTAAAACAACTTTAGTAGATGAATTATTAAAACAATCTGGTACATTTAGGGATAATGAATATGTACAAGATAGAGCAATGGATAGTAATGATATTGAAAGAGAAAGAGGAATAACAATTCTTGCTAAGACTACAGCAATAAATTATAAAAATTATAGAATAAATATTGTAGATACTCCAGGTCATGCAGATTTTGGAGGAGAAGTAGAAAGAATTATGCATATGGTAGATGGAGCATTACTTGTAATAGATGCATATGAAGGTACTATGCCACAAACAAGATTTGTTTTAAAAAAAGCATTAGAAGCTAAAATAAATATTATAGTAGTAATTAATAAGGTTGATAGACAAGTTACTAGAATTAATGAAGTAATGGATGAAGTCTTAGAATTATTTATGGAACTTGGTGCAGATGATAGTCAATTAGATTTCCCAATAGTATTTACATCTGCAATAGAGGGAACATCTAGTTTAAAATCTGATAAGAGAACTCAAGAAAGAACTATGGAATTTTTATTTGATACTATTATTAATAATATTCCTAGTCCATCTAAAGATATTGAATCACCACTTCAATTTCAAGTAGCATTAATAGATTATAATGATTACGTAGGAAGAATAGGTATTGGTAAGATAAATAGGGGTAAAATTAAAGTTGGTGAGTATGTTAGTTGTTGTAGAAATGATGGAAATATAGAGCAATTTAGAGTACAAAAACTATATGGATTCTTAGGATTAAAAAAAGTTGAAATAGAAGAAGCATATTCTGGTGATATAGTTGCAGTAGCAGGATTATCTGATATATCAGTAGGTGAAACTATATGTACAGTAGGTAAAGAAGAAGCATTAGAAATATTAAAGGTTAGTGAACCAACATTACAAATGACTTTCAGTGTAAATAAATCACCACTAGCGGGTAGAGAAGGAAAGTTTGTAACAGCAAGAAAATTAGAAGAAAGATTATATAAAGAAATGCAAAAAGATGTATCTTTAAAAGTAGAACAAAAAGATACAGAAAATTATATAGTATCTGGTCGTGGTGAATTACATTTATCTATATTAATAGAAAACATGAGAAGAGAAGGATATGAGTTAGAAGTATCTAAACCAGAAGTAATAGTAAAAGTAATTGATGGTAATAAATATGAGCCATATGAAGAAGTACACATTGAAGTACCTGAAGAATATTTAGGATCAGTTATTGAGAATTTAGGTAAAAGATGTGCAGAACTTAAATCTATGAAAAATAGTGATGTAACTGTAAAATTAGTTTATGAAATACCATCAAGAGGTTTAATAGGTTTTATGACAGATTTTATGACTTTAACAAAAGGATATGGAGTAATTAATCATATATTTAGTGAATATAAGAAATTAATAGAAACTGAGTTTGGTGAAAGAAAACTAGGAGTACTAGTATCTATGGAAAATGGTAAAGCATCAAGTTACGGTCTTTATCAATTAGAAGATAGAGGTACAATGTTTATTGAACCAGGAACAGAAGTATATGAAGGTATGATAGTAGGAGAGCATATTAGAGAAAATGATTTAGCTGTTAATGTTGTAAAGAATAAACAACAAACTAATACTAGATCTGCAACTAAAGATGCTACTATCGTATTAAAAAGAGCAAGACAGTTATCTTTAGAAAAAGCATTAGATTATATAAATAGTGATGAGTTAGTAGAAATAACTCCTAAGAATTTTAGATTAAGAAAAAAAATATTAAATACAGAACAAAGAAAAAAAGATGATAAAAAAACAAGAAATTAATTCTTGTTTTTTATTTTAATACTCTATTATAGTAATTTGTTTTTAACATCATTCTTGATATTAACATCTTGTTATATACAGTACTATTTATCTCATCTACATAAGTATCTGATATGTTATCTTTATATGGGGTAAATACCTTTGTTTTAGCATTATATCTTCCCTTAGCAGTAATCCAACTATTATCATTAAATATTATTAATCCATCATCTTTATTCATAATATCAGTACCCATTAATAATCTTGAATCATATTTCATACCAAACATATTTAATATAGTAGGTAGTGTATCTAAACTAGATGCATATTTATTAACTACAATCTTATTTTTCATTTGACTATTCCATACTATAAATACATTTCTATGTACATCAAATTTAAAATCATCTATATAATCAGCATAACCTTTAATTTCATTATCAGTTAATCCATATGGATAATGATCAGCACTTATTGCTATTACTGTATCATCTAATCTTCCTGCAGCTTTTAAATTATTTATTAATGCTTCAACAGCTCTATCAAACTCTACTTGTGTAGAAACATATGCTTTTATTGCTGTTGCTGCATTTAAATCTTCAACAACTTTCTTATTCTTCATAGCCATTTGATTACCATAAAAATTATATCTTAAGTGTCCACTTATTGTAAGATAATATGTCATAAAGTGTTCATCATTAACATACTCTTTAGTTGTTTTATTAACCATTTCTAAATCACTTTCAGCCCATATTCTACAATTTATATATAAACCTCTACCACAAGCTTTAAATATATAACCCATATTTGGATGTGTTAGATTCCTGTTATAGAATGTAGATGTACCATCATGATATGCTCTAGCAGTATAACCAATACTCTTAAATATATTTCCATATGCATATGGTAAATAATTATTTTTAGCCCTTGTTAAACTCCAAACACCATTTTGTGGTAACAATGAAAGCAAAGTTGAATATTCACCATCAGATGTACTAGTATAAAATATAGGAGTATAAAAATTAGTGAATTGGAACCCTTCATTATATAACTTATATAAAGTTGGAGTGTATTTTTCATTAATTGCCATTGGTGAAAAACTTTCAGCAACAATATATATTAAATTCTTTCCAGCAAACATTCCAGTATAATCGTTTTTTTCTGTAGGAGATATATTCTTAAAATACTCATGAATACTTTTTACATCTTTATTTGTTGTATTTGCAATTAAATCATCAAAATTAATTTCAGTAACATTATATTCTTTTTTCTTTATTACAACTTTCTGTTTATTTGCTACAAACTCTTCTTTAAATCCAAATAATAATCTTTGAGTATCTAATCTCATACCAGTAATTACACCAAAGTTTTCAACTGATAAAGCTAAATTATTTACTTTATAATATAACTTTTGTGGTGAATATAAATCTTTAGTATTATAATAATTAAGACTAAAATATGCTCCAATATATGAAACAAATATTAATATTAAAATAATTAATTTAGGTTTAATTCTATATCTTTTATAATTAATAAATTTATTAAATATTATAAATAATAATAATGGTGATACTAAACATATTACATATAAATATTTACTTGCCATAACACTTTTTATTGAATCAAAGAATTCAAATACTTGTCCACCTTTTACAAAAGAATAAGCAGAGTATATAGTTTTATAATAACAAAAATAAATATATTGACTTATAAATATTAATGTAATAAAACAATTAAGTAATATAGATAATATTCTGTTAAACAGTTTATTAAATAGTGTTACTATAAGTGTTATTACAAGTGAATTTAAAAAACTAAAAATAAATATATTTAGAAGTTCTGGGTTAATCAAATCATTTTTTGTAAATAACTTAAACAATACTTCCAAACAAAATAAAAATATAAAATTAATAATAATCAAATTGTATCTCTTAAGCATATTTTTACCTCACAATGAAATAATTATACATCAAAAATTTTATTAAAACAATATACTTTTATGCTATAATTTAAATAGGAGAATAAAATGAAAAAGATAATATTTATTTTAATATTATTTATATTTAATATTAATATATATGCAGAAGAAGCAAATTTAAATAAATGTGTTGATGGAGATACTGCAAAATTTAATATTAATAATAAAATAGAAACAGTAAGATTTCTAGCAATAAATACTCCAGAAAAAGATGAATATTATGGAAAAGAAGCAAGTGAATATACATGTTATAAATTAAAAAGTGCAAAAGTTATAGAAATTGAACTTGATAATAATAGCGATAAGTATGATAAATATAATAGATTATTAGCTTGGATTTGGATTGATAATAAGCTATTACAAAACAGTATAATAAAAAGTGGATATGGTAAAGTAGCATATCTATATGGAGATTATAGTTATACAAATATATTAAAAGAATCTGAAGATATTGCAAAAACAAATAAAATAGGTGTATGGAAAGAATATAATAGTAATAAAGATATAATAATATTAGTAACTGTATTAATATTTATAATATTAGGAATTGTATTTAATAAAAGCAAATATTATAAAAAAGCATTAAGTATATTAAGAAGGAGGGATAAAAGTGAAAGACAGTAAAACACCAGATGCATTAGAAAGTTTGATTAATGCAAATAAGTTAAAGAAAAAAAGAATATTTGAAGATCCTAAATTTAAAAATAATAAGTATCAAACAAAAAATGTAACTAGTTTTAAAAATATAAGAACACAAAATAGAGGTAAATAATGATAATTTTTAGAAAAGCAATACTTATAATACACGGTTTTGCTGGTGGTACATATGATGAAGAAGGGCTTGACAATTATTTAGAATTAGATAGAAAATTTGATGTTTTTAGTTTTACATTACCAGGACATGATAAAACTATTATTAAGAATGTAACTAGAAATGATTGGATAAATAAATGTAATGAAATGATTGATATGTTAATTAATAATGGATATAAAACTATATATGTTATTGGACATAGTATGGGTGGTGTACTAGCATGTAATCTTGCAAGTAAGTATAAACAAATTAAGAAAGTAGTATTACTTGCACCAGCATTTGAGTATTTAGTATTTGATAATAGTAAACTAAAAGTAATAGAAAGTGCAAGTTTAGCTCCTAAACTATTTAAAGAATATGAATCTGATACAATAATATCAAGAATAATAAAAATTCCAATAAAAACAATAATAGAGTTTACAAAACTAGTTGAAGAAAATAGAGATTGTATAAAAGATATAAAAGTACCAGTATTAATAGTCCATGGAGATAAGGATGATATTGTAAATTATAAATCATCTGAAAATATTAAAGATAAATTTGGAACAAGTAATGTATCATTAATAAAAGCAACCAATATAAATCATGATATAATAAGAAGTAGTAAAGTACAAATAGTAAATAAGATAATCAAGAAATTTTTAAAAAAGAAAATTGTTATAAAAAACAATTATGAAATATAGGAGGAAAGAAAATGGAACTAAAAGGAACAAAAACAGAACAGAATTTAATGACAGCTTTTGCTGGAGAAAGCCAGGCAAGAAACAAATATACATATTATGCATCTAAAGCAAGAAAAGAGGGTTATGAACAAATAGGAGCTTTTTTTGAAGAAACAGCAAATAATGAGAAAGAACATGCAAAGATATGGTTTAAAAAACTTCATGGAGGAGATGTGCCTGGTACAGTAACTAATCTTGAAGATGCTGCTAAGGGTGAAAACTATGAATGGACAGAAATGTATAAAGGTTTTGCAGAACAAGCAAAAGAAGAAGGATTCGATGATATTGCAAAATTATTTACTGAAGTAGCAGAAATAGAAAAAGAACATGAAGAAAGATATAGAGCATTATTAAAAAATATTAATGATAATGAAGTATTTAAAAAGAAAGAAGAAGCATTCTGGATTTGTAGAAATTGTGGACACATTCATTTTGGAACGGAAGCACCTGAAGTATGTCCTGCATGTAGTCATCCAAAAGCATTTTTTGAACTTAGAAATAAGAATTATTAAAAGACATTTTGTCTTTTTTTTATTGACAAAGAAAGTATTCCATACTATAATTATATGCGTTACTTGCTTCAATAGCTCAGTTGGTAGAGCATTCGGCTGTTAACCGACAGGTCGTAGGTTCGAGTCCTACTTGAAGCGCCATTAAAAATTACAACTGTTTATCAGTTGTTTTTTTATGTCTTGTGATATAATATTAATATAATGTATTAGGAGATTAATATGGATATAACAAAAGAAAAGCTAAAAGAATATGCTAATAAATTAATGTTTGATATGAGTGATAGTGAATATGATACTTTACTTAAAGAATTTGATGTTATGTTAAAACATATGGATTTAATTGGAGAAATAAAAGATTTAGATAAGGTAAATCCAATGTCTTTCCCATTTGAATTAGATGATGTTTATATGAGAGAAGATATAGTAGAAAATGAAATATCTACTGAAGAAGCATTATCAAATGCAAAAGAAGTAGTATTTAATGAAGTAAAAGTACCAAAGGTGGTGGAATAATGAATAACTTAAATATGAGAATAAAAGATATTCATGAAGCACTACTAAATAAGAAAATAAGTTCATTAGGTCTAGTAAATGAATCACTTGATAAAATAAATAAGTATCAAGATATATATAATATATTTGTAACAGTAAATAAAGATTTTGAAGAAAAGGAAATAACTAATATACTTTCTGGCATACCATATGCTGCAAAAGATAATTTTTCTACTAAAGGTATTCTTACAACAGCATCTTCAAATATATTAAAAAACTATGTACCTATATTTGATGCAACATGTATTGAAAAGTTAAAAAATAGTAATGCTATATTAATAGGTAAAACAGTTCTTGATGAGCTTGCTATGGGTGGTACTGGTACAACAGCAGCAACAGGTATTGTTAGAAATCCATGGGATAAAAATAGATATATCGGTGGTTCGTCAGCTGGTTCTGCAGCAGCAGTAGCTCTTGGTATAGTACCTTTTGCATTAGGATCAGATACAGGAGATTCAGTGCGTAAACCAGCAGGTTATGCAGGTATAGTAGGATTTAAACCAACATATGGATTAATATCTAGATATGGATTATTTGCCTTTGCATCATCTTTAGATCATGTAGGATGCTTTACAAATTACGTAGAAGATATACCATATGTTATTGATACTATTAAAGGTAAAGATGAAAAAGATATGACATCACTTGATACTAATATCTCTTTTGTAGATGAAATAAATAAAGAACTAAAATATAAAAAAGTATTTTATATTAAAGAGATAGTAGATGTCTTAAAAAGCAATACAGAATATTATAATAATTTTGTAAAAATAATTGATTATGTAAAAAGTATTGGTATAGAAGTTGTAGAAGAAAGCATAGATATTAATATATTAAATGGACTTTATCCATCATATATGTCTATATCTTGCGCTGAGGCCACATCTAATAATTCTAATTTAACTGGTATAGTATTTGGAAATAGAAAAGAAGGTAAAACATTTGATGAAGTTATGTTTAGTACTAGAACAGAAGGATTTGGAGAATTAATTAAAAGAAGATTTATATTAGGTAGTTATATTCTTCAAAAAGAAAATCAAGAGAAGTTATTTATAAATGCTAAAAGAATAAGAAGACTAATAGTTGATAAAATAAATGATTTATTTAAAACTTATGATGCATTTATAATGCCAAATTCCAGTTCAGAAGCACCACTATTTACAGAAGAAATAGATAGATTATCTAGTAAGTATTTACTTTTAGAAAATCATTTAGTAATTGCTAATTTTGGAGGTTTTCCAAGCATAACAATACCATCAGGTATGATTAATAATATGCCAGTAGCAATTAATATTACAGGTAGAGCAAAAGAAGATATAGAAGTTATTAAATTAGCTAAGATATTAGAAGATAAAATAAGCTTTAGGAGGTATACAGATGTATAAAGTAACAATAGGTTTAGAAATACATTGTGAACTTACTACCAATTCTAAAGTGTTTTCAACATCAAAAAATGAATATAATGAAATGCCTAATAGTAATTTATCTACTATTGATTTGGGATTTCCAGGAATACTTCCTGCAGTTAATAAAGAGGCAGTAAATAAATCAGTAAAGTTAGCACTAGCATTAAACTGTAAAGTTCCAAACAAACTAATATTCGATAGAAAAAATTATTATTATCCAGATTTACCAAAGGGCTATCAAATTACACAAGCATCAAACCCTATTGGAACAAATGGATACTTAGATATAGATGTTAATAATAATATTAAAAAAATATTAATACATGATATTCATCTAGAAGAAGATACTGCTAGTTTAGATCACTATAATGATTATTCATTAATTGATTATAATAGAGCAGGTGTACCACTTATAGAAATAGTTACAGAGCCTTGTATCAATAGTACTACTGAAGCTTTAGCATTCTTAGAATCTCTAAGATCTTTAATTGTTTATTGTAATGCATCAGAAGCTAGAAGTGATAGAGGCCAAATAAGATGTGATGTTAATATTTCATTAAGCAATACTGATAAACTTGGTAATAAAGTTGAAATGAAAAATATTAATTCATTTAATGGTGTAAAATTAGCAATAGAATATGAAATAAGAAGGCAAACAGAATTATTAAATAATAATGAAGAAGTAATTCAAGAAACTAGAAGATTTGATGATAAAACATCATCTACAATTCGTATGAGAACTAAAGTAGATGCAATTGATTATAAGTATTTTACTGAACCTAATATACCTATAATTAATTTAACAAATGATTATATAGAAAATATTAAAAAAGAAGTACCAATACTTCAATTTGAAAGAATAACAAAATATGTTAATGAATATAATATATCAAAGAAAGATGCAGAAACTCTAACAAAATCAAAAGAAGTATCTGATTTCTTTGATGAGTGTATTAATCTAAATATCAATCCACAAAAAGCAGCTAATTGGATTAATAGTATGCTTCTAGGATATTTAAACACAAACAGTACTAGTATTAAAGACATTAATCCATCTTTAATAGGTAATTTAATTGATTTAACAGATACAAATGCTATTTCATCTAAACAAGCAAAAGAAGTGTTTTTAAAGGCATTAGAACTTAATAAGAATCCAAAGGATATTGTAATAGAAGAAAATATATCTCAACTTGATAATGATGATGAATTAATAAAAATTATTGATGAAGTACTTGAAGAAAATATAGAACAAGTAAAAGATTATACTGAAGAAAAGTATAGAATGATTGACTTTTTTGTAGGTCAAGTTATGAAAAAAACAAAAGGACAAGCTAATCCATCTAAAACAATGGATATGATAAAAAATAAAATTAAGCAAATAAATAATAATTGATATATTTTATTAAAAGATATATAATCTAATTATAGAAAGGGTAAGAAAATGAAAAAAATAATAACTATTATTTTAATATCAGTAGGAGTAATAGGGATAGGTATTGGAAGTTATTTCGCATATGGATATTTTAATAAACCAGAAGCATGTGGATTAAATAATACTACAACTAAAGTAAGTACTAAAGTAGATTTAGTAACACAAAATGTACTAAAGGATATAATAAATATTAAGGTCAATTGGTTTTTTACAGAAGACTATACAAACTTTAATACACTAAACAATAGAATAAAATTCTACATAGGGAATATTAATAACAATGACTATATATTAGCAGATAAGATTGATGATAATTTAGCAAATATTTTTGGAGATACAGTTACTATTGGTAAAGCAAATATAATGTGTTTTGCAAATGATTACATTATGTATGATTATAGTAGTGGTTATTTTCAAAAACATGATCAATCAGATCATCCAGGACATGGAGGAACAGTTATGCATCCAGACTATACAAATTTTGTGAAATTTGAAAAAGTAGGAAATAAGTATATTGTATACACAAATGAAGTGTATTTTGATGAAGCAAATCTAGTATATAATACTGGAGATAATGATAATATAGAAGTTACAAATAATGATACTGCTGAAGAAATATTTAATGATAACTATGCTCAAATTAAAAATGATTTAAACCTTCGTAAGTATACATTTGAAATAGAAAATAATAGATATATATTAAAGAGTTTTAAAATAGTAGAATAGGATAGTAAATATCCTTTTTTATTTGGTATAATGATAATAGGTGATAAATATGTATGATGTAGTAATAATAGGTGGTGGTGCAGCTGGTTTAATGACAGCAGCACGTCTAATTCACTATAAGAGTAACTTATCTATTTTAATATTAGAAAAGAATAATAAATTAGGTAAGAAGTTATTATTAACAGGTAATGGAAGATGTAATTTAGGAAATACTAATATAATTAGTGATAATTATTTAACATCTAATAAGAGAATTCTTGATTTCATTATTAATAATGAAAATATAGAAAATTTATTTTATGATTTAGGAATATTAGTAAAAGAAGAAGAAGGAAGATTATATCCATATTCTATGCAGAGTAAAACAGTTGTAAATGCATTTACAAAATACTTATTAAGTAATAATGTTAGTATTAGATATAATACAGTAGTAGAAAAAATAGAAAAGAAACACAATATATTTGTTATAGATGATGAAGTAAAAGCAAGATATGTAGTTTTAACAACAGGAGGAGCATCATATGAAAATACTGGATCTTCTAAAGAAAACTATAACTTAGTAAAAGATTTTAATCATAATATAATACCAATTACTCCAGCCTTAGTACCACTTAAAACTTCTATTAATCTAAAGCCACTTGATGGTGTTAGAATTGATGCTAAAGTATCACTATATAATAATAATGTAAATATTTATGAGGAATATGGTCAAATACAATTTACAAAAAAATATATATCAGGGATATGTATATTTAATATATCTTTATTTATAAAAGAATTTAAAAATACTAAAATTAAATGTGATTTAATGAATGAATATGGATATGAAGAAGTAAAGGAAATATTATTTAATACTATTAATAAATATAAAGAGTATTCATTATGTGATGTACTAAGTAATGTTCTTAATGATAAAGTAGCAGAATTTATTGCAAATAAATTTAAAAATAAGAAAGTAAAATTATTAAGTGAACAAGATATAAATAATATTATAAAAGAAATAAAAGAATTGGAATTTGATATTATTGATACTACTTCTTTTGATATGGCACAAATAACAAAAG
>DAOOPL010000017.1:0-14210 GCA_035388245.1 Bacilli bacterium | reverse complement strand
AAATCCTAATTTAGATTTATCAAATGATTTTGGCATATTTATTTCAAATGATACATTAGATATTGTTGTATCCCACTCTGTACCAATAATATCAAAATAAAACTCGTCAAATTTTTTAGTTCTATCGTCACCTAAATTATAAGAATAGGATATTATATATTTTACTTCTCCAGATACTGTTGTACTGGCACTACCTATTTTCATTACTAAATAATTATTTTCATAACTATCCTCATGGTTATTATTTATTTTAATATTGCTTATTCTTACACGATTAAAGTAACTAGAGCCATCTGCTCTTTCTACTTCGTTAATTATTGGTATTTTTCTATATATTCCATGCTTATAAGCATATGGCTCAAAATCTGCTGTGATTTCTTCTCTAATATTTAATACATTGTTTTCTTTAACATCTATTTTTACATGATATTTACTTATTTCATAACCATCTACATATGCAAAAATAGTTGTTGGAATTAAAAATAATATTAATAAAACAACTATTTTCTTCATTAGAACTTCACCTTTACAGCTTCTCTTTCAGCCTCTTGAACTTCAAACATTTTTTCTTCTTTATACCCAAACATATTTGCTATTATATTTGATGGAAATACCATTATTGCATTATTCATGTTTTTAGCAACTGCATTATAATATTTTCTAGCATTTGCAATATCTTCTTCTACTAATGATAATTGGTTATTTAAATCCATAAAATTTTGATTTGCCTTTAGATCTGGATAATTCTCTGCTAGTGCAAAAAGTTTTGATAATCCTTTAGATAATTGATCATTAGCATCAATCTTATCTTCTGGTGTCATATTATCATATGAACCACTTCTAAGACTTACAATACTTTCTAAAGTCTCTCTTTCATGTGTCATATAGCCTTTAACACTTTCTAATATATTTGGAATTAAATCCCATCTTTTCTTTAAGTATACATCCATTGTAGAAAATGCTTCCTTGACTGAATTTTTTAGCACTACAAATCTATTGTAAGTAACTAAAACGTATAGTATAAGCACTACTACTACACCTATTATTATGTATAACACTGTCATCTTTCTTTCCTCCTTTATTATATAAATATTATATCACAAAAAAAATATTCTATAAAGAATATTTTTAATTTCTATTTTTCTACTTTAAACCTTTTTTTACTAAAAATTCAGCAAACTCTAAATCTATACTATGAGTTACTTTAAAATTATATCTGTCTCCTTCAATTACCCCAACTTTTAAGCCTTTTTTAACATATAATTCTCCAACTGTAGTATAATTATCATTATCTAAAATTTTAAAAAACTCTTTGACTCTAAAAGTCTGTGGCCCCTGATCGGAATATAAATATTCCCTATTAAGTATTTTAGTTTCAATATCATTTTTAACAATAACCATAGTGTCTATTGCTGGTATTGACACCGTTGTGGCATCATATGACTTTATTTTTTCTAAACTACTAGTTATAATTTTTTGGGATACAAATGGTCTCACACCATCATGAGAAATTATAATGCTATTCTTGTCAATTTCTTGTGCTTTTTTCACACCATATATTAAAGATTGAAATCTTGTTTCTCCACCAATTACTATATATTTTAGTTTGGTTATTTTAAATTTTTTTGCATACTTTTCTAAAACATTTTCCCAACCATTTAAACAAACCACAACTATATCATCAATATCTGGATGGTTTTGAAAGCACTCTAATGTATATATTATTATCGGTTTATTTTTTATTTTAATAAATTGCTTAGGTATGTTTTTCTCCATTCTAGTACCTTTACCTGCTGCTATTATCAGAGCAATATTAGTCCCTTTTTTCATAAACCTTCTCCTTAATTTCATTATATCACAAAAAAATATTCTATAAAGAATATTTTATTGTGCAGATATTATTTCTCCATTTTTTACTTTTTCAATCATTGCTTTTGCATTATCTATTGATGCTTGTTTTGGTTCCATTACGTATAGCATTTGTTTACCCAATGAATAAGTATAATTATGGCTATCTGTACCATTTAAATTTGCTGAAACAACATTCCATGAAGCCATATCATTTAACTGCATTTTTGCTAGTTTTTTGATGTTTTTCGAACTCATGTTTGTCTCAAATGAATCATTTAATTTACTTAATAGTAAATTGTATTTTGTTAGTGTGCTAGGATTCGATGCTTTTTTTATTATTGCTTCTATTACTGCCTCTTGGTTTTCTCCCCTTGTTCTATCTCCACCAGGAACTTTATGTCTTTCTCTAGCAAATGCTAAAGCTTTATATCCATTCATATGTTCAGTACCAACAGAATAAGTAAATCCACACGTCTTAAAAGCATATTTTGAATATACATCTATTCCTCCTAGTACCTCTATTGCTTTTATAACTGATGAAAAATTTATTTTTGCATAATAGTTTATATCTATATCTAAAAGATCCTCAACCGTTTTAAGCGACATATTAATTCCATATATACCAGCATGAGTTAATTTATCTTTATAACCCCTTGTTCCATGTAATCTTACATAATAATCCCTAGGAATTGAGGTTAAAAGTATTTGTTTTGTTTTTGGATTTATTGTCGCAACAATATTAACATCACTTCTTGATGCCTTTGTAATTGAACCATATGTATCTATACCACTTATGTATAAATTAAATGGTTCTGTAGTAATACCAACTTCTTTTATTAATTTGTCAACTTCGACTCTAACAGAAACTGTATATATTGTTTTTGTATTATTCTTAAATTCTTCATTTTCTTCATTTAGTATATCTACAAGTGAACTTTCAATTATTATTGCTTCATTACGTTTTTCTAATAAATCATCAGTTATTATTAATAACTCATTACTTTTTGTTATAGTAGTTGTAATTTTTTCATTGATATTTGTAATTACTTCATCGATTGCCTTTGAATTATTATTATAAAAATATATTGGAATACCATTTAAATCACTGATTTCATTATATATACTATCTTTTCTGACAACAACGTAGTATTTTTCAGTTTTGTAATTTTTTGCAACAACTTTATCAAAAAAATTAAGTGTGTTTAATATAGATAACAATGCCCATATCATTGCAAAAATTCCTAATAGGGATAAAATTGAAAAAATTACTCTTACACATAATTTTGTCTTTTTCCCAAATAATATAAATATTATTATACCAATAATAACTATTGAAGCAACACCAATACCAATTAAATACTTTGTTGGTAATATATCCGAAAGTATTATAAATACATATAAAGATGCTGCTACACATCCAAATAATACTCCAATTATTTTACTTAGAAACCTTACTATTTTATACAATTTTCCTTTTTTACTAAACAGTTTGCTCATGTTGAATTCTCCTTTTACATAATAAATATCATAACAAAAAATGTTGTTAAAAACAACATTAAAGTAATATATTTACACTAAAATATATTATTTTCTAGAACTACTTAAAGAACAAATATAATATTAATCAAATAATTAGATTCCCATAACATTTTACACTTTTAATTTCCTTAATTCTTTAATAAACTTGAGAATATGTACTCTATAAATTATTAATAGTATCGTAATAAATGCAATTACATTAAATAAGTTTAAATAAATATTATGTGATAGGAATGATAATGATATATATATAATTAGAAATACAAATAAAGCTATTGATTTGTAATCTATTTTTATTGGCATGAATTTTTTTAAATATCTTATTCTTAATATGATATTCAATAAAAATCCTAGGAACATTGCTAAACTTGCTGCCTGTAAACCAATTTGGGTTATTAATAAATTTATACAAAGTATATTCAAAATACAACCAAAAACTGTTGTTGTAAAAATAACATTTGTTTTTTTAATAGAACCAAAAATACTACCTAAAAATGCACTGAATGCTGATGCAACTGTAGCCACTATACAAAGTGGTATTAAATTTATTGAAGTACTATATGCTTTATCTACCATTATTGGAAAAATAATATATGTAACTGGTACAATAATTAATGTACCAATAAATAACATTTTTAAATATAAATTAATAGCTTTAGTATAGAAGCTTCCAAGTACTTCTTTGTCTCGAGTTGTTTTAGAAAAAGCTAACTCTTGCCATGACATTTGAAAGCAATATGTTACTAAACTTATTATTACTGAAAACTTCATTGCTATTGCAAATATTCCGTTTTGACTGACTCCTAATTTGCTTACAACAATTACTTTATTATAACTGGTTAAGAACCAAAATATTACTGAATTTACACAAAGTGGTAAAGAAAATATAAGCATTTTTCTAAATATATCTTTATCAAAGGATTGTTTTGAAATATTCTTGACAAATTTTAAACTAATTAATATTATTAATATATTAACTAAAAATCCAAAACAAGAAGAAATAAATAGTGCCTTGTAATCCATTTTAAATCCAATTAAAAGTACTATACAAAGTATAACAGTTACACATGAACCTACTAATCCTGAAACAACATATAGTATGTTTTTACCAAATCCCCTAGCAATATATCCAAATAAATTTTGAAAATTCATAAGTAGACCATACATATATATCCAGAATATATATTTTACATCAAAATAATTTGAAATAATTACTATTAATAAAGTGTACACAATAGTCGATAAGAAAAAAACTACTACTCCTGACAAAATAGATTTATACTTTTCTTCATCTTTTTTATAATCAAACATAAATCTCATAATTGCTGACCAAATATCTAAAAATAAAACAGAACAAAGAAATGTAATATATGCAATATTTAAATCATATGTACCAAAATCAGATGAATTAATATATCTAGTATATATTGGTATCATAATAAAAGTTAATGACTTCATCAATACATTACCTAAAAAATATATTCCAGAAGATTTAATAAATTTTAATAAGTCTTTCATTTTGTTTTAACTCCATTTTCTTTCCAATATGCATCAAAATGATGATGTGTTTTCCTTTTTTCTACTGGTGGTAATTTCATATAATCACCATATAAATTTGATAAATACTCATCATAACCAATTGGAGCAGAAAAATATTCATCTTCAAACTTTACATTTACAGTTTTAGAATATACTTTTTTTCCAAGTATTTCCTTTAATCCATATTTGGCAAGTGGAAAAGCTATTTTTTCACTATACTTAAAACTATATTTTTCAATCATTTTTAGAATTCTTTCTTTTCTAACATGCCAATTTGTTTTTGATAGAAATAAATATTTTGGAAAATATATAATCATTTTAAACAATCTTTTTAAGAATATTTCATCTGCATAATATAGTTTCCATTTTGAAAAAACAAAGTTTTGAAATTCTAGTTTAACGTTATTCATAAAATCTTCTGGATTGTTTTTTGATAAACCATATAATGGGAAAATATCAATATATACTCCCATTCCTTTAATTTTTGGTAATCCAATTTCGTTTAGCACTGTTCTTTTATCAACTATTTTTGAGAAAAAATAATAATAATCCTTACTATTATATGGCGTCAAAATATCATAATTAATATTATTTTTAAATATTTCGAATAATTTTATATAATCTTCTTGTGGCATTAAAATGTCGATATCATCATCCCAAGGAATAAAGCCTTGATGTCTAATAGCACCAAGCAGTGTCCCACCACATAGAAAATATGTTAGTTTGTTATCATCACATATTTTTTTTAAATATTTTAGCATATCCAGTTCTATTTTTTTTATTTCTTCTAGAGACATTTTTTTCATAATACTGTGCTCCTAATCAATTCTTTTCAAAATTCTTGCAATTTGCAAAATGGTTCTGCAAATAATATACTTCTTCTTATTTAAACATTTACAAAAAAATCTCGTTATAAATGGTTCTTTAATAAAATATTTGTTTTTTCCATAATTTGGAAAAGTATTTTTAATATAGTTAACAGCTTTAATAATTCTTGGTTTATAAATATTTGAATTATATTTTAGTATTTCGGTTGAATATGTAACTAATAAGTGTTTAATACATAAAAATTCTAGTTCATCTTCATATTTTTTAAAACTTCTTTGTTTTTTAAATATATTTAATATCTTATCTATAGCAATAAATTTATCATCTCTGTTTGGTTTAAATTTCTTAATATGCATTATAGAATTTGTTCTTACTACATAGTAATATAAATATTCATCTAAAAATAATATTTTATCAGTATAAATGCATAATGAAGGCAACACGGCAAGATCTTCATATATTATACCTAGAGGAAACTCAAAATTATTTTTAACTAAAAGTTCCCTTTTAAATACTTTGTTCCAAGCTGATGTTTGATTCAAAATGTATTGTTTGCAAATATCTTCTTCTCTTCTAAATATATTATTTTTAGTAATTTTATTGTCTCTATCAATATAATTTTTAAACCATATTATATCAGAATTATTTACATTTTTTTTAATTGAATCTGCTAGAATGCTCAGTGTTGTTTCTTTTATATAATCATCACCATCAACAAACCATATATAATCACCTTTAGCGATTTCCATTCCTTTATTTCTTGCAGAAGATAATCCCCCATTTTCTTTATAAATATATTTTACTCTATCATCTTTTTTTACATATTTATTACATATTTTTTCGCAATTATCTGTTGAACCATCGTTTACAATTATTACCTCAAAATTATTATAATCTTGTGCCAAAATACTATTAATACATTTTTCAATATAATCTTGTATATTATAGGCTGGCACTATTATACTAAATTTAATATCTTTGTGTTTCATTTTTCCTCCTTGACCTCTTTGACTTTGATGCTTTCAGATTCAAAATTTATTAGAATTGTTTTTATTAAAAAGATTGAAATTAAAATTGGTGCATTTCTCATAATCTCACCCTTAAAGTTTATTATAAAAAATGATATTAATAAATAAATAGATACAGTTTTATTTAATATATTGTTTTTAGATTTCTTGTTTTTATATTTTGATAATAAGAGCATACTAAATGGTATATATAGCATTGTACAATATACAATACCTCCCATAAAAATATCATTTATATATCCAATATCAGATGAAGGATATCCAAGCAAAATTCCTTGTTTACCAATTACTCTTGCTCCAATACCAAATATTATTTGTAGTATCTTTTTTGGTAAGAACATCATTTCATTAAATAATACATGATAATTACCACCAAGTTCTCCTTTTACTACTAGGTTAATTGTATCATTTATTGCCCAAATAACGAAATTGTATGCATTACTATTAAGAATTCTTAAAATAACTAGTAATACGAAAAACATTAATAATAATATGATCCCCATTTTTAAAATTCTTTTCAAACTATCCTTATTTTTAAGAGAAAATAAAAGTAATATGAAAAACGAAAGACCAAAAATTACTATTCCTAGTCTACCATTTAATACAGTGGCAATTAGTAAAATTGGTATTGCAAAATAATATTTACTTTGCTTTTGTAAAAATGCATATATAAATATTAAACCACAAAATAAACCTGTTATTATTTGTAATCCAAATGTATAATCACTAGTTAATCCAAATACTCTTGTAGAAGAAACAAAAGCATTATATGGTCTATCTAAATAATATATATATAAAGCTATGTCATGTAATCTACCTGAAAGTACCATTAAAACACAAATAATAGATTGAATAATACCAACATTTATAAAAAACTTAATTATATTATTTGTGTCATATTTTAGTTTCTTTAGTTGATCAATAATTATTATGCAATGTAATAAATATACTATTGGAAAATTGCTTTGAATTAGTCTTAAATTTAGAATATTATTTATTGCAACACCATATGAAATTGCTCTAATAGCAAAATAAATACTTGCTAAAATAGTAAGAATTATATATGTTCTAATTTTTTTACTTTTTAATATTATTAATATACTATCATCTTTCTTAAACCAATATACTCCTAAAAATATTAATAAAGTAAAAAGTAAAATTATATAGCTTGAATAGTTACCTATAATTTGAAAACTAGGGGTATATATTAAATAAAATGCATAAATATAAAGAAATATTTTTTTATATATATCTTTCATAACTGTCTCCTTTTGTATTACTAATTATCTTTATCAAAATAAACTTCCATGAATTGATTTTTCCAACTTTTTTTGTTTGTATATTTATTAATAAAACTAAAATTTATTTTATCTTTACTATTCAAATACTTATTTATTTTTGATAAATATTCATCCATATTATTACAAATAAATTCACTATGTTCACAAAGCATTTCAGAAAATCCACCTACACCGCTATTTAAAACTGGTTTCTTTAAACACATACTTTCAAGTGCTACAAATCCAAACCCCTCCCACTTAGAGGGCATAATGCCTAAACTACTATTTCTAATTATTGGGAATGGGTTTGAAGCAAAACCATGTAATATAATATTCTTTTCTAACCCTAAACTTATTATCTTGTTTTTACAATAGTCAAATAATTCTCCATCACCAATCATTATGCTTTTTACATTTGGACTTTGTTTTCTATATTCATTAATAATATCAATAAAACCTTCTGGATTCTTTGGCTCTGAAAATCTTCCTAAGAAAAATATATCATATTTTTCTTTAACATTATATTTCTTAGATTTTATTATTATTTGTTTTTTATCAACATAGTTATATATAGTAACAAATTTGTGCTGCATTCTCTTTTTGAATATTGCTTCCTTTAGTATTATATTTGCAACTCCAATAATTTTATCGAATTTTGGTATAGCAAGATTATATATTATTGAATTGATATTCCATGTTCTAATAAATGGATTATTATTATGTAAATGTGATATTATTTTCCCCCTATAACCAGAAAAAGCTACTAATGCACTGGCTCTATAATCATGAGCATGAATTATATCTGGATTATATTTTTTTATTGCTCTTCTTATACTAAAAATATTTTTTCCATATAATCTTATATATTTTATTTTTCCTTCTTTTAAAACACTTGTAACTGGTCCTTTAGGTGAACAATATGCCATATCAATTTCATCACTACAGTTTAAAATTATTTTATATGCTACTTTTTCTGCACCAGAAAACTTATTGCTCATTAAAATATGTAGTACTTTTATTTTGTTTCCTTTTTTACTAATATATGGTTCCATTATACTATCAAATTTTTTCATAACTCCATCTAAAACAAATTTATTAATAATATTTTTATTAGTTTCAAGAATTTTTATTTTATCATATCCATTATAATAACTCATTACTTTTAAATTAAATGATTCATAATCATTTAATTTAACAATATATCCGTTTTTGCCATTAATAATTAAGTCCCTATTCCCTCTACATTCTGTTGCTACTACTGGTAAACCAACATATATTGCTTCCATTATATTAACTGGTAATCCTTCTCTTTTACTAGATGAAACTGCTAAGCTAGATATATTTAATAACTTTGGAATATCTTTTCTAAAACCTAAAAAATGAATATTATTATTTACTCTAAGTTTAACTGCCAATTTTTGACATTTTCCTTTTAATTTGTCATTTCCAGGCAATAACAAATGAATATTATTGTTTTCTTTAATTATTTTTGATAAAGTCTTTATTAACCATAATTGGTTTTTGTTTTTATTTATTTCAGCAGGATATGTAATAATAAAATTATCCTCTTTTAAACCAAGAGATTTTAATAATTTATTTTTTTCTTCTAATGATATATCAAAATTAAATTTTTCAGTATCCAAACCAACACCATTAATATATTCAACTTTTGTATTAAACTTTTTCTTGGCAATTTCATAATCTTCTTTATTAATAGTAATAATAAGATCAGTAAATCTTGCTAAATATTTTTCAGCATAATAATATAATAACCACTTAATTATAGGAGCACCTTTATAAAAATGGAATCCATGCACCATATAAATTACTTTTGTTCCTTTTTTACGTGCTTTTCTTGATGCTAATCTACCTATTGCACCACCAAAAGGTGTATGGCAATAAACAATATCGTAATTTTTTTTATTAATTAATTTCTTTGTCTGAAAATAAGAACTAATATTTTCTTTTATATTAAAGCTTCTGGCAAAAGGAATATTTATTTTTTTATCACAATATGGCAAATCAATATTTTCATTTTTTGAAACAACATGGATAATATATCCCAAATCTTTAAAATATTTTAATTGGGGGATAAGAAACTTAGTAAAAAATGAATCTAAGTTTGCTACAAATAAAATCTTTTTCAAAATATCAACGCTCCCCTATTTTGTATTTATTAAATATATAAAGATATTATAACAAAAAAAAGCATATTTTTCTACAAATTTGCTTTTATTTTAAAACTTTCTCATATACTTCTTTTAATATAAAACCGATTTTCTTTAAATCTTTTTCCTCTGCTTTTTTATAACCATTTTCCACTAAAGAAGGTAATTTCTTTCCTATTATAGCTTTTATTTTATCTTCGAACTCTTCAAGAGTTTTTGCTTTATATAAATCTACCCCATCTTTAAACCAATCTTCATATATTGGTATATCTCTTACAAGTACGTTTTGTTTACTTGCTAATGCTTCAAGAAGCACAATACCCTCTGTTTCTTCATGAGTCATAAATAAGAATAAATCTGCTCCTGAATAAGCTTTTCTGAGTTCTTTGGCTTCTACATATCCAGGGAAAAACAGATTTGGTAATTTTGTTTTTACTGCCTCTCTTATTTTAACTGGTACTGTATTTAAGTTTAATGTTCCAAACCATATGAATTTATAATCTGGCATTCTTTTTGCAAGTTCTACAAAATCTAATATACCTTTTCTTTCAATAAATAAACCCACGCTCATTACTATTTTATCATCCTTAGTAAATTCATATGTTTTTCTAAACTCTTCTCCCTCTTTCTTATTATATCTAAATTCTTCTAAGTTTATACCATTTGATACATCTTGTATTGGCTTATCAATACCATAACTTCGTAATAATTTCTTAGAATAAGGAGTTGGTGTTAAAATATAATCCCCTAATGAATAGCATTTAACAATCCATTTCTTAAATGATGGTGCTAATTGATTTGAGAATAAAAAAGAATTTTGAAAATCTTCATATGTAGAATGGGCATGATATACAACTTTTTTATTATTTTTTTTAGCATTTTCTGCAAGCATATATGATTTTAATCCATATGTGTTTATATGTACAATATCATAGTCATCTTTTGGATCAGTTGTATAATCTACTTTTGCATATTCTAGTGCCTTCATTTGATGTCTAATTGCTCTTCCTAATCCAGACTTTTGAATTAGTTTTAGCCCTTCAGAATATAATAAAACTTTCATTAATACACTTCCTACTTCCTATTAAACAAACTTTTTAAGTTATTTCTATCAAATATTATATCAGTAGTAAATATAAATGCTACCCCTAAAAATAATAGTACTATATACATTATTGTTCCAAAGAATTTATCTTTAATAAAATATATAATTGTTGCTGTTGAAAACAAAATATTTATTGAATATATTATTAATACTACTGTTTTTTGTTTATATTTTTTTAATAATTGATGATGCAAATGTTCTTTATCTGCTTTATATATTGGTTTTTTCTTAATAATTCTTCTTATTATAGCACAAGAAGTATCAAGTATTGGTATTGCTAGTATTGATAAAGGTATTATAAGTGAAGTAAGTGTTACTGATTTAAATCCTAATAAACATATTACTGCAATCATAAAACCCAAGAACATTGATCCTACTCCACCCATGAATATCTTAGCTGGATTAAAGTTCCAAAATAAAAATCCTAATGTTGCACTAAGCATAATAAATGACAAAATAATTTCAAATGAAGCAAGTCTATTGGTAAAAATTGCTAATATTCCTATTGTTAAAAAGAATATTGCAGAAATTCCTCCTGCTAGTCCATCTAAACCATCAATTAAATTTACCATATTTATCAATGCTACTATAAATATTATTGTAATTGGATAAGCTAATAACCCAAATCTTAGAAATATACCAAATGCTGCAATATCATTTAATAATAAGCCACCATAAAATACTACTATAGAAGCAGCTATTAATTGACCAATTAATAGTTTTAATGCTGATAATGGTTTAATATCATCTAACATACCAGTTATTACTAGTATAAAACCAGAAATTAGTATTGCATTCATAAGAGTACTTTGTTTTGAAAAAAATACATATCCAAATAAAAAACCAAAGAATATCATTAAACCACCAAAAAGTGGCATATTTACTTTGTGTACTTTTCTTTCATTTGGAACATCAATTGCTTCTGCATGCATTGCCATTTTTTTTACAAATGGGTATGTTCCTATAGTAAATAATGTAATTAGCAATACCATTTTTAATATATTAAGTATTTGGATGCTCATATCATCACCTCTATATCATTATATCAAATATATCATTAAAATAATAGCAAGTATATTTTTACTATTCAGTTTCTTTCTTGTGTTTCTTAACCTTTTTCTTTTTAAATGCAAACATTATTAATACAAATAGCAATATTATAGATACTGAGAATAAACCTATGCATATTAATTTATAATTATCTATTTCTTTTAATAATGAATTATTATAATCTTCATAATATATTTGTAGAGTATTATTTTTTTTATCATATGAATATATATTTTCTTTTCCAGTTGATGTATTTACACCTTTAATTAAATAGTTATTATTACTATTATTAAAGCTTAAAGCATTAATACTTGTATTACCTATTTTAATACTGACTTTCTCATATTTGGGTAATATACTATTACTTATATCTTTTAAATATAAATTTAATCCATTTATTGTAATACTCTTATATTCTTCATATTTTTTACCATCATATATATATAATTTTATTACTTCTTTAGAATCTTTAAGCCCTAGTACTGTTAAATTTAGTTTTTTATTTGTATATGCTAAAACATCTTCATTATTTATTTTTACAGTTGTCTCTTCAAAATTTAAAGGTGCTTCATATAAACCTTTTTTCCTAATTACTGTATAATTTTCGTTATTTATTTTAACAATAACAGGTGTTTGTTCCTGAACTGTTGCAGATATTATATATGTTCTTTTTGCTCCTGATTCTGCTGTTACAACTAGGTTAATAGTATTTAATCCTTCTATTAATGATACTACTCCTCCACCAGTTACTCTTGCTTTAGAATCCTCTAAAGCTGTTCTAATATTAATTGATGTTGTTAATGGTTCTAAACTAACACTGTATGCTAATGTACTTTTATTAAATGTTGGAGTTAGTGTTGCATTTTCTACTAATAAAGCAGATAAATAATTATTAGTAGATTTTGGAACAGGGTTACTAATTGTAATATTTTTTGTTTTTGTTGCATATACAATTCCTTGGTTACTAGTATTAATATTCATACCAGTACCACCACTTGTAACTTTCACATATGCAGTACCAGTTTTAATTGCTTTAAATTTATATGTCCTTGATACACTAGAAACACCATTTATTATGTCATCAGCTTCATATTGTATAGTAGTAGATCCACTTGTTAATCTTAATCTTGTAGTATCATATGTAGTAAATAATTGACAATAAAATATTTTTGATGCACTTGCTCTTACAGTAACAGATATAGTATTACCTATTGTTGTTGAAGATACACCAGATATTGTTATGGTTCCTGTTGCTGCAAATACTTCATTTATTCCTATTAAAAATATGAATATTCCTACTAATAATTTTGATATAATTTTTTTCATTTTTCCTCCTTATTGTGCTATCTTGTATGTATTATTATCTAATAAATATCTTCTTAAATATAATAAATCTCCTGCAGTTAATGATGATGATTTAGCTATTTTTGCTGCCTCTAAACTTGCTCCAGTTAACTTTTGAGTACCTAATAAATGTTTCCTCATATTTAATAAATCAACTGCATTAATGTTTCCATCTCCACTAATATCTCCATATATAACTGCTACATATGAATAAGTATTAGTTCCATCAGATATTGTTACTTTTGTTCCTGTTGAAATTAATGCACCGTTAGTAAGTGCCACATTACTTGGATTTGTTATTGTCATTGTTAGAGTCCCAACATTTTCTTTTACTTGAGCAACAGTTGTACCAAGTGGTACTCCTGTTACATAAGATGATCTTTTAGTTAATCCAAATTGTGTTAAATATGTACTTTCTGTTGGTGTTGCAGGTGTTGTAATACTTATTCCTACACTTGCCCAAAACAATCCATCATAT
>DAOOPL010000016.1:0-14590 GCA_035388245.1 Bacilli bacterium | reverse complement strand
AATAAATGGACATATTTATCAAATATACATGACAGTATAGGTGGTTTAACTTCTACTGTTACAGCAGGCGATATTACTCCAAGTAATGGTAAAGTAACACTTGATGGGAATTCATATATTACTTTAAGTTCTAATTTAACTTTATCATATTCTAGTCCTTGGGCAATTGAATTTACTGGTAAGTTAAGTGATTTAAATAGTAATGGTATGCTTCTTACAAAAGTTGATAATAGTGATACTTATTTATGGCTTGATGGAAGTACTAATAAAATTAAGTTAAGAAGTAGTGCTAGTACTGAAGTTACATTTGATGTTGATGGAAGTGATTTAACTTCAACTAATACATGGAAGCTTGAATATTTACCAGCAGTAAAAGAAATTACTTTATTTAAAAATGATGAATATGTAACTAGAAGTAGTTATACTGCAAGTACTAATTTTGTATTTAATGGTATGTATGGTGGATACAAAGATGGTACATATCAAAAAGGCTTTAATGGAGAAATAGAAGAAATATTAATTTATAATAATGATGCATTAACAAAACATGTTGAAAGTATAGATCTTAATTTTACAGACTTTAATCTAATGATTGGTCAAACAAAAACAATTTCATATAATATAACTCCAATTCTAGCAACAAATAAAGATGTTACATTTGTATCAAGTAATAGTAATGTTGTAACTGTTGATTCAAGTGGTAATGTAACTGGTATTGAAGAAGGGACAGCTACAATAACAATAACTTCTGATGATAATAGTACATCAACTAGCTTTAGTATTACTGTTAGTGATGACTTATATGAACTTACTAGACCAATACCAACAATAACAGGGATAACACCAATATATTCTCGTATAATTGGTAAAGAATTTACAAGTACAGATACTAAACAAGCATTATTACTTTCAGATTTTACATCATCAGTAATAAGACAAATTAGTAAAGAATATACATTTGTATTTAGAATTAGAAATATTGGTAATTCAACTTGTTTAACATGCTCTGCAAATATGTTATTACAAGCTACTAGTGATAGTACTAAAATATATGGCACATCAGGAAATCACTTTGTTTTGGGATTACCAAATATACTATCAGCAACACCTAAAATACAAAGTGGATCAGTACAAGCATTATCAACATATGGAACAGATGGCGAACAGTGGCACACCATAGCATTTAGAAATACAGCAGCAAATGTAACTGATTACTTCTATGATGGAACTAAGATAAATAGTGGTTTGACAGGTCCATTTGCATCAACAACAATGACAGCATTCTTTGCAAATATTACAAATAACTTTGGAGTATATTTTGGAGGACTTACACAAAAAATAGTATCTATAAATTCATATTATGGTTTTGCTGGTGCTGCAAATTATATGAGTGTATATAATACAGCATTAACTGATTATCAAATAGCAAAACTTGCTCTGGATGGAGATACAAAATCATCTTATGGTACTAAGATTAATGTTAGACAAAGTGATACAGTATTAAATAATAATACATTATATGTTAGTCCTAGTGATTCAAAACAATTGGCATTTGAAGTGTTACCAGAATCACTAGTTGATAAAGCAGTAACAATTAGTAAAACAGGAAGTGCAAATATAGATATTGATCAAAATGGTTTAATTACTGTATCAAGTAGTGCAGCGTATAATGACACAATTGCAGTAACAGTTAGCTTAACTAATACACCTGATATTACTACTACATTTAATGTAACAGTAGGAGTTAATAATACTTATGAAATGAGTAGACCAATACCAAGTGTAGCTGATAAAACACCAATATACTCTAAATTATTAAATAACTATTTCCCTGGTACAGCAGCACTTGCATTGACAGATCTTACAAAGGAAGTAATATCTAATATTAATAAAGAATATACATTTGTATTTAGAGTAAATCAAAATGAGGTAAATACTTCTACATGGACATGGCAAGATTTATTAGAAATAACAGCAGATACAACAAAGAACTGGGCAACAGCAGGAGGTACATACTTTACTGTAGGTATGCCTAATGCATCATCTGCAACTCCAAGAATAAACAATTCATTATTTGTTGGTACAACAGCTACTCCAAATCCATATTATTATGCATCAACAGCACCAAGCACAGGTAAATGGCATACAGTAGTAGTAAGAAATACTGCTTTAAATGTATCAGATTACTTCTTAGATGGTGTTAAGATAAATAGTAATATAACAGGTCCATTCTCATCAACAACAATGGCAACAGCATTTACTACAACAGCAAATTATGGTGCATACTTTGGTGGATTAGTTAAAGGTCATACAACAGCAGGAGACTTCTTCTTCAAAGGGTATGGTAACTATATGGCAATATATAATACAGCACTTACTGATGCAGAAGTAATTTCACTAACAAGCAGTGCTGATAATCATTAATATTAATAAAAAAAGATTAAATTTAATCTTTTTTCTTTTTCTTTTTCTTTTTTATTAATCTTTTTGGCAATTTAACTACATGAATAACATTATCTCTTGTATTAATTATGAATACTAATTCAAGTAATTGATCGTCATTAGAAAGTTTTGATACCGGACCTGCAGATTGAATAATATTTATATTATCTGCAACCACTTCAAATAATATATAATTTTTACCTTTTTCAGTCTCATATAATACATATGCTGTATTTACAGGTTTACTAACAACAGTATTTATATTTCTTTGATTATAAGATATACTAACAACATTAGAATATGATTCATCATCGTCAAAGCTTTCCATTTCTTCTTGATCCATTCTAATTATTTTATCTTCTTTATATAATTTCTTATATATTCCATTCTTATTTATTGTTACATCAATTAATTTAGATAATACATATGAAATATTAAATATTGGTATAAGAGTATAAAACTTACTTATCTTTGCTACTGGTTCTGGATACTTATTTTTATTATTATCTTTTAGTTTAATTTTATATCCTTCATTAGCAAGATATTTTAAATAATATATATTAATACCCATTCCAACAAGAGTAGAGATTAAGGAACTTAATAAGTATGCAGAGATTATATTTAAATACATAATATCCTCCATTGATGTTGGATATATTAACACATATTATATATATTGTCAAAATATATATGGTATAATAATATTGGTGATTATATGAAATTAATATCATGGAATGTAGCAGGATTTAGAGCATCTCTTAAAAAAGGATTTAAAGATTTTTTTAATGAAATAGATGCTGATATATTTTGTCTGCAAGAAGTAAAAGCAGAGAAACATCAAATAGAATTTGATGCAGAGGGTTATTATGAATACTTATTTCCTGCAGAGAAAAAAGGATATGCAGGTACATTAGTATATACAAAAGAAAAACCAATATCAGTAAAATATGGTATTGATGTAGAAGAATATGACAAAGAAGGAAGAACAATAACTCTTGAATATAAAAACTTTTATTTAATTAATATTTATGTACCAAATGTTAAAAGAGATCTCTCTAGAATGGAATCTAGAATGATTTGGGAAGATAATATATTAAATTATATTAAAAAGTTAGAAAAGAATAAACCTATTATTATGTGTGGAGACTATAATGTAGCTCATAATGAAATAGATATTAAAAATGCTAAATCTAATATTGGTAATGCAGGCTTTACTTATGAAGAAAGAAATAAGTTTACTAAACTATTATCAAGTGGTTTTATAGATACATTTAGGTATTTATATCCAGACACTGTTTCTTATACATGGTGGAGTTATTTGTTTAATTCTAGAGCTAATAATACTGGTTGGAGAATAGATTATTTTATTGTTTCAGATATTATTAAATCAAATATTAAGGATGCATATATATATTCAGATATACTTGGTAGTGATCATTGTCCAATAGGATTAGAAATAAGTATTTAATTATCTATATATAAAATAAAAAGTACGATTATATCGTACTTTTAATATCTTTCTTTTCTTTTAAATCTTTGAAGAATTTTTGTTTTACCTTTTATACCTTCATTATAATAGTTTGCTACACGTTGCTCAACATCATTAATAGTTTCATCAGAATCTAATGTTTGAAAGTAGCCATTTTTTACACCTTTTTCTATTTTAAATTCTTGCTCATCACTTTTAGTTTTTTCATATCGTAATTCAGTAAGTTTCTCATCTTGTTTTTCTAATTCGTTTATTAAATAAGTTATAGTATTTTCAGTGGCTTGAATTTCTCTTTTTGTTTTTTTACGTTCAAGTATCCATTTACGTATTATTAATATTTCTATAGCTACAAAGAAAGTATCAAATGTTGCTACTCCAGCCCATGCTATCATAGGATCACTTTTTAGAGGAGTTAATAAACCTATTGCTCCAATAATACCAAGAGCACCAATTAAGAGTCCGCCACCATATAATCTTGTTAATAACTTATTATATGGTTTTAAATCAACTAATTCTTCTTGTTTTTTCTTTAATTCTTTTTGAAGCACTTCAATTACATTTTCTTGAACCAATATTTTTTTAATATTATCAGAATAATCTCTAATTGAACCTTTAACTGATTCCTCATCATCAGTTCCAATTACAATTACTTTTTCATCTGCATATACAAATTTTTCATTCATAATAAAAAACCTCCCTGTTTCTTTAATAAGTATACACCATTAAAAAAAATATGTAAATATATGTTATAATTAAAATAGGTGATAAATATGGATAGTAAATATATGTTATTAATTGATGATAAGGAGTGTTATATTCCAGAAAGTATTATTCAATATTTGGGTGAAGATAATTTTAATATTCTGCTAAATGATATAGAGGATCAAAAAAAGTATGAAATATTAAAAAGGTTGGATAGTTTATTTTCTAATTATGTAACTATGAGTGCAGATGATAAATATTTTAAAGGAAGAGGAATAGAACTTGGTAGTTTAACTTTTTTTGCAAAGAAATTTGCAGAAAAAGGTGATTATGCAAAAGCTAATAATCAATTATATAAATCAATAAAGACATTTTATGATATTCATGAAAGGTGTTTAGAAGATGAAAAAGAGATAAAATCTCAAAATCAAGGAATGAAAGTATAGAACATTTATATTATTTATATAAATGTTTTTTTATGTTATAATATATATAATATAAGGAGGATTAGGATGTTAGTAAAAGATAAAAAAATAATAGTTACTGGCGCTGGAAGTGGAATTGGAAGAGAATTAACTTTACAATTAATTAATAAAGGAGCTTTTGTAGCGGCACTAGATATTAATGAAAAAGAACTAAATATTACAAAAGAAATGGCAAATAATAGTGAAAGATTATCACTTTTTGTAGTAGATATATCAAGTGATGAATCACTTAATAAGTTTAAAGAAGATTATTATAAAAAGCATAGTGAAGTAGATGGATTAATTAATAATGCTGGTATTATTCAACCTTTTATAAATGTTGAAAAATTAGATATGGATACAATATATAGAGTTATGAATGTAAACTTTTATGGTCCACTAAAATTAACTAAATTATTCTTACCAGAATTAATGCAAAGAAAGGAAGCACATATTACAAATGTATCTAGTATGGGAGGATTCTTCCCATTTCCTGGCCAAACTGTATATGGAGCATCAAAAGCAGCAATAAAGTTATTTACTGAAGGATTATATGCAGAGCTATTAAATACTAATGTTGGTGTAACAATTATATTTCCTGGTGCTATAGCAACAAATATTATGAAAAATTCAAATGTAAAAATGGAAGTATCAGAAAGTAGTTCTAAAATGAAAATGTTATCTGCACAAGATGCAGCATCTCAAATAATTGATGCTACTGAAAAAAATAAGTTTAAAGTATATGTAGGTAGTGATTCTAAGTTTATGAATTTCTTATATAAATTTAATGATAAGTTTGCTATAAAATATATTGTTAAAATGATGAGCAAAATTAAATAGTATTGCTATTTATATATAGTTATGATAGAATAGTTCTCCTAAATGGGGGATTATTTTTATGCCTGATAGTTTAAAAATAGAATTACTAAAAAAAAGACTTAGAAAACAGTTAAGAATAGTTTTAAACATGCCCAAAGTAATTGTACATACTAATTCATATCTTGTTAAAAATATTATTATTAGTTATTTTGATAATGATAATGAACTAGTTAATCTATCAGAAATATTATCAAAAATATATAAACAAATTGGGAAAGATGATGTAATAATATTATATGATTTTTTAGGAGATGAAGTATGCGTATCCTTCAGATATTCACTAAATGGTAAAAAAGATACATATAGTAATATTTCTATAGAAGATTATGGGGAAGTAAAAGAAATTACAATATCAAATAAGAATTTTGATTTAATATATATTTACAAATATGAAAAAGGAAAAAAATTTACATCAAAACTATCTCAACTAACATATAAAAATGAAGAAAATGATAGTAATTGTCACGTACATATTGATAAAGGAAGATATATATTTAGAAATAGAACAAGTAAATATGTAATTGAATGTGTATTATATACTAATAAATGTGATAATCTTGATAAAATAAAATTAATTGTTAATTATATTAGTAATATGCAAACTAGTTTTAATTTAAATAAAATAAGAAAAGATATATGTAAAATATTGAAGATAAGATCTCAGGAAGATGTTTTTATAAAATTATTTTTAATAAATAATTTTGAAGAGAAAATAGTCTCACAAATTGGAGAAGGAAGAGTAGAAACAATTGAAATGCAGGAAGAGAAAAAAGAAGGCAAAATACTCAAGTTTGAAAGAAGAATTTGAGATAAATAATATCAAATGATATAATATATTTAACGGAGGACTTATGAGCGCTTTTGAAGAAAAAAGAATATAATGAAAAAAATTAGACAACAATTATTAATAGCATTTCCATTTATGGAAGAGGATGGATTATTAAATTATGTGTTACCATACTTTGAAGATTTTAGTATTGTTAATGATTATGATACTAATGATGAAGGTAGTTACTTAATATATAAAAATGATAATAGTAATATAAAAATATATGACTCTATCGCAGATGATGGTAAGACTGGTTATTATATTGAAAGAAAAACTGATGAAAATATCCTAAAGACAGACTATATATATAATAGAGAACTTAAGGGTATATATTCTATGGAATTTAGAAAGCATAAAGAAGGAGTAGTTACATCAATATGTAGTAGTACATACGATAAAGATAGCAATAAAAAAAGAAGTGTTAAATATAGTAGATATGCATTTTCTTATGCTGCACTTGAATTAATATTCTTAAATGAAGATTTTAGGACTATGGATGTTGAGGAGTATAAATATTATTTAAGTGATACAATTGCAGATGGACTATCAAAGGCTCAAGAACCAGATAAGTTATTTCTTGCAACAGCTAAATATAATGAATTTTCACCTGTTATTGATAATCCAGACATAGTTGTTAAATCAAAAAACAAATTCTTTGTAGAAATCAGACAATATGATAATAAAAATAATATTATAAGAACTGATTTATCTGAAAATTATAATGATTGTAAAAGTTTAGATGGTGTACTAATTGATTTGGAACAACGTCTTAAAGAACATATTGTTGAAGAGAAAAAGGTAATAGGAGAATTAGAAACACAGACATATCCGATTGTAGAAATAGTAAGTGATGGAAAACCAACTAAAAAAAGAAGTAAAATATTTTCAATGTTTAAGAAAAATAGGTAAAACCTATTTTTTTCTTTGTGTTATAATTATTTTATAGGAGAATAATATGAATATTATAGAAGTAAAGAATTTAACTAAGTATTATGGTAAATATAAGGGAATAGAAAAAGTTAGTTTTGATGTAAAAGAAGGAGAGATATTTGGTTTTATTGGTCCTAATGGAGCAGGTAAATCAACTACCATTAGAACATTATTAAATCTAATTCATCCAACAAATGGAACAGCAAAAATATTTGATAAAGATACTACTAAGGAATATTATGAAATATTAAAAGATGTAGGTTATGTACCAGGAGAAGTATATTATTATGATGATATGAGAGTAATTGATTTACTTAATTATTCGTCATCTTTTTATAAAAAAGATTGTAGAAAAAAGATAAAAGAATTAGCAAAATTATTTGATTTAAATCTGAAACAAAAAATAGAAACATTATCTTATGGTAATAAAAAGAAAGTAGGTATTATTCAAGCACTTATTCATAGTCCTAAGTTATTAATACTTGATGAACCCACTAGTGGACTTGATCCATTAATACAACAAAAATTCTATGATTTATTAAAAGAAGAAAATAGAAAAGGTGTAACAATATTTTTTTCATCACATGTACTTTCTGAAGTTCAAAAAATATGTGATAGGGTAGCTATTATTAAAGATGGTAGAATTATCAAAATAGAAGAAATGTCATCTATTACCAATAATAATTATAAGAAAATAAGAATAGATACTAATACTAAATTAAATAAAAAAGATTTTAATATAAAAGGGATTAATAATTTAATTATTAATAATAATGAGATAAGTTTTATATATAAAGGCGATATTAATATAATAATTAATAAAATAAAAGATATTAAATTAAATAATTTATCTATTACAGATCCTGATTTAGAAGAAATATTTATGCATTATTATAGTAAGGATAAATAATTATGAATATATTAAGAAGAGAGTTAAAAGTAAATTTTAAATATACTTTAATATGGACCTGTGTAATACTTTCTATTGCATTATTAACTATATCCTTTTATCCACTTATTAAAAATGATATTGCAGAATTTCAAGATATAATGAAAAATTTTCCTACACAAGTACAAGCAATATTTAATTTGGAGATGTTAAAAATAAATAATATTCTCGGATACTATATATCATTTCCAATTAGATTTATTACATTATGTATGATGATATATTCAATGATATTAGGTATTAATATTATATCTAAAGAAAAAAGATTAAAAACACTTGATTTTATTTATTCTAAACCAATAACTAGATTTAAATTATTTAATATTAAAATAGTATCAGCACTTTTACTTACTACAATAAGTAATATTATATTATTTTTTCTAATATATTTTATATTAATAGGGTTTGATAATAATGTAAATATGTATACATATTCCCTAATTAATTTTTCTATATATTTAATTAGTATATTATATATATCACTAGGTTTAATTATTTCATTTGTTATTAAAAATGTTAAAAATAATATTACTATATCTTTAGCAATTGTAATAGGTTTAAATTCTTTAGCAGTATTTATGGATGAAAAGGTAAGATTTTGTTTACCACTTAGATATTTTGATATGAATTATATTTATGATAATAAAAAGTATGAATTAAAGTATTTAATATTATGTATATCACTTACAATATGCTTTTATATTATAAGTAATATTATTCATAAAAATAAAGATATTTTATAGGAGGATATATGAATATATTTAAAAGAGAATTTAAAGCTAATTTAAAATCAAATATTATATGGATTATATCTATAATATTATTTATTGCTATGTGTATGCAAAAGTATGATGCTCTTGTTAGTACAGGTGTTAAAGAAATGATGAGTATATTAAATGATATGCCAAAAAGTCTTCAATCGATATTTGGTATGTCAACACTTGATATAACTACTCCTATAGGATATTATGGAGCACTTTATATATATTTATTATTACTAGCAGCAATCCATGCTGTTATGCTAGGTACTAATATTATTGCAAAAGAAGAAAAAGATAAAACATCTGAGTTTTTAATGACTAAACCAGTAACTAGAAATAAAATATTAATATATAAATTATTATATAGTATATTAAGTATATTAATACTTAATATAACAATATTTTTAAGCTCAATAGTAGCTCTTAAAATATTTACTAGTGATAATATATACAATATATTAATATTATTAACAATAGGAATATTATTAGTACAAATATTATTCTTAAGTATTGGTATATTAATATCATCAATATCTAATAATCAAAAGAAATCTAGTACTTATGCTATGAGTATATTACTTGGTACATTTTTTCTATCATTAATAATTGATGTATTTGATAAATTAAAAATATTAAATATATTAACACCATTTCAATACTTTGATGCTAAAGTAATAATACCAGATAATAAATTAAATTTTATATATATTATATTATCACTAATAATCTCAATAATATGTATAATAATTTCATATATTAAATATAAGAAAAAGGATTTATATATATAAAAAAGCACTACTAGTGCTTTTTACTTGCTTCAATAAATCCATCAAAAAGTGGATGACATCTTACAGGTCTACTTTTAAATTCAGGATGAAATTGACATGCTATAAAAAATGGATGAGTAGGTATTTCTATTATTTCAACTAAATCACTAGGTTTATTAATACCAGAAAATACCATTCCTTTTTCTTCTAATAATTTTTTATATTTATTATTAAATTCATATCTATGTCTATGTCTTTCTAATATTTTCTTATCTTTATATAATTTATTAGCTAATGTATTTTGCTTTAATATACATTCATAATTACCAAGTCTTAATGTACCACCCATATTAATTATTTTCTTTTGTTCTTCCATTAAATCAATTATTTTATTAGCACATAAATTATCAAACTCACTAGAATTTGCATCTTTAATATCACATATATTTCTTGCAAATTCAATTACTGCAAGTTGCATACCTAAGCATAAACCTAAGTATGGAATATTATGCTCTCTAGCGTATTTAATTGCTTTTATTTTTCCTTCTATACCTCTTTGACCAAATCCACCAGGTACAATAATACCATTAGTATTTTTAAATACTTCATCAAGTTTAATATCTTCTTCTAATTTTTCAGAATTAACCCAATTAATATTTATTTTAACATTATGTTTATATCCAGCATGTTTTAAAGCTTCAGTAACAGATAAATAAGCATCATGTAAATTAGTATATTTACCAACTAAAGAAATTTCTATTTCTTGTTTTAAATTATCAACAGTATGTACTAATTTTTTCCAATTAGCAATTTTTATTTTTTTCCTTTTTAATTTAAATTGATCTAAAATTATTTCATCAATTTTTTGATTATAAAAATTAATAGGGACTTGATATATATTTTTAACATCAATAGCTTCTATAATATTATTTTTTGGTATTGAGCAGAATAATGATATCTTAGATTTTAAATCATCACCTAAATAATCGGGTGCCCTTGTAACTATTATATCTGGTTGTATACCAATACTTCTAAGTTCAATAACACTTCTTTGAGTAGGTTTAGACTTTAACTCACCAGAACCATATATATAGGGTACTAATGTAGTATGCACAAATAAAGTATTCTTAATTCCTAAGTCGTTTCTAATTTGTCTTAATGATTCTAAGAATGCGAGTGATTCCATATCTCCAACAGTACCACCAATTTCAGTTATAACTATATCTGCTCCTGATGTTGTACCAGCTTCATATATTTTACTCTTAATTTCGTTAGTGATATGTGGTACTATTTGTACAGTACCACCTAAATAATCCCCACGTCTTTCTTTTTCAATAACACTTGAATATATTTTTCCAGTTGTAACATTAGAAGTATAATTTAACTCTTCATCAATAAATCTTTCATAATGTCCTAAATCAAGATCAGTTTCACATCCATCAGCAGTAACAAAAACCTCACCATGCTGAATTGGATTCATTGTTCCTGGATCTATATTAATATATGGATCAAACTTTTGCATAAAGACTTTATATCCTCTGGATTTTAGTAATAGAGCTATAGATGATGCAGTAATACCTTTACCAAGTCCTGATACTACACCACCTGTTACAAATACATATTTTGTCATAATTTTATACCAAATAAAAAAACCTTTCCAAGAGAACTAGGCTCTACTTAATTATAACACAATTTATAAAAAATCAATATATTTACATATAAAAATTTAAAATTGACTTTTAACTAAATAAAATATACAATTAATAATAGTAGGAGATGGTAATTTTGATTAAGAAAATTAGAAAGTGGTTAAGTGCTAATCGTAAGAATAAAGTTGGAAGACCAAAATTAGCAACTGATAAATTAATTAGAGCAGCCAAAATGGAAGCAGTATTAGCATTTGTTTTATGTTCAGTGTTAGTATTATCTGGAGCAGGAGTATTAACTAATAAAAATCCACTTGCTTTATTAGGATTAACTGGTCAAAGTAAACTATCTGGTGATGTTATTTCTACAAAAAAAGAAGTTTCTAAAATATGTCCTACTGATTATATAGTATCATCAGAAAATAAGTGTAAAAAAATTGTCTTCTCATATACAGAAATAATGGATGTTCTAAAAGAAGATGGTACTAAATGTTTTGATAAAACTGTAACAGAAAATAAAAATTATAATGGAACAATATATAGGAATAAACAAGAAAATTCTGGTAGATATTGTTATGATAAATATGTATATGTAGAAAAATGTCCTAAAGACTATTATAAATATGGTTCAAGATGTAGGAAAACAACAATGTATATTAAGGATAAAATATGTCCAGCTGGATATATTCCAAAATCAGATACTGATTGTGAAATAAATAATAATTAACTATGTTAATACATAGTTTTTTTATTTGACCAAAGTTATAAAAAATGGTATTATACACAAGTGAGAAAAATAATATGAAAAGGTGATAAACTTGATAAATCTTGAAAAAGGGGAACTGGGTAGATTAATAATAAGTATACTTTTATATATAATTTCATTATTTATTAGTAATGAAATAGCAAAATTTTATCTTTGTTTTTTTGCATATATATTCTTAATATATGATGTCTTCTTTGTGGCTTTTAAAAATAGATTTTTAAAAAAACAGCATATGGAGAAGATGCTACTACTATTTACTTTTTTAATTATCATTTTTGAATCAATATATACAGTATATTATATTTTAATTTCATATAGAATATTAATATTTATAAAAGATATCTATATAAATTATTTAAAAAAACTAATAGAAAAAGAAATTGATTTTAGAACAGATTATGTAAATATATATATTAATGATGTTGTTAAAAAAGTAATACCAGAATCAGTAAGAGTAGATGATATTGTAATAGTATATAAAGGTGAAAGAATACCTCTTGATGGTGTTGTTATAAAAGGAAGTAGTAAAATAGATACTTCAATGATTACTGGAAATAAAATGTTAATAGATATTACTAGAAAAGATGAAGTAATAAGTGGATGTATAAATGTAGAAGAAGATATTGAAATACAAGTAACTAGTGAATATAAAGATTCTACTTCAAAAAGAATAGTAGAGTTTATGCAAAATACTGTTACTAAAAAATCTAATCTAGAAAAGAAAATAAATAAGTATTCAAATTATTATGTATATTTAATAATTATATTTTCACTTATTTATTTAGTATTTAATAACTTTAATTTCTATAAATCTATTATGATATTCTTTATATCATTTCCTAGTACATTTATTTTATCTTATATAACTGCTTATTTATCAGGAATAACTGTTTCTACAAAAGAAGGTATTTTAATAAAAGAAAAAAAAGATTTAGAAGCATTAGTAAATATAAAGACAGTTATATTTGATAAGACAGGAACATTAACAGAAGGTGAATTTGAAGTTGATAAAGTAGTACCAAATAAAATAAGTAAGGTAAAATTCATTAAATACTTAGCATATGCAGAGAGTTTATCATCTCATATGATAGCAAAACCAATTGTAGATCTATATAAAGGTAAGATTGAAAGAAGAAAAATTAAAAACTTTACTGAGATAGAAAGTAGAGGAATAAAAGTAAAAATAGATAATAAACAAGTTACTGTAGGTAACTATATGCTAATGGAAGAAGAAAAAATAAAGATACCAAAAGTGAAAGAATTAGGCACAATTATCTTTGCAGCTATTGAAAAGAAATATATTGGTTATGTAGTAGTATCTGATGAAATAAAAACAGAAGTAAAGACATTAAAACAAAAACTAAATGATTTAGGTGTTAAAGATATAGCAATTGTATCTGGAGATAACTTAAATAATGCTAGAGATTTAGCAAAGAAACTCGGTATAAAAGATTATTATTATGATTTATTACCTGAAGAAAAGGTTGATGTAGTAAATGAATATAAAGATAAATTGTTTAAGAATGAGAAAATAGTTTTTGTTGGTGATGGAGAAAATGATGCTGAAGCATTAATAGATGCAAATATTGGTATATCAACAGGATGTAAATGGAGTAGTGAGGCTTTAGAAGCATCTAATGTTGTAATACTAGAAGATGATCCATCTAAGTTAATAAATGCTATAGAGATAGCAAAAATAACTTTAAAAACATTTAGAATAAATATATTAGTATCAATATTAATAAAAGTATTATTAATAACACTAGCAATATTTAATATAATAAACATATTAGTAGTATTAATAGTAGATATAGTAATAAGTATATTTATATTAATCAATTCAGGAATTATTATATTAAAAAGACAAGAAATATAATTTCTTGTTTTTTCTTGTAATACTAGTTAACACATGTTATAATCAAAATGCTTTAAAAAGCAAATAATTATTGCAATTTTATAGTTATTA
>DAOOPL010000015.1:0-15583 GCA_035388245.1 Bacilli bacterium | reverse complement strand
GCCTATAGCTCAGCTGGTTAGAGCGCACGCCTGATAAGCGTGAGGTCGATGGTTCAAGTCCATTCAGGCCCACCATTATATAGTTAGATATGACTCGTTGGTGAAGTGGCTTAACACACTGCCCTTTCACGGCAGCATTCACGGGTTCGAATCCCGTACGAGTCACCAAATTAATTAAAAACTCAAACTTACTATTTTGAGTACTAATAAATACTAACAGTAATGCTAGTTTTTTATTAAAAAGAATTATTGACATTTTTATAATAAAATGTAGAATAATATCTATTATGTTTTAAGGAGAATATTTATGAAAGCAGAAACTTACAAAAATTTAAAAAAAAGATTAAAAAAGTTAGATAAATTAAAAGAAAAAAGAGTAAATAGAATAGTAAAGAAAGTTGAAGATGCATTTTTAAATAAGCATGATGGAAGTGTTAATTTTAGTACTCAATTATTTGTTCCAGGTTTATTACATGATGACAAATATTTTGGATATGCTAAAGTTGAATTATTTAATAAAGGTATTATTGCTACTGATATGAGCTTAGTACTAACTGATAAAACTGAAAAAGAATATCCATTAAATTATTTTGAAGTATGTGATAGAAAAGATCCATTTTTATCATCTTATAAACTTTGGTATACTATTAAATTAGAAGCATGTTTAAGCGAAAAAGCAAGAAATAAAATTTATAGTAAAAATAATAAAAAATAGTTTTGAAATAAAAAACTTTTTTTATTATAATAAACACATTAATAGTAAATTTATTATTGTCTTTTATCTTTTTATATATTATAATTACTATGGTAATAATATAGGAGGTCTTATGATAGTTAAAATAAAAAATATTAAAAAAATGTTTCAGTTTAGCAAGAAAGCGTTATTTTTAGTGACTGCATTATGTATAGGCTTATCAGTATTTAATATTAGTAAAGTAACCACCATCTTTGCAGAAGAACCTATTCAAGAAATTACAATTACTGATGGAGTTGCAAATGGTAATTATATTGAATATTATAATGGTGAAACTTTAATGGGTAAAGTTCAAATAAAAATAGGTGATACAGTATTAGTTCCAAATGGAAATAAAGTAGTACTACCAGCATATAATGAACCATATCAAGTAGGTTTTTATTTAACATATGAAGAAGGATATGAAGCAACTGGATATGTAGTTAATGGTCAAGATTTTATGACACCAGGTGGGGGAGAAACAATATATGTGTCAATTACTTCAGGTGATAGTATTAGTGTAAGATTTAATTTTAGTGCAATTAATAATAATCCAGGGCCAGGTGAAGGACCTATACCATCTAATATTAATTATCCAATATTGGCGTATTTTGAAAATATAGAAAGTCCCATTGAATCAAATTCAAATAATCAAATTTTAATGCCAAATAATTGGACAACTGGGACTGTATCTTTTAAAGCAAAGATATGTGAGGTAGATGGTGAACTTGCTCCAAATGATGGTGAAAGTGTTTGTGATGTAGGAACAGAAAGTCTATCAGACTTAGATATTGAAGGTATTAGTAATAGAGATCAAATAAATCAAACAGTATCTTCAAATGAGGCACAAAATAGTATAATTATTGATTCAGGATTTAGTGACTATGGGAAAGTTGGTATACATTTAACTAATGATATTTTAAATATTACAACTGATGTTATTTCAAATAATCTAATTAATATTGAAGCATCTGCTCCAATGAGAATGGATTATAGTTATGGATTAGAAACTATTGATCAAACAATAGTTACTAGTAGTACATCAGGAGCTGTATCAATATTTTTTGGGAATAATGAAGCTACATTAATAGCAACAGGACCTAATGTTCTTGGAATAACTAATTTAACTGGTGCACCACACACTTTAAATGATGAAGATAAAAGTGTTAATGTTACTTTACCTGATTTAAGTGTAGAAACAGAAACACCAGTAACAATTACAATTGAGCTCTTAGATCACAGCACTGTAACTAGACAAATAAATATTATAAGAACAGCAATTGAACTTTCATATGATGGAGAGCATAATAGAGTTAATGCAGGATATGTAATGCATAAAGCCTACTTATATAATAACCAAAATCATAGTGATACTATATTTGATGCTTATTTACAAGTTATCTTATATAGTAATAATAAAGTAATAGGTTATAAACAAATAGAAATTGATGATGAATCTATAATTAATGGTTTAGAAGAAAACGGAAGTGGAAGTATTGAATCAATAGGACCAGAACCAATAGTAGTATACGATGGAACTATTCAAGGAGTAAATAAAGTCAGTGTATTTCTAACCAATGGACCAATTGATTATAATAGTAATGCTTTACCATCTATTGAATTTGGTTTAGGTGCTGGTGTACAGTTTCTTCTAGGAGGTAATTAATATGAAAAAAATAGTATTAGTAATATTTGCATTAATTATATTCTTATCATTAGGTAGTATTGAAGCAGCAACAATTACAAAAACAAGTTATACAAATGGCAGAATAACAATTGAAGGAACAGGCAGTGGTGAAATACAAATTGTACTATTTGGATTAGACAATCAGCCACTATATATGACAACAACAACTAGTGAAAACAATTTATATTCAATAACTTTACCAGAAATTAATGGATTAACTCCAGGTACATATACTGTTAAAGTATCAGATTATGATGGCACTAATGTAGCAACAAGTACAGTTAGAATAATAGCAGAAACAAATCCACAGACATCAGATAATATATTATTATATATAATAACTGGTTTAATTTGTATTGTTGGCATAGCAATAATAGGTATATATTTTTACAAGAATAAAAAAATAAAGCAAGGATAAACCTTGCTTTTATTTTACATATATTTTAATTAATTTTGCGTGCATTACAACTTTTTTGTTATTACTATAACAAGTAGATAATGTTAATATTTTGTCTTTCACATTAATGTTGGTATTAAAATTATATGTACTTCTATTTTTAATCTTATTTAGAAAATTATTATATTCAGTATCATTATTAAATGACACTTGTATATAATCATTAGTATTATTAATAATATATATACTAAATACTTGCCATAAAGTACTATGATACTTTGATGATAGTCTTATTATATGATTATCTTTATTATTATACCAATTACTTTTTATTATATTTTTAAGTGAACCAAACATAGTTTTATTTAATCTCCCATGTGCATAGATAATATTATTCTTATCTAGATTAATTATATCATTTCTATAATCTAAAAATACCCATCCACCACTATTATATGATTTATTAAAAGAATGTGTTAAATAATACTTATTATCACTAGATTGTACAAAAGGATAATTAATATTAGTACCATTAACTTTTATCCAACCTACCGTAGATTTATTTATTGATTTTAACTTATCTAAATTAACATCAATAAGTTTAACTTTTATATAATCCCAGTATGGATCTTTGCTATTAATACTATTATCAATTATATCAACTTTATCACTATCATCAATATCATTTATATTAACTTTGTCATATATTTTATTTATTTGATTATTAATTGAATCATCATCTAACTTCCAAATTATAATTTTATATATTGATATTATTAGACCAATTATAAAAATTAAAAACAAAAATAATATAAAAATATTTTTCCATTTAATTTTATTCATACTATCACCAATATATATTTTATCATACATTTTATTTATGTTATAATTAAAAAGGTGATTTTATGAAAGAAGTAGTATTAAAAGTAAAACAAATTAAAGATAATATTATTTTACCTGAGTATCAAAGCTTTGGATCCTCTGGTATGGATATTAGAGCATCAGAAGATATATTAATAATGCCTGGTGAAACTAAATTAATATCAACAGGATTAATATTTGAAATACCAGAAGGTTATGAATTACAAGTAAGACCAAGAAGTGGACTATCACTAAATACTCCACTTAGAGTAACTAACTCTCCAGCTACTATTGATAGTGATTATAGATTAGAATTAGGAATAATTATAAATAATAGTTCTGAAAAAATATATAATGTTGTAGAAGTAGGTAATAAGTATATTTTAAAAGAGCAGGAGAAGAGTTTATATAATGTATATGATATTAATACTAAAGGTAATATGAATGGAATTTATAGTATTAAAAAAGGAGATAGAGTTGCTCAAATAGTACTTGCAAAAGTAGAAAAAGCAAATATAATAAAAGTTGATGAAATTAAAAAAGTAAATACAACAAGAAGTGGTGGTTTTGGATCTACAGGTACAAAATAAGCTTATTTTAATTGACTTGATAAAGTATTTAGTGTAAAATTATCTTGTTATTGGAGCAGTACTCAAGAGGCTGAAGAGGCGTCCCTGCTAAGGATGTAGATCGGGGTAACCTGGTGCGAGAGTTCAAATCTCTCCTGCTCCGCCATATAAAAATAAATCTAACTATTAATAGTTAGATTTTTTTGATATAATTAAAATAGATAATTTATAAGGAGACAATATGGAAAACAAAATTGAAAAAACTCTAAGATTCTATTTATTAGCAACTAAGTTAAAAGAAGTTGTAAGAACAGGTTGGATGCAGTGGCATGTTTCTAAAGAAAGATTAGAAAGTATTGCAGAACATGTATATGGTACAGCAATGCTTGCAATAGGAATAGATTCTGAATTTAAATATGATATTAATATTGATAGAGTAATAAAAATGATAGTACTCCATGAACTTGAAGAAGTAATTATTGGAGATATTACTCCTTATGATAAAACAACTAAAGAAGAAAAGTATGAAATAGGAATGAAGGCAGTAAAACAGATACTAAAAGATATGATTAAAGAAGATGAATATTATAATTTACTTGAAGAGTTTTGTTTAAAAACGACAAATGATGCATTATTTGCATATATGTGTGATAAGCTTGAAGCATGTATACAAGCAAAAGTTTATGATGAAAATGGTTATTGCAATATCTTTTCTGATGAAAACAAATATAGGTGGGAAAGTGAAGTTTTAAATAAAGTTTATAAAGATGATGTAAAAACCCTATCTGATTTATTTTGTCTATATTATGATAATCAGTTTGATGAAAACTTTAAATCAATTACTGATTATATTACCCAAAATAATATTTTGAAATAGTCAATGATAGTTAAAATGTGAGGTAAACATGAATATAGTAAATAGTAATATATTTGAAGATTGTATGGTAAAGACTTATGAAAATATATTTAATACAAATAATAGTGGTCAATTGATTACAGTTAAGGAAAATATTGGTTTGGGATTTAATTATCCATATATACTATTTATACCAACAAATATTAATCATAATTCAACAATTATTGTTGAAGGATCTAATAGTAGAGAGTCTAAAAAAATTAATAGTAGTGATAATATTAATGATATTATTCAAGAATCTATTGATGATGTGAGAAAAAGCTTTATTGGAAGTAATAATCCAATATATAAAATAAATGAGGAAATATTAAACTACCCAGTATTATATCCTTTATTTCCTAGATTAGTTTATAAAGGAATACCATATTATAATCATATGTTATCAAGTAATAGTATGTTTTCTAGTAAGGATGAAGAAAACTTAAAGAAATTAGGTTTATATAGAACAGATTTACAGTTAATAAAAATGATTGAAGATTCTAAAAGAAGATTACTTGAATATGGATTAAATATTGATGAAAAGATAATTATTAATGGCTTTTCTTCATCAGCAAAGTTTGCTAATCGTTTTACATTATTACATCCAGAAATAGTAAAATATACAATTGCAGGTGGTATTGGTGGAACAATTACACTACCTATAAGAGAAATAAATGGTGAAAAACTTTTATGGCCAGTAGGTATAGGGAATGTTGAAGAAATTACTAATGAAAAATTAGAAATATATAAAAGTGTTCCCCAATATTATTATCAAGGAATGCAAGATGATAAAGATCCTTATGAATCAAATGAAAATGGTACTTGTAAATATCCTCAGATCTTACAAGATGAAGAGGCAAAGCAGTTATACAAATTTCTTGGTAAATTTATGAATGAGGCAAGATGGGACAAAACAAAACAAATTATCTCTTCACTTGGATATAATATTAAATTAGAATCACTTGAAGGAGGACATAATCCTAATATTGCAAGAGATGCAATCAGTAAGATAATAACAGACATGTATAATGAAAAAAAATCAAACTATAAATAGTTTGATTTTTTTGATATAATAATAATATGGAGGGTATAAAGTGGATAAAACAAATCAAAAAAAAGATACAAAGTTAAAAAAAGCAGTTGCATTAGTACTTGCAGTAGTTAGTGTTATTACTATAGGAGTAGTAGGAAGAAAAATAGAAAAGAAGAAAATAGATATTACTGAAACTACATCAACTACTCAAAAGGATGATTCAGAAGAAAAAGACATTGTTATAATAAAAATTGGTGATACACTTTCATCTATTGCTGATTATTATGGTACTACTGTTGAAGCAATACTTAAATTAAATCCTCAAATAAAAAATCCAAATATTATTCATGTTGGTCAGTCAATATATGTACCTCATATTGTTAACTCACCAAGAAAAACAATGGGAGAACAAATAGAAGAAAGAGGCTCTGCATTTGGTATTGATATTAGTTATGCACAAGAGGGTATGGATTATAAAAGAGTTTTACAGCTTAATCCCGAAATAAGCTTTGGAATATTAAGAATGTTTTATTTTTGGTGGAATAAAGACAAATTAGATAATAATTTTGAAAAACAAGCAAAGCTATTTCATGAAATGGGAGTACCAATAGGAGTATATATATGGCCTACTGCTACAAGTGATGCCGAGGTAGAAAAAGAAGTAAAAATGACAATTGATGAATTAGAGAAAATAAAAGAACTATATGGTATTGAACTTGAATTACCAATATTTTTAGATATTGAAAATGAAAGTGGTGCCGAAAATTTATATGAAAGATTAGTAAAAAAAGATCCAAATACAATAAGATTATTGCAAAAAACAATTAGTATGTTTGAAGATGCAGGATATTATGTTTGTATATATTGCAACTTAGATATGGCTGGTATTATGTATAGAACTGGTCATGATTTTAAAGTTGGATATTGGATAGCAGCTTATGATATAAAAACAGAAGATGTATTAAAAAGAGTAAATCAACCAGTTATTGGTCATCAATTTTCATCAAAAGGTAAGTTAAAAGGACATAAAGGTAATGTAGATTGTAATGAAGTTTTTATTGATTTACAAAAAATTATTAAAGATGAAGGATTAAATAATACTGGAAATAAGACAAGATAATATAATTGGAGTAATTATGGAAAAAGTAAAATTATTATTTAAAAAGTATTGGTGGGTATTATTAATAGTTATTATAATAATAATAGTTAGTTATATTATTATTAGTATTTATATTGATAAAAAAATAGAAGATAAAAAAGAACAAGACAAAATAGTTTTTGAAAGAAGAAGGCAAGAAGAGGAAAAAAGAAGAAAATTGGCAGAACTATACCCAGAAATGTCAAAAAAAGAAATTGAAAAAGCTAATAATGCTTTTAATAATGGTATTTTTATAGATGATCCTGAGCATGACTTTGTTAAGATGCCAGAAGGATTACAAGGTGATGGTAAACCAGATAATCAAAATCCAGAAAAATTACCATATACAGATTTAAAGAAAGTATATATTGGGGCTGATAATAAATATGTATATGTAAAATATGAATTTTATGGAAATTTTCCTAAAGATATATATGAATTTGGTAATAACGACTTTTTGTATAGTATTGGAGTTAATTTAAATTTAACTCAATATTATAATCATAATTTAAATAAAGAAGATAAATCAGCATTAATGCAACTAACTATTAGCTATGCTTCAAAAAAGAAAAATCAATCTAAAATAACAGAGGATAGTACATTTTTTGATTTACCTCATGTGGCAACATCTACATTTGGAGAGGCAAATAGTCTAGTAAAAGATGAAAATGGGGAAGATACATATGGCATAGGAACTAATGCAGGTAAAACATATGGTGGAGTAAATACTAATTATATTATGGCAGAGTTTCCTTTAAGTAATTTAGGTTTAAAACATGGTGATACAATAATATTTGATATTGCAGCAGAGTCAAGTAGTAGAGTGTATCATCATCAATCAAATGATGCTTTATTAGATTATGGTAGCTCTAAAACAGGTGAATATATAACTTGGATAATTGGTTCTAATTCATATACATCAAAAATTCCAAGATATTAAAATATAGTATTTACTATATTTTTATTTAAAAATTTTATATAATAAATATGTGGGGTGGTTTTGTATGTATATTAATACACATGATAACAGTCATAAACTTGATATATCTGACACCATTAGAAAAATATTATTTGAAGAATTTAGATATTGTCTTGATGAAGAAAAAAGTGAATATTTAATATATAATTTTGAAAGATTATATCATGAAAATCATGGTTTATATGTTAATATTATTGGTATAATATTTACTGACTTTTTCATAAGTATGCTTAATTACAACCAGTGTATTACAAAAGAAAAAGCACCATTCCCCATGGAACTTATTTGCTATTTTACATCATGTGAGGAAATCGCAAATATGGCTTATGAAAATAAAAAATTTTTAATTAATATGATTGGTGAATCCATATCATACTTTATTACTAAATATGATAACAAAAAAGATTTTCTTAGAAATACAAAAGGATGGGAAAGTTATTTATTAAAATTAAGTCCAACAATATTAATGGAAAAAATTAAGTATTGTAGACCACTTGTAAAAGAAGATTTAGTATATAATTATAATGAATATATTAAAAAATATTATTTAGAAAATAATGAAACTAGTGAGATTGAAAATATGGCAATTACCGATCTTTCAGATTTTTTTTCAGATTATTGTTTTGATGATCCAGAAAGTTATAATGAATTATTATTAGATTTAGTTGAGGATTATCATAAGTATGTAGTATATAATCAAATAAGTAATAATAATACTGAACAAGATGAAATATTAAGCAAAATAAATAATAAATCAATTACATACATTAATAATTTATTATATTCAAACAAAATGTTTTTGAATAAAATGTTAAAAGTATTTATTGAATATCACAAACATGATATATATAAAAAACAAGAAGTAGAAGAGGTAATAAAAAAGTATAAGATTCCAAGTATTAGAAAATCAATAATAGCAAATAGTAAAAATATGTAGTAAGGGGAGTTAACATCTTGATAACAAAAGTAATAAACATTAATAATTATATTAGACAAACATTATATGAAAGATCAAAAGGTGGTTTATATTTTGATGAAGAATATGAAGATATGCAAAACTATTTTGAAAATATGAGATTATACAATTATGATTTATATAAGAAAGTAATAGGTACTATTTATTGTGGTTATTGTTTAAATTCAATCTATTATGATGATTTTGAATGTGAAGATGGAGAATCTGTTGATAATATAATGGATTTTAAAAATATTGATGAAGTTATTGATTTTTTAAATAAAAATGAAAGTATGCTTTATGTATTTATTCAAAAAACAATTGATTTTCATGCATTAACTGAAATTGAAAAAAGGGAAGCAATTAGAGAAGCAAAACATATTGAACAGTTACTTTTAAAAATAAATTTATATTATATTTTTGATATTTATGAATATGCTGGGCACATATCAAAAGAAGATTTATTGGCAAAACATAATTTTTATCATAAATCATATGATGTAGATATAAAAAATACTAATTATCTAGAAAGTATTAATGAGTCTATATATGAAGTATCAATTGTATATTTAAGTGATTATATTAAAGATATTTATGAAGAAAGTTATGAGAATTATAGAGAACTAATATTAGATATTATTGAAGATTATTATACATATTATAAATATCTAGAATCATCTAAAATAGTAGATAATAAAAGTATTATTAATTCATTAGAAAGTGCTACAATTAAGAAAGCAATTAACTTAACAATAAGTAATCAAAATGCATTTTATGAAATATTAAGTTATTTTATTGAATATAATCAAAAGACCGAATCAGAAAAAAAGAAAATATTGACACATAATAAGAAACATAATTATGGCAGTATAAAAACTAAAATTCAACAAGTAAAGCAAAATCCAAATAAAGATTAATAATCTTTATTTTTAATAAAATATGATATACTAATTATAGTAATAATATTTATTATAAGGAGAAAATATGGCAATATTAAGATATGCACTAGCAGGTAATTTTAAAAAATTTAAATCAGATATAGATAAGATATCTAAAAAAGAAAATATTAGCAGTACAAAAATACTGCTTAAATTTCTTAATTGTTTTAGATTAATAAGATGTGGGTATAGTGATTTTTTAAATTATGAACTATATAATAAGACAAAGAAGGAAATATTAGAATATGTTTCAATAGGAGATCAAGAAAAGTTTTATAGCATAATTTCTCCAGCAAAGTATAAAACATTTTTTACAATAAAACCAAACTTTTTAAAAAATTTTAAAAAATATATTGATAGAGATTTTTATACTGATGATATGGGATTAGAAAAATTAAAAACATTTATTAAAGCTAATCCATACTGTATGATTAAACCATATGATGGATTAGGTGGTAAAGGAGTAGAAAAGGTATATTCCAAAGATATTAAAAATATTGGGGAATATTATGAATATTTGCAAAATAATAGATTATTTTTAGAAGAATATATTAAACAAAATAAAGAAGTAAGTAAAATATGTTCAAAAAGCGTAAATACAATTAGAATAATGACTTTTTTATGTAATGGTAAATCAAGAATAATATTTGCTGCTATGAGATTTGGAAATGGTATTAATAGTGTAGATAATTTTCATAAAGGTGGTATGGGTGTGCTTGTTGATTATGAAAAAGGTATTCTTGTTGGTGATGCATACGATAAGGATTTAAATAAATTTACTAATCATCCAGAATCTAATATAAAGTTTGATGGATTTAAAATACCTAATTTTAATATTGTTAAAAAAATGGTTTTAGATGCTGCAAAAGTAAATAAAAATATTAGAGTAGTAGGTTGGGATGTTGCAATAACTGATAAAGGAGCTACATTTGTAGAAGGTAATAGAAGACCAGGATTTGATTTAATACAAGTATTATATAAAAAAGGATGTAAGTATATTTTAAGAGATGTATTAGAAGGATTTAATAAAGAAAATAATACTAATTATAAGATATGATATAATTGTATAGGAGTGATTTAAATGGCTTTAAAAATATATAATGTTTTAACAAGAAATAAAGAAGAATTTGTTCCATTAGAACAAGGTAAAGTAAAAATGTATGCTTGTGGTATTACTGTATCTGATAATGCTCATATTGGTCATGCTTATCAAGCTATTGTATTTGATGTTATTAAAAAGTATTTAAATTATATTGGATATGATGTTAAATATGTAAGAAATTATACAGATGTAGATGATAAAATTATTGCTAAAGCTAAAGAAAAGAATATTGATCCAATGTTACTAGCAGAAACACTTATTGCTAAAACAGATAAAGAAATTAAATTATTAAATGTAGAAACTCCTACTGTACAAGCAAGAGCAACAAAATGTATTGATGATATTATTAATATGATATCTAGATTAATAGAAAAGGGATATGCTTATAGTACTGAACTTGGTAATGTATATTTTGAAGTATCAAAGTTTAATAATTATGGTAGATTTTCTAATAGATTAGGTGACGAAGAAATTAGTGGTACTAGAAAAGAAATTGAAAAAGATAAAAAAGATGATAAAGATTTTGCTTTATGGAAAAGTTCAAAGCAAGATGAAATATATTGGGAATCACCATGGGGTAAAGGAAGACCTGGTTGGCATATAGAATGTTCTACAATGAGTATGAAATATCTTGGGGAACAAATTGATATACATGGTGGTGGTAAAGATTTATTATTTCCTCATCATGAAAATGAAATAGCTCAATCAGAAGCTTTAACTAATAAACAATTTGCAAAATACTGGATTCATAATGGATTAGTAAAGGTTAATTCACAAAAAATGAGTAAATCATTAGGTAATAGTATATTGATAGAAGATTTACTAAAAAAATATGATTCTGATTCAATTAGACTTGCAATATTACAAAATAACTATAGATCAGATCTAAATATTACAAAGAATTTGTTTAATATTAATCAAAATAAAATTTATTCAATATATAAACTATTTAATATAATTGATGAAAAAAATATTAATACAAATAAGATTATTATTAATATTGAAGATGAATTTAAAGAAGCAATGGATAATGATTTTAATACTGCACTTGCAATTGCAAATTTATTTAATTATATTAGTGAAATAGGTAAAAGAATTAATAGTAATAATTATGAAGAAGCAGCAAGTATTAAAAATGAGATAGTTAGAATATATAATGTACTAGGTATATTAAATAAGAATCCTAAAGATGCTCTTGATGAAATAAAAAACAAGTTTATTATTAACAACAATATCTCAGTTAATTATATTGAAGAACAAATTAAACAAAGAAAAGGTTACAAAGAATCTAAAGAATATGAAAAAGCAGATAAAATAAGAGATGAACTTTTATCAAAAGGTATTGTTATTGAAGATAAAAAAGAAGGCACTACTTGGGATATAGATTTTACTATATTAGATTAAATTAAAAAAGAAGTTAATTATAAACTTCTTTTTTTAATAGATCAATATTTTTAAGCATTATTGAGAAATAAGTTTCTTTATTTTTTACATCATTTGATGATAATGTGCCAAGTGTATTAACTTTTAATACTTTTACTTTTGGATAAGTAGTTAGTATATTTTTTATAGTATCACTATTTGATTCTGTATCTTTACTAAATATATACTGGATTGTACCAGATGCTATTAATTTTTTAGCCTCAGATACAGTTTTTTCACTAAAATTTTCATTTTCTTCTAGAGATATTACTGTAAATCCATATTTTTCTAAATACTTAAATAAATCACTACTTGCTACAATAGTAGTATTAGCAGCACTATCACTCATTTCTTTAAACTCTGCATCTAATTCAGATAATTCTAAATTTAATTTATCATAATTACTATTTATATCTTTTATTAAATAATATTCATCAATATACTCTTTAAAACCATTTCTAATATTTTGAGCCATCATTAACATATTTGATGGATCAAGCCATAACTCAGCAGAATCATTTACATATGTCATACCTGATGCTGCATCAATAATCTTCCTATGTATTTTTTCTGCATATCCTCTTTCTTTAATAACACTACCATTATATATAAATAAGTCACAATCACTATAATCTTTTAATAGTTTATTACTTACAGTATACTTATTATAATCAATACCATCTGGATATATACTAAGTATAGTACTATTATTACCATACAATCTTTCAGTAATATAATTAATTGGATAAATACTTGTATATATATTTATATCCTTCATATTGTTATCATCAAAACAACCTGTTACAACAAAAGATATTATAAATAAAAATAATATTTTAAATAAATTTTTCATATTAGTCCTTTCTTTTGGGTACTGGATCATAACCAAATGTACCCCATGGATTACATCTAATAATTCTTTTAACACCTAAACATATTCCTTTAATTGAACCATGTATTTCAATAGCTTCATACATATACTGTGAACAAGTTGGTGTATGTCTACATAATGTATGAGTATGCAAAGGAGTATATTGATATATTTTAATTAATTTTAATAAAACTTTTTTCATTTTTACTCCATATATGTATTTTAACATTTTTTTAAATTTTTTGATAGATAATTTTACTAGATTTAATAATTCTTTTTTGTTATAATGTTAAAAGGTGATAATAATGAAAATACTTGAAGATTTTAATATACATACAAATAATATAAAAATATATGAATGGGCTTTTTGTCATTCATCTTATTATAATGAAAATAATATTAATTATGATTATGAGAGATTAGAATTTTTAGGAGATAAAGTACTAGATTTAATTGTAAGTACATATTTATATAAGACTACAAAATATGAAGAAGGCAAAATGACTAAAATACGTGCTAATTATGTATGTGAGAATGCTTTATATGAATATGCATTAGAATTAAAGCTATATGATTATATAATGGTAGGTAAAGGTGAAGAATCTTCTGGTGGTAAGATGAAAAAAACTATACTTGCAGATACTTTTGAAGCTTTTTTAGGAGCAGTATATATAGATCAAGGTATTAGTAAAGTTGAAGAAATAATAAATAAAGTTGTAATACCTTTAATTAAAAAGAATTCAGATAATTTTTTAAAAGATTATAAATCTGAATTACAAGAATATGTACAAACAAGTAGAAAATCAGTAGTATATGATGTAATTAATGAAGAAGGTCCTTCTCATGATAGAACATTTACTGTAACTGTAAAAGTAGATGATATAGTACTTGGTACTGGTAAAGCTAAATCAAAAAAAGAAGCAGAACAAGAAGCAGCAAAAGCAGCACTAGATAAACAAGCTAGAAATTAGGAGTGATATTGTGTATTTAAAACAAATTATAGCAAATGGTTTTAAATCTTTTGCTGATAAAACTAATATTGAATTTAATAAAAGTATTGCTGGTATTGTAGGACCTAATGGATCAGGTAAAAGTAATATTGTTGATGCAGTAAGATGGGTGCTTGGAGAACAATCAATTAAGTCATTACGTGGCACTAATATGTCTGATGTAATATTTTCTGGTAGTAAAACAAGAGGAGCATCTACATGTGCTACAGTAACTTTAATATTTGATAATACAGATAATATGTTACCAATTGAATACTCAGAAGTAGCAATAAAAAGAACAATATATAAAACTGGTGAATCTGAATATTATTTAAATAATGAAAAGTGTAGACTAAAAGATATTACTGACTTATTTATAGATGCAGGAGTATCAAAAGAATCTTTTAATATTATATCTCAGGGAGATATAGCAACAATATTAAGTGATAAAGCAGAAGATAGAAGAATAATATTTGATGCAGCCTCAGGAGTTTTAAAATATAAAAAAAAAAAAGAAGAAGCATTAAGAAAACTAGAAAAAACGAATAATAATTTAATAAGAGTAAATGATATTATTAATGAAATAGAATCTAATTTAGATCCTTTATTTGAACAAAGTAAAGTTGCAAAAAAATATTTAGAATGTAAAGAATTACTCGATGACTTAGAAGTAGCACTTATAGTAACAGATATAGAAAAATTAAATGATAATGTTATAGATTGTAATGAAAAAATAAAGGTATTAAATGATCAAATATTTGATATGGAAACAAACTCAAATATAGGAAGCACCAACTTAGAAGAATTAAAATTAAAATATAATAAAATAAATGATGAATTATATAATAAACAACAAGAATTATTATCATTAGTAACGGAAGTAGAAAAATTAAGTGGAGATAAAAATCTAATAATAGAAAGACAAAAATATAAATCAGATGATATAAAAATACATAATAATGTAATTAATTTAAAAGAAGAATTATTAAAAATTGATAATGAATTATCAATATC
>DAOOPL010000014.1:0-15662 GCA_035388245.1 Bacilli bacterium | reverse complement strand
TATTTGGAAACATATCAAATGCATTAATACTATTAATAATGTAATTAAAATTATAAATATAATTTATATCTCTTGCAAGTGTAACTGGGTTACAAGATATATATATTATTTTATTTGGATTAAGTTTAATGATATTATCTAGAGTTTTTTTATTAGATCCTCCTCTTGGAGGATCTAATATTACTACACTTATTTTATCATTTATTTTATTTAATGAATCAGCATTACCATGAATAAAAGTAATATTGTTAATACTATTTAATTTTATATTTTCATTAGCACATTCAATTGCTTCTTCTTCTATTTCTATTCCATATACATGTTTTACTTTTCTAGATATTATACTAGATATAGTACCTACTCCTGAGTATAAATCTAGAACAGTATCATTTGAATTTAAGTCTAAATTTAATATATAATTATATATATTTTCTGCTTGTCTTGTGTTAACTTGAAAAAAAGATTTTGCTGAATATTTAAACATTAAATTATTAATATCTTCATTAATATATTTATTACCATATATTAAATTATTATTTAAAAATATTGATTTAACATTTTTAATATTATCTTTTAGATATTCTGATAATTTTAACTCATTTTCTTTTGATAAAATATTAATTAATAGCTCATCACTTGCAAGAGCATATCTTATTGTTATTTCATATATTTTATTTTCTATATTATTTATTAAATATTTTTTAATAATCTTTAATACATAAACATAATTAATATTATCATTTAATAGTTTACAGTATGAAATATCTACTAAAAAATATGAATTTTGTTCATAAAATCCTATTTTGTCTTTTTCTACTTTAAATACGGCCTTATTTCTATAGTTATCATATTGAGGAGATTCTATAATACTTTCTAAATTAATATTTATCTTACCAATCTTATTCATAGCATTACTAACTTTATCTTGTTTAAAATCAATGTTTTTATTCTGCACTTGATGTCTTAAATTACATCCACCACATATATTATAATATTCACAATTAGGTTTTATTCTATATTTTGATGGTTTAATTATTTCTAATAATTTTGCAACAGCATAATTTTTTTTAATTTCAGTAATTTTAATTTTTACTAATTCGCCAACGAGTGCTTTTGGTACAAAAACAACAAAGTTATTTATTCTAGTAACACCAGAGCCTTCGTTTTCTAAATACATAATTTCACATTCAAATATACTATCTATTTTTAATACTTGCTTTTTCATAATTATTTCTCTGATAACTCTTTATAGTAATTGAATCTATCAATTGCTATTTTTTTGTTTTTTTCAAGTAATTCTTTTGCAAATTCTTCATTTGTAGTTTTTAATAAATTATATCTGCTTTCATTATTTAATAATTTATCATATAAATCAAAGTTTGGATTTTTATAATCTAAATATAATTTGTCTTCGCTTGGTTTATATCTAAATAGGTTAAAGTAACCAGATTCTACTACTAATTTTTCTTCATTAATACTAGATGACATGCCACCTTTTATACCATGATTAATACATGGAGAATATGCAATTACTATTGATGGGCCTTGGTGCTCTTCTGCTTCTTTTAATGCAGTTAATGCCTGCATCATATTGGCTCCAAGTGAAATACTTGCAACATATACATTATCATATGATATTGCAAGTCTTGCTAGGTCTTTATTAGGATTTGATTTACCTCCTATTGCAAATTTAGCAATTGCTCCAGTTTTAGTAGACTTAGATGCTTGTCCTCCGGTATTAGAATAGCACTCTGTGTCAAGCACTAGTATATTTACATCTTCTCCTTGAGCAAGTACATGATCTAATCCACCATATCCAATATCGTATGCCCATCCATCTCCACCAATTATCCATATACTCTTTGATGGTATATATTCTTTTAATGTCTCTAATTCTTTTATTTCTTTATAATCAATATTGTCTTTTATTTTACTTGTTATTGTAAAGTCATCTTTATTATCTAACCACTGTTTTAATAATTTTTTATTATTTTCTGATTGTGACTCAATATTATTTTTAATAATATTTTCAATGTAATGTCTTATCATATTATAACTTGCTCTAAGTCCATATCCAAATTCTGCATTATCCTCAAATAAAGAATTCATCCAAGAAATAGAATATGGCATTGATACTGAAGATGCTCCGTATATTGAAGAACAACCAGTTGCATTAGCAATTACTAGTTTTTCTCCAAATAACTGAGTTAAAAGTTTTATATAAGGTGTTTCACCACATCCTGCACATGCTCCAGAAAACTCAAATAATGGTTTTTTAAATTGAGAACCTTTAATAGTATATTTATCAAATAACTCTTCATTTTCTTTTTCAAATAATTTATATATATCTTTGTTTACTTTACTTTCTTTTGTATCAATCATAGTAAGTGCTTGAGCTGGGCATATATTTGCACAAAGTGAGCAGCCAGTACAATCTGCACTAGATATACCTATATAAAAATAATAATCTGGTTTACCAATACACTCTCTAACTTTATCTTCTAAGTTATATTTTTTTACCTCTTCACTTGTTAATATAAATGGCCTTATTACTGCATGAGGGCATACAAAAGAACAAAAATTACACTCTATACATTTGTCTTTATTCCAAATTGAAACCTTTTCTGCTAAAGCTCTTTTCTCATATTTTGTTGTACCAGTTTCATAAGAACCATCATTATGTTCTAAGAAATCTTTTACAGTTAGTTTATTACCTTCTAAAGCAGTAACTTTATTAAATACATTATCTTTATATAACTCTTTTTCTACATCATCAATAATATCATCTTCTACTAACTCTATTTCTTTTATTTCTTTTGGTGAATCAAGTAGTATTTTTAGATTAGCTTCTACTACTTCTTTTCCTTTAGAAGAATACATCTTAACTATTTCATCTTGTATCTTTTTAACTATTACATCATATTTAATAATATCAGTTAAGTAAAAGAATATACTTTCTACTACAGTACTTATTTTATTTTTTAGATTATGTTTTTCTGCAATTGAGTAAGCATCTATTATATAAAACTTAATATGTTTATTTTTTATTATTTTCTTTATTTTTTCATCTATAGTATCATTTATTTCTTTTTCAGATAAGTCTGTTACTAAAATAAATATTCCATTTTCATTAATATTATCAAGTATATTATATTTAGATAAATAATTGTATTTAGTACATATTACTACATCTTTATTATTTAAATAGTATTCACTTCTTATTTCATCTTTAGAAATTCTTAGGTGACATTTAGTAACATTTCCACTTTTTCTAGAATCATATTCAAAGTATCCTTGTACATATCCTTCTGTATTATTGCCTAATACAGATAATATATTTTTAGATGCACTTACCATCCCATCTGATCCATAGCCATATATTATTATCTCTTTCATATTATCTTTTTTAATTATATATTCTGGTACTTTTATACTCAAATTAGTAACATAATCTTCTATACCTATAGTAAAGTTATTAAATGGGTTTTTACTATTTAAATGATCATATACACCTTTTATACATGCTGAATCAGTATTTTTACCAGCAAGTCCATATCTACCACCAATTATTAATGGTTTTTTAATTGCATCACTAAATGCCCCTAATATATCTAAATATAGAGGTTCTCCTATTGATCCATGCTCTTTAGTTCTATCAAGTACTGCTATTTTCTTAACTGTTCTAGGAAGAACATTAAATAAATACTTCTTACTAAACGGTCTATATAAATGTACTTCTACTAAACCAATTTTACTATTTTTCTCGTTATCTATTACTTCTTTTATAGTATCACATACTGCTCCCATAGCTATAATAACACTATCAGCATCTTTACTACCATAATAATTAAATGGTTTATACTCTTTTCCAGTTAATTCATTTATCTTTTTCATATAATTATTTATAGTATCTGGAAAATCATTATATATAGTATTTCTAGCTTCAGTATTTTGGAAATATATATCATCATTTTGAGCAGTACCTCTTATTACTTTTTTAGATAATATACTATTAGATTTAAACTCATTTATTTTAGAAAAATCTAATATATCTTTTATTTTAGATTCATCAATTATTTCAATCTTTTTATACTCATGACTAAGTCTAAAACCATCAAAAAAGTTTACTATTGGGACTCTACCACTCATAGTAGATAAGTTAGCTACTATTGATAAATTATATATATCTTGTACAGATGAGGATGCTAATATTGCAAATCCTGTTTGTCTAACTGCATATATATCTTGATGATCACCCATAATACTTAGTGCATGAGTTGCTATTGCTCTTGATGATACATTTATTACACATGGTAATAATTCTCCAGCTATCTTATACATATTAGGTATCATAAGTAATAGACCTTGACTAGAAGTATATGTACTTGCTATTGTGCCTGCCTGTAGTAATCCATGTATAAAACCAATAGCACCAGCTTCTGACTGCATTTGTACTACTTTAACACTACTACCATAAAAATTTTTTTTATTATTAAAACTCCATTCATCAATTAACTCTGCCATATCTGATGATGGTGTTATTGGATAAATACCTGCTGCTTCTGTAAATAAATATGAAACTTCTGCACAAGCAGTATTACCATCAATTACTTTATATTTCTTGTTCAAATAAACACCTTCTATTCTTTTATAATTATAATATATTTTAATATAATTAACAAGAAAAGAAAAAATCTATATAAATAGATTTTTAATAGACTATTATAAATTACTCTTGGCAGTATTCAGGAAGTGCACCAGCACCTCCACCTTTATAAATCTTACCTGGCGCTATATTGACGACATCATTGTCAACAGTTAAAATATGTTCCTGTACTATCTCGTTGCTTATGTCTTCTTCATCTGCATTCGCATCATATGGAACTCCACAAATTAATTCAGTAAAATATACCGCATTTTTTCCAATTAAATACATTTCATCTTTTTCATAAAATCTTGAATTTTTATCTACTACCCATGTACCAAAATTTTGTGTAAAATTTATTTTATATAATAATTTCCCCTGATCATTAAAAATAATTGGTATGGTTCGTCCATCGACAAATTGGTGTGGTTCTGTTATTGCAAATACAAAATATTCTTTGTCTTCTCCCATAAATTTTTTTATATCTGTTTTTTTGTAAAAATCAGTAAATTTAGAACTTTTAGATTCAGTATTAATATGAATAAGAAATTTAACATCCTTTATTTCAACATCATCAATAAATATTTTTAAATATATAACATTATAAACATAGTCACCGCTTTCTTTTGCGCTTTGTATATCACTAGCAAAAGCTTCATTAAAGCTGTCTCCAGATTCTTTGATATAAACAAATTTTACTTTTTTATTCTTATTGTTAATATTGTATGTAAATATATCAGTATGTATAATATTTTCTTTGCTATTTGATTTGGTTGTTGTAGTATTTGATGTATTAGAGTTATTATTATTTTTTACATTAGTATTAAAAAATGATATATATGCCGCAAATCCTATTCCTAATAATACTACTACTGATATGACTATTATTATCTTCTTTTTCATTTGTCTCTCCTTCTTATTATTATAATTATATAGTACGCTTATTCCCCCCCCCGCTGTCAATAAAAAAAACAAGTATTTACACTTGTTAAGCACTTTCATACCATCATAGATATTTATGTGGTTCTTTTAATATTAATCTTTTTTCTTTATCAGATATTCTTTTGCTCTTTGATAAATTAATAATTCTTTTAATATATTTTACTGCTTGTTCATTTGATATCTTTGGATACTTTCTAACTATTTGATTGTATAATAACTCTATTGTTTCATATTGACAATAAATATCTGTAATAGTTCCTCTTCTTAATTCATTTTCTATTTTTGATAAGATATAATTAGATCTTTCTGAATCCATATTATCACAATAAACATCTGAATATATTCCATCAAATTTTTTTGTATCTCTTCCACATTTTATACAGCGATAATGTTTATAAATTTGATTCTTATAGCCATCTGATAATGTATAAAAACTTGATATAATCCAAATATGATTACAATTCATCATCGTTTCTAATTTTATTTTTTCTTCTATTTTATCCAAATTATTATTTAATTTTATAATATTATTACATTGAGTAATATATTCCTGTACAATTTTTTCTCCAGTTAGTTTTTCTATTTTAGCTTTAATACTAGCCATTCTTCTAAGAATTCTTATTCTTGATGATTCTAATTTGTCTTTGTTGTCTTGCATTATAATCTCCTATAATTTATTAGGCTTTTTTACATAAGCAGTGGAATTAGCCAGTCTTAATTCTACCAATTTAACTATTTCCTCATCAGTAATATTTGGATTATCTTTTACAATTTCTTGATAGGTCTCAGCTAGTGAATATTCACAAAAGATATCAGTTTTAATTCCTTTATTAATTTGATCATAAAACTCATTAAAAAACATTCTTTGGACCTTTGAAAGTGCATAAATGCTTTCTCTAGAATCATAGCCACATTTCATACAGGCATATTTCTTACCACGCGAATCACTTGCATCGCCACCATAAACAGAATCATTTTTAATGATATACCAAATGTGCTTACAGTTAAATAACTTTTCTTCTTCATTTTTATCTTTTATATCTTGTAATTTGTTCTTTAATGCTGACAATTTTTTCATGTTTTCTATATAAGAATTTACTGCTGGTATACTTTTTAATTCATCTAAAATTTCTTTTAATTTTAATAGTTCAGTTTCAATACCTTTTATCGTTTTTAAACGATTAATATTTTTAGTTTTATACCTTTGCCCTTTATATTCTAAAACCATTTGTACAATCCTAGCATCTTTTTCGTTTAATGCGAAAGAACGCAACTCACTATCTGATAATTCTGACAATTCTTTAATTATTTCAAAATATCTTTTTTCTAAATCTTCAGCAATTTCTTTTTTATCTTTCATCAAAAACCCTCCTTAAATATATTATATCATATTAGATATAATAAAAAAACCTACATATTTGTAGATTTTTTTTAAATACTTGTGGCTTGTTTTTTCTTAAAATCATTGATACTTGTTACAATACTTCTATCAAGTCCTTGTTCTAATCCATCCTGTTCTATTTTATCTAATACTTGTCCAGAACACAAATTAGATGTATTGTGAGAGTTATGAGCATTTAATGATCTATCAATATTTGCTTCACATATTTTTCTTTCTTCTTCTGATAAACTTTGTAAATATTCTTTTATTCTTTGTTTTAAATATTCACTTAATTCAATTAGATCTTCAATAGGAGGCTCTAATGATTTTAAATTATTACTATATCTAATATCTGTTTGTACACATTCTGGTGCTTTAAAAGGAGATAATGTAACATAACATCCTTTGTTTATTAAAACATCTATTGCTTCTTTAATTTCATCTTTTGTGTTGAGTCCTACAATTAATGCTGATCTTACATTAAATTTACCCATTACTTCTACTGATGCATCTATAAAACTTAAATATCCATCATGACCTATTTCTGATTTTGTAGTACCTTTATTTTTATCATTTGATTTGCAATATTCTTGCAACTTCTCATCGCTCCATATTTCCATATTTGGAGATACTGTTGTAACTCCTAATGATTTTAAATACTTTAAATATGCTAAATAGTTTTCTTTAGTATCTATATATTTATCAAAACTTCTTGGTGTTAGCATTACATCAACTGTACTTGAATCCATTCCTTGTTCTGCTGTTGATTGCCTAAATGCCTTAATACTTTCTTCTAAATAATATGTCCAGTTTTTCATATCACTTAAACTTGGATTACCACCTGTTATAAATAGTGCTGATATTCCATTTTGGACAACTGATGCTTTAATATCATCTTTTATTTCATATAATTTCCCTTCAGTAAATGTTCCTTCTCTATAATTATTAGCTCCCGATCCAAATGAACAAAAAGAACATCCACTTATACAATTTGAACCACATAAGCTATCTCTTATTCTTATGCCACCAGCTTGTACTGCTACTGCTTTACTATCATCATAGTTTCCTTGTTTAAATATACCAATATCATTTATTCTAATAGCTTGTTTTTGACCACTACTATCAACATACTGACCACTAATATAAAAACTCCCATTATTATCAAAACAAAGTTCAAAATAAGTACTATTTTTAATTTCTTCTGTCATGGATGATTTTCTAAATATTTGAGCAGTTGCCCATTCTCTATTTCTTAAATACTCTTCATAAGTAATGTTAGGAAAATCAGCAAGCAAATCACCACTTGTTTTTAAACTTTCAAATTCCTCTTCTGATAAGGTACCACCTATTTTCATAAATATACCAGATGTTGTTCTATAACCACTATAAGTAGAATCCCCCAATTCATCATAAAAATCATCTGATACAAATATTCCCTTTTGATATAAATATAATTTTATTATTGCAGATATACTTATATTGTCTATTTTCTTTTGTTCCATAGTAATCTCCTATAATAAAATTATAGCATATTTAAAAGTATTATTTTTTATTAACATATTTAGTGTAAACAAAAAGCAACAATAAATTGTTACTTTTAAGTTCTTTTTCTTTGTTTACTATATATTCTACTTTTTTGTTTCAATTTCTCATTCCAAGTTCTTACTATATTGTCACCAAAATCATCATTATTATAAACTATTTTATCTTCATTAATTACATATATATTTTTATTCATATAATATGCAATACCTAAGTCAAATAAACTACCTTTACTATTTTGATCATAATATATATGTACTATATTTGATTCACCAATTGCCCTTGCATTTTGTATACATATTGCATAACCACCAAGTATATCTTTTTGAACCGTATCAATATGTGGTACATATAATTTATATCCTCTTGCATTAATATCATCCATATAATGTCCTACTTCTTCTACTTGAGTTGCAGTAGCATCCCTTACTGGACAAATTAAAAATACTTTGTTACTAATTGGATTATTTTCTATTTTTTCTACTTTAATACCTAATCTTTTAATGTTTTCAATAAGTATATTAAAATCATTTTTTATATTTGAAAAATCTTTATTTGGGAACGTATCATCACTGAGTTTTTCCCATACATAAGACATAATATAAAATGATTTATTATTTGTTTTTATATCAAAATTTTCTTTTAAACTTAAGTCTTTTTTAAAGTCAGAATCTTCTTTATTAATTATATTTATTCTTTTACCTGCTGCAAATAATATGCCAAGCAAAAATAGCAATCCCTTATCTGTTGTACTTACTCTAATATTAACAATATCTGCTTGTTTTATTTTTTCTATCTCTCTATTTATATTTAAATTATTAAAATGATTATATATTAAATTATTCATACCAAAACCCTTTCAATTTATAATATATTATATTTACAAACCATCTTTGTAATACCCAAACTAGTTTTAATGCTATTTTACTTTTATGTAAGGTTTACCATTTAACTGTTTATATCTCATTAATGATATACAATTTTGTTCTGTTATTTCAAGCATATCACATGTTCCTTTTGTTTTACAATCTAAACATGGATTATCTTTAAATTGTTCAATAATGTCTGAGAAAAATAGTTCTACTCCTTGTTCTACAATATATGGTGTTTTAGTTGTTATTGCGCTTACTATTTCTTGCTTAAAAGGTAGTATATCATTTAATATATATCTAAAACGACTTATAGCATCAATTCCCATTTTTTGTTTTTCAATTGCTTCTTCAACAGTACCCGAACAAGTATTAGTAATATTGCTTATTAACTTCCCATTTTTCCATGTTCTTCTCTCTACTTTTACTTCATTTTCTTTATTACCCCATAGGTCATACTTGACACTAATTTCTCGTGTATTTCTTCCAATACTATCGTTGTCATTAAGCTCGTGCTCTTTATCACAATGTCTTATTTGATATATATATTCTTTTTTTGAATAAATATCTGTTTCATTATTTTTAGTATATTTAAATATAACAAGTTCTTCTACATTGAATGTTTCAGTTTGACTTTTATAATTAGCATAAAGAGTATTACTATCAATATAAAAGTTCATAAAACCATATTGTTTACTCCAAATTGTAATGCGTGGATATTTTCCAAAACTTATTTCTGCTCTATCAAGCTCACCCTCTCTTTTTATATTGAATTCACAATAAAAATGCTCACTCTTATCATCAAATTCTCTTCTATCTTTTAAACTAATACTTTCACTATCTATTTCTGTGACATAACCATAAACTGCTGGTTCACCAGTTTCTACATTTTTTTTACGTAATCTCTTTATTTGAATATATCCCACAATATTATCATTTTCATCTAAAATATTCCATCTTGTTTCATATAATGGTTTCATTTTATATCCTAACATATTTAAAAACATTAGTTCTTGCTCCATTTCCTGTTTTGAAGAAGCTGAAGTACTTAATTTATTTTTATACGATTCATTGCTCATAATTTAAACTCTCCTTTGTTTAATTATTTATTATATAACAATAGCTAAATATTGCAATAAAAATATTATTATATATTAAAAAGTATATATATTAATTTACAAAACATTATTTTTTATGATATTCTTAAATTGGGGAGAAATAATATGAAAAATGAAGTAAAACCAACTATTCATGAAATGAAAATTAAACCAGAATATTTTGAATTAGTAGCAAGAGGGGGAAAAATATACGAAGTAAGGACAAATGATTCTAGGAGAAAAGCAATGAAAGTTGGAGACTATATTAAAATGCTTAAAGAACCAGAACAAGAAGAATACTTAATGTTGTTAATATTAAATAAAGTAGAATTTAAAAATTTTACTGAATTATATGATACTCTTCCAAAAAAATCAGTTGGGTTTAATGGAAGAACAACAGAAGAAATTGTAAATGAATTAAGGAGATTTTATACAAAAGAGCAAGAAAATGAACTTGGGACAGTTGCAATTGAAATTGAAGTAATAAAGGAATTGTCATACTGTAGAGAATTGCAACCATCTACTACACTAGTTAAAAAATAAAAAGTATTATTTTTATATACTATTTTTCTGATGTTTTAAATTACTTGCTTTTATATTGAATTTTTCTTTTAAAAGATATATAATATATATATACATTTATAGAGGAGGAAACATGGGAGAAAATATTGATCTGGAGTTCGAAAGCTTTGATGCTGCACTTATTCATGCAAAAAAAGTTGGTGCAACTCACATTATTCAAAAATATTTTGTAGAAAATAAGGATGTGCCTGGTACATCTCGTGCATATGAATTTGCTGAAGTTAAAAATGGTAAATACTGTTTCTTTGATAGTTTTGAAGAAGCAAATCGATATTTTATGGATTGTTGTTATAAAGACGAAAAGAATGCATATATAGAAATAATAAAAACACAATGGTATTTAGAGGACTTAGAAAAAAGACAAAATAGTGCTGGTAAAACAATAAAATAGTAAGTAATAATACTTACTATTTTTATATAGACAGATTCTTAATATATAAAAAAATAGCTATAATTTTTAGCTATTTTATTTTTATTTGGTGCGGGTGAAGGGACTTGAACCCCCATGGATTACTCCGCTAGATCCTAAGTCTAGTGCGTCTGCCAATTTCGCCACACCCGCATATATCTGTAACATAAGTTACAGATAAGATTATACATAATTATTTTATAAATATCAATACTATAATTTTATTATTTTATGTAATTCCTCAAGTAATCCTTTATTTGTTTTTCTATGTACTGGTAATTGATATATATCATGACCTGGTAATTCATTAGCCTCTACTATAAGTGGCCCTTTATCACTAATTGCAATATCCCAACCAGCCATACCTATTTCTTTTATTTCTTTTCCCGCTTTTTCTACCAATTCTTTTGCTTCATTAAATCTTGGAATAACAAATCCTTTTATTGATATATTAGTATCAGGATGTTTTTCATATAAATTACCATCTTTTTCTATAGCAGGAAATTCTATTTCTCCAGTATTAATATTAACTGGTACTACCATACCACCACTATTAAAGTTATCTACAAAGTTTTTAGATGATCCTATTCTAAGATATGCAAAAACAACATTTACTTTATTATTATGTAATATACTAACCATTCTAATGGTATTTACAGAGTATGGATATAAATCATTCATTTTTTTATCTTGCTTTATTAATTCTTCTATTACTGTTAGTTTCTTTGATTCTAAATAATTATATAAATTTTTATTCTTATAATCAGATACTTTTATTTTTTCTATTCCTTTACCACAAGATCCATTTCTTGGTTTACAAAATATATACTCTTTATCTTTAATAAAATTATTAAACTCTTTTTCATTATTATTAATTATTATAAAATCTCTTTTCAAATACTTTTTAAATTCTGTATTAAACTCATCTTTATTTGAAAAATAATGATAATAATTTCTATTGTTAAAATGTCTGATATATTTATTATTAATACCTCTAGTAATATAAGTTTTTCTATCCTTATTTTTTAGATTATAAAACTCTAGTAAATAATAATCCATATACCCAGATTGGTATCTTAAACCACAGTAAACAATATCTAAAAATAGTAATAATTTATTTTTATTAGTTTTTTTATGAATTTTATCTATTGTTACAAACATCTTTTTAAAATTCATTCTTGCTATTCTATTTATTAAATATTTCATATAATCACCACAATAATTATAACATGTATTTAATATTTTACTAAACAAAATATGTATGTTATAATTTTATAGTAGTTTGGAGTGAAAAGATGACAGAAAGTTTAGTACAATCATTTATTAGTATACTTGATTTTTTAAAAGAAATACCCTTTGGTAAAGAATTAATAATATTTATTATATCTACAATGCCAATACTTGAATTACGTGGTGGTTTAATAGCTGCTTCATTACTTAATTTAGATTTATTACCTAGTTTTATAATTTGTTTTATAGGTAACATGCTTCCTATTCCATTTATTATATGGTTTATTACTCCAGTATTTAATTACTTGAAAAAAACAGTATTTAAAAATAAGGTTGAAAAGATAGAGCAAAGAGCATTAAAAAAGAAAGATAATATAAGTAAGTATGAGTTTTGGGGATTGTTATTGTTTGTTGGTATTCCTCTTCCTGGCACTGGTGCATGGACTGGTGCTTTAATAGCATCAATGATAAATATGGATAAAAAGAAAGCGTTATTAGCTTGTTTATTTGGAGTTATGATGGCTGGAATAATAGTTAGTATTCTATCTTATGGAGTATTAAAATCATTTTTATAATTGACACATTACTAAAAATAAGTATAATTATATAAGTGCTTATGTGCAGGTGTAGTTTAATGGTAGAACCCCAGCCTTCCAAGCTGAATACGTGGGTCCGATTCCCATCACCTGCTCCAATAAAAATCAACTTACAAACCATTATGGTTATGTAAGTTTTTTTATTATATTTTCTAATATCTCTAAATCATCTATTCTACTTATAGCAAAGCATTTTTTACCTAAATCTTTAAAACTTGATCCACAATGATATAATGTTTTTTTATCAAGAATGATAAATCTGTCATGAAATGAATTATTGTTTATAAAAATGACATTACCATATTGTTTTGTATATATATTGATTAACTCTTTATTTACGTTTTTAGATATTATTGCTATTTTTTTATCAATATTTTTTAATATATCCAACAATTCTTTCCCCGCATAATTATCTATTATTATTATTTCTTTAATAGATTTATTTAATATCTCTATAAGTAGAGAATAAGCATCATATATTTGTCCTTCAAAGAATATACTATTATTCTTTTCTTTAAACTTGTTAAATGCTTCTTCTAATAAATTAATTCTTTTATCATGCTCCAATATTTTATATTCAATATTGTTAGACAATATGCTACTAGTTATGTATTGCCTCATAGCCACATAAGCATCCATTATACTAATACTGACCTCGGTTGCAACTTTAGATTTTAAGATTGTTGCAAGCATTGCAATACCTTGTTCAGTAAATACTCTTGCATTATATCTAGTTCCACCATATGTATTGTTTCTTGAGGTCGAAAATTTCGACCTCAAGATGATTTGCTCTTCATTACTTAATTTCCAACTAAATCTGTCTGGAAATTTCAAAGGATTATTACTAACTGCTTCATTAATCCTTTTTGTCTCAACTCCATAAAGATTAGCTAAATCACTGTCTATCATAACTTTTTTACCACTTATTTCATATATCATTTCCTCTATTTTAATATCTTCTTTACTTACTATATTATTCATTTTATTTCTCCTTTCTAATAAAAAAAGTATACATAGCTATTGCTAAGTATACTCGAATAAATATATTTTTCTTGCCTAAAAATATAAATTATCGAAACAAATTGTACTATTAATTATTGGCAAGTTAGTTGTATAAATATAATATCACATTTCATAAATTATGACAATTATTTTTACCAGGAGCCTCCGCCTCCACCGCCAGAGCCTCCTCCAGAGAAACCTCCACCAGAGAATCCACCTCCACCAAAACTACTACCTGATGATTGTGGTCTAGATGTCATTGTGCTTGTTGCACTAGTAATTGTGTTATTCATAAAGCTATTGAAGTACACTATATTAAATACGTCATTACTATCATACCAAGTTGGTGGTACAATTGCTATTGATTCGAATTTCTTCATCCATATACTTGAAACACCAAGTACATATGTATATGGTAATATATCATAAAAGTATGTAGGATTTTCATTTACTAAAGCCTCTAATTTTGGCTTTTCAGCAGTTTCTAAGAAGTTTCTGAATCCTCTTATTCTACCTAACATATCATTACCATACTTAGTTCTTTTCTTCATTATAGCTGCAAATATAATCATACCTATAATAGATATAAATCCAACAAAATAATTTAGAATATATATTTTTTCATAAAACATAAATATTATTACATAATATATATTAAATAAGAAAAACATAAATGGTTTAATAAATGTTAATATAAACGTTAATATAATAAATAATATTACTAATACTTTTTTACTTAATGATTTCTTTTCAAATATTTTATATTTATTTGCAGTAGAATTTTGGTCATTTAATATTATATTTATTGTTGTATAAAAAGTATTCTTTAAATCTGCTTCTGTAACTTCTACTCTACCTGAAAATAGTTGATCAAAAAACATTTTTTCTGCAAAGTTATCTCCTTCATAAGCTTCTTTTAATTTAATAATTTTATAATCTTTTTTTGTTCTAAATATTCCTTTTGTTTCATGTTCTTGTATTTTTAAATATCCTTTATTTGCTAGATATACTAATAGTGATACAACATCTGTGTTTGCCGCTCTACCTTTATATATATATCCAATTTCAAGGCTATTTAAGCCTCCTGGTGGATAAAACTCTACTGGCTCTACAACAATATCATCTTTACCATATTTCTTCCATAATATAGCAGAATAAACAAGTAATCCAAGTGATAATATTATTATAAAATATGTTGATATTCCATACGTTGTAGATTCATTTTTAAAATATCCTTCTGGCAATTCTAATCTTGTTGTTAGACCAGAGTATGAACCTAAAATTCCTTGGTAACTGCCCTTTATTTTATTACCTTTTATTGTATAAATAATATTTGATGTATTTGTTGACCCATATGATCCCCATGT